>NZ_JBXPIZ010000003.1:0-509250 GCF_056863265.1 Parviterribacter multiflagellatus
GGTCGTCCTCGACGCCGGCGTCGGCACCGCGTCCGACGCCACGCTCGCGCTGGAGCTGGGCTGCGACGCGGTGCTCACCGCGAGCGCCATCAGCCGCGCGGACCGGCGGCGCGCCCGGGCCCGTGCCCGTTCGCGCGCCGCGACGCGGCGGGCGACCCGCCGGTCCTGCGCCGCCCGCGCCTCCGCAGCGGTCTTCCGGAGTGCCTCGGTGCGCGCCGCGACGATCGCCCCACGCAGGCTCCCGGCGCCGTCCGCGGCGACCCCGTCGGCACGCGCGGTCATCGCCGCCCCGTCGTCCACCGGCACCGCCGGCTGCTCCTGCGCGGTGCTGCGCACGGGCACGCTCGGGGCCTCGTCCTCCTGGAGCGTCGTCAGGACGAGCCCGGCGGTGACCGCCAGCGCGAGCGCCGTCAGCGCCACCCCGGCCAGCCGCGCGCGCCGCGCCCGGGCCCGCGACGGGCGCGGCGTCCGGCGCGGCTTCGCGGCCGGCCTCCGGGTCTGGCCGCGCTCCGCGATCCGGTCGTTGAGCTCGCGCAGCCGGTCGGCGATCCCCGCGCCCGGCATCCGCCGCGTCTCCCGGCGCGCCCCGCCGCGCTGCTCTCGGCGCGGCTGCGCGGCCGGCCTCCGGGCCTCGGCGCGCTCCGCGATCCGGTCGTTGAGCGCGCGGAAGCGGTCGGCGAGGCCCGCGGCCGGCATCCGCCGCGACGTCTCCCGGCGCGGCTCCGCGACCGGTCGGTGCGGGGCGGGGGAGGGCGGCGCGGGCACGGCGGCGGCACGCTCGAGGTCGGCGAGCGCCGCCGCGCACCGTAGGCACGACCCGAGGTGTCGCTGCAGCTCCGCTTCCCGCTGCGCCGCCGGCAGCCCCGCGGCGGCGACCACCGCGTCGCGCCGCTCCGGGCACGGCGAGAAGAACCCGGCCCGCTCCAGCTCCTCGGCCGCCGCAGCCACTGCGGCTTCGTCGCGCACCGGCACGGCCGGCGCGGCCGCGGGCACGGTCTGCGGAGCGGCCTTCGGCGCGGATGCGGCGGGCGCGCGGGTGCGGCGGCGCGGGGCCGACGCGGACGGCAGCGCCGCCGCACCACCGGGGACGCCGGCCTCGCGGGCCAGGGCATCCACCGCGCCCGCGCAGGCGACGCAGGTCGCGAGGTGGTTCGTGAAGCGCTGCGGGTCGTCGAGGGTGCCCGCGACCGAGGCGACCGCGTCTGCGCGGCGGTCGCGGCAGGGGGCGAAGAACCCGATGGTCTCCAGGCGTCCCGCGGCGGCGGCGACGTCGGCGAGGCTCGGGCGGGTGTCGGCGGTCATCTCTAGCTCCTCCCTCCGGCGAGGTCCAGCAGGCGCCGCTCGACGAGCTGCACCCGCCGCGGCCGGCACTTCGCCGCCTCCTTGCCGTGGAGCCGCACACGCACCTCCGGCGGCAGCTCCGGCAGGGCCAGCGCGTCGAGCGACCCCTCGTGCAGGTCACGCTCCACCACGAAGAACATCTGGCGCCGGGTCGGGCAGGGCCACTCGGCCTCCGGCACCCCGGCCTCCGCCAGCCGCGTCGTCACGACCTTGTCGGCGGTGCGCAGGTAGGCTCGCGCCTGGCGCTCGTCCTCGCACACGAAGACGACGACCGGCGGCACGCCCAGCGTCTGGTACCGCGGCAGCATCCGGAACCACCCGGCGACGAGCAGGTCGTACCGGCGCAGCTTCTCCTCGTTGTACGCCGCGCCCCGCGACCGGTCGAGCTCCACCAGGAGGTCGAACCGCACCGGCTGGTCACCCGCCTTCACCCGGACCTCCACCGTCGCCCCCGGCGCGACCGGCTGCAGCCGGTCCAGCGGCGCGTCGCGCAGCCGCCGGTTGCCGCCGACCGGGATGTCGCCCGGCCCCTGCTGCACCCACTCCCCGCGCTCCTTGCGGCGCGGTGCCACGAGCCGGCTCGCGGCGGGCCCACGCCACGCCCGCACCGCCTTCGGCGCCAGCGCCTGCAGCGCCGCGACCCAGCCGTTCACCCGCAGGTCGCGCAGGACGGCGTTGGGGTCGCGGCTCGGCGGCTCGCGCCACTCGGTGTCCGGGTTGATGTACGGGCCGCGCGGCCCGCTGTGCCGCTGGGCCAGCTCGAACCCCTCCTGGGTGAGGCAGTAGACGCGCGGCTGGGCGCCCCGCTCGCTCGTCATCAGCTTCAGCCGCCGGATCCACCCCGCCTTGGCCATCCGCGCAAGCCCCTGCTGGCAGGCCCGGAGCGAGCTGTCGGGCCACCACCGGCGGTGGATCTGGCCGCCGAGCATGTGCCGGTGCTGCCACAGCGCGGCGAGGATCTGCAGCTCGCGCGGGCTGGGCTCGTGGCGCTGCTCCGGCGGCACGACCGCGACGTCGTCCCACGTCAGGTCGCGGACCGTGTCGAAGTCGAGCTCGGTGTACGTCTCCGGCGCGCCCGCCGGACGCATCGACCGGGGCCGGGGCGGCGCCTCGTCCTCCGAGACCGGGGTGGTGGGGTCGAACGCGCTCACCGCGGTCTCGTCCACCGGCGACGGCGGCCGGTCGTCCCCGCCGGCCTCCACCGTTGCCCCCACGAGCTCGAGCGTCGCGGGCGCCGCCTCGGCGTCCTCGCCGAACGCCGGCAGCGGGTTCTCCAGCCGCTCCGGCACGTAGCACCCGCGCTCGGCCTGCTTGGCCAGGTGCGCCTCGACGACCTCTGCCCGCGCCTGCAGCGGGACGGTCTCCGCGAGGAAGGCGGGGCTGCGGGCCCCCTGCGCGATCCACGAGCACAGCGCCCGGTGGTTCGGCAGGTTGAAGATCACGTCCGGCGTCAGCCGCACCCGGGAGCGCGACTCGACGTCGTCCTTGATGAGGTCCGTGTAGACCGTCATCGCGATGTCGCTCATCTCCCGGGCGTCCTTCGACTCGCCCATGGAGAACATGCACCGCTGCCGCAGCAGCGACATCATGCCCGCGCGCAGCTTCGGGTCCTGGATCTGCTCCCCGTACTGCCAGGCGGCGACCACCTCGAGGCCCGCCGAGCGCAGCGTCGCGAGCGCGTCGGCGAACGAGTCGTTGATGACCAGGTGGGCCTCGTCGACCTTCAGTGCGACGCGCGTCCGCTCCTCCTCCGGCAGCTGCTGCTGGCGCTGCAGCGCCCCGTAGAGCATCGAGAGGATGAACTGCATCATCACCCGGCAGTTGTCCGAGCCGAACGTGCCCATCTTCCCGTCGACGATCAGCACCTCGCGCTTGCGGATCACCTCGTCGATCGAGAGCTGGACCGGGTGCCGGAGGACCTTGTCCAGCGACTCCACCATCAGGCGCAGGATCTTGTTGCGGGGCGCGTCGAGCTTGCTCGTCGTGTTGACCGTGGCGTCGCGCAGGTCGTTCGGCAGGTCGCGCCCGAAGAACGTCGCCGTGTCGGTGAAGCGCGGGTCCCCGTAGATCGCGCCGACGACGTGGTCCCGGAACGCCGTCTCGCTCGGGAGCAGCATCCGGTACATGTGCCAGAGGTTCGGGGGGACGTCGAGCGCCCCCGCCCGGCTCGCCGCGATCGCCGCCTGAGCGGCCTGGCGCAGGAACCGGTCGGAGGAGCCCTTGATGTCGCCCTCCTCGTTCACGTCGCGGAACGCCTCGACGATCTTGTCCGCGACCATGCCGACGTCGCCGGGGGCGAGCAGCGGGTTGATGCCGAACTCCGGGCGCTCGAAGTCCAGGTAGTGCACGGTGCGGCCCTCGGGGACGAGCGAGAGCGCGAGCCGCGCGTCGCCCGGCTTGGGCATCAGGACGATCACCGCGCAGTCGTCGTCGAGCGTGTCGACGCGGACGGTCTGGCAGAGCACCGACGTCTTGCCCGTCTTCTGCCCGCCGATCAGGCCGAGCCCGTCGGACTTGTCGCGGGGCAGGATGCCGACCGGCCCGCGCTCGTCCCGGACGAGCGCGTGCCGTGGCTCGCGGCTGACCTCCGGGGCGGCGGCGACGCGCGGCACGGACGAGCGCCGGAGCGGGAGCGCGGTCAGACCCGGGCTCGGCAGGTGCCACAGGGCCGCGACCTCGGAGGAGGAGAGGACGCCCCAGTGCAGGTCGGGGAGCGGGTTCGCCCATGCCCGGGCGAGCCGCTCGTGGTAGCGCTTGGACTTCCCGCCGCGGCCGATCGGCCACTCGATCAGGCGGTTCTCCGCGCCCGACTCGCCGCTGACCACGCCGCACAGCGCGCGGCAGTCCGCGTACGTGCTGGCGCCGACCCGGATGTCGGTGAAGAAGAGCGGCCGGTGCTGGATCGACAGGCCGCCCTCCAGCTCGGCCCGGACGAGCTCGGAGCGGAGCCCCGGGTTCGCCTGGTCGTACGCCCGCGGGCGCTCGTGCCGGCGCTCCTCCCCGCGGAACCGGCGGCGCGACCACCGCTCGAACGTCGCGGGCGTGGGCAGGAGCGCGAGCTGGACGACCGCCGGGCCGTCCAGCGCCGCCATCTGGGTGAGGATCGCGTCCGCGACGTTGCGCCGCTCGGCGTCCGGCACCCGCAGCGCGCGGATGAACGTCGACCGCTTCTTCAGGCGCATCACGTACGGCGTCGGCGGGAGCGGCGCCTCGCGCGGCAGCAGCCGGCTGTCCGGGTAGCAGGCGCGCAGGCTGCCGGCGAGCGGCGCCACGAGCGCCTCGGGCATCGCCACGACGATGCGCCCCTCCAGGCCGCCCTGCCCGTCGGGCTCGGTGACGATCTCCAGCGTCACCGGCGCCTGGCCGCGCACGGGCCGCCACCACCACTGCTCGAGCAGCTGCTGGTGCCAGCTCTCCAGCAGCCGCCGCACCGCCTCGTGGTCGGCCTCGTCGGAGCGGAACGGGAGGATCCAGTGCCGCACCATCGGCCGCCGCCGGCGGACGCGCATCCGCGCCGCGCCGAGCAGCGCGACCGGGATGCCGGCGGTGACGGTGAGGAGCGTGGCGAGGGCGGCGCCGACGATCAGCGCCTCCGTCACCTTCTCCTGCACCTGGTCCTCGTCGACGGGGGCGGAGGACGGGGCTCCGCCGGGAGTGCTGGTGGTGGTCGTCCCACCCTGCACCTGCTGGAGCTCGCCGATCGGATCGAAGACGACGAGCATGACGACGAGCGCCAGGAGGCCCGTCACGATGGCGATCACGCCGGATGTCCGGGACACCGTCGCGACCCTAGACGCGCGCGAGGCCGCTGAACATCGCAAGCCCTGATAGGGCCGATCGGCAGTCGCGGTGGCGACCTCGACACGCGTGGGGGAGCCTGCGGTCCATCGTGATGGCGGCCCGTCCCCGATTCCTCCGCCGCCGCTCGGCGGGGCCGTCCGGCGTCCGGCCGGTCCCGGGCGGCGCCGCGGTCCGGTTCAGCATCCGTGCGCTGGACCGGACCGGGGCGCTCGTCCGCGAGGACGGTGCCGTCGTGCGCCTGCTGCGCCTCACCCCGGTCGACCCGCGATCCCTCCTGGCGGGCGACCTGGGGGCGCTGCAGGGCGTGCTCTCCACGCTGGCCGCCGGCCTCGCGCCGGGGGCGTCGCTCCAGCTCCACGTCGAGGGACGGCCCGGGAGCCTGGACGGGGTCCCGCCGGAGCTGGCTCGGCCGCCGCTGCACCTCGACGTCCTCTTGGCGCTGCCCGGGAGCGTCCTCGCGGAGGGACGCCGGAGCCGGGAGGCCCTGGCGACGTCCCTCCGCGAGGCGGACGCGATGCGGCTGACGCTCGGGCGGGCCGGCCTGCGGGCGCGCCTGCTCGACGGCCCCGACGTCGCCGCGGTGCTGCTGCGGCGGATCGGCGCGGCGCCGGACACGGTGGAGCCCCGGCCGCTGGAGGTCGTGGGCGACGCGGAGACCGAGGGGCAGGAGGCGGACGCCGAGCGCGCCGCCGCCGACCTGGAGGAGCGCCTGGCGCTGCTCGCCCCCGACGTCTCGCCGCGCTGGGTGTCGCTGGGCGACGGGCTCGAGCAGGTCGTGCACCTGGCCGGGCCGCCCACGACGACGCGCCCGGGCTGGCTGCTCGACGTCGTCCCGGCGGGGCGGCCGTTCGCGCTCGCCGTGCACGTCCACGGCCCCGCGCTGCCGGAGCGGCGCGGGCGGCGGCGGGGCGGGGAGGAGCCTGCGCCGGCCACGGACGGGATCGCCGCGTCCGTGTACCTCGCCGTGCTGGAGCCCGGCCCGGACGCGAGCCTGTCGGCGCTGGCCGAGACCGCCGACGCCGTCGCCGACGCGCTCGGCGAGGCGGCGGGCGCGAGCGTCCACCGCGGCGAGTTCCGCCAGGACGTGCTGTGGAGCGCGACGCTCCCGTTGGCCGACGACGCCGCCGCGCGCACGCACCCGTTCCGCGCCGACCAGCTCGCCGACACGGTCCCCGTCTTCGCGTGCGGCTGCTCGTGCCCGCGCGGCCTGCCGTTCGCGATCGACGCCGACGACGCGCGGCTGCAGCGGCTCGACCCGTTCGACCCGGCCCAGACGACCGCCGCGCTCTTGGTCACGGGCGCGCGCGCACGCGAGGAGGCCGCCACGCTGCTCGACCGCCTCGCCGCCAGCGGGCTGCGCACGACGGCGGCGGCGCCGGTCGCGGCGGACCTCGACCCGTGGGCGGTCGGCGGCGACGCGGCGTTCCTCGTCGACCTGCACCGCCAGCGCCTCGCGCAGGCCGGCCATGCGCTCGACGCCCCCGGCCGCCGCGTGCTGGCCGCGGCCGTCGCGGAGGTCCTCGCCGCGGCCGAGCACTCCGGCGCGACCGCCACCACCGGCGCGCTCGCCGACGCCGTCGCCGCGCGCGACGAGCAGGCGCTCGCGACGCTCGCCGACGCGCTCGCCGGGCTCCCGCCGCTCACCGGCCCGGCCGCGCACATGGCCGCCGCCGAGCACGCCGTCCGCACCGCCGCCGCAGCGCCGCCCGGCGCCGCGCTGGTGGGCGACGTCGCCGCGCTCGCCGCGTCCCCGCCCGCGGCCGACTGGCTCGCCCGCACCGTCCGCTGCGCCCGCGGCCGCCGGTGCTTCGTCGTCGCCACCGCGGACGACCCCGCGGCGCTCGCCGCCGCGCCGGCGGTGGCGGCGGCCTTCGCACACCGGCTCGCGCTCCGGCCGTCGGACGACGGCACCGCCGACTGGGACAACGGCGCGCGCGGGCGCGCGCCGGTGCGCCTCGCACTTCCGGCAACGACCACTGAAAGGACGATGGACCCATGCAGTTCGACCTCCGCCGGCTGACGCCGGCCTACCTGGCCGCCTCGGCGACGGCGCTGCTGCTCGCGTGGCTGCTGCTGAAGACCGGCGGCCCCTACGCGCAGCTCGTTCGCGGCGCGGCGGGGATCCAGGAGAACGCCGAGGGCCTCGGCAGCTTCGTCCAGACCTGCAACCGCCTGCTGACCCCGGCGCTCGTCGCGGCGGGCGCGGTGACCCCCCTCGCCGTCGTCGGCGGCGGCGTCGCGATGGCCTTCGGCTCGCGCCGCGGCCTCCCGATCGTGCTCACCGCGCTCGGCGTGCTGGCCCTGCTCGGGTCGGTCAAGGGCATCGTCTCCTGACCGTGTCGGGACGGGCACGCAGCATCGCGAGCAGGGCCGGGGCGTTCGTCCGCCCCTGCGCGCTCGCGTTCGCGGTCGTGCTCGTCCTGACGCTCGCCGTCCCCGAGCCGGCGCACGCGTTCGACCCGCTGGGCATCGGCGACAAGCTCCAGGGGTGGGTCGAGGACGCGATCAACTTCTTCCTGGAGCTGCTGTTCGGCAAGGACCTCGCCGAGATGACCGGCGAGACGCTGCGGTGGCTCGTCGACCTCCCGGACTTCGCGGAGAGCGACGTGCAGTCGCTGCGCCGGACGCTCGACACGATGGCGTTCGCCCTGCTCGCGCTGGCGATGACGGCGTCGATCCTGCGCTTCTGGCTCGCCGGCCTCACCGACAGCGGCTCGAGCACCCCGATGGACGGGTTCGTCCGCTGCATCGGCGCGGCGCTCGCGATCGTCCTGTGGCCGTGGGTCTTCGACAGCGTCATGCTCGTCGGCGACTCCGCGTCGCACGCGCTGCTGAGCGACCCGCAGACGCTCGACCGCGCGTCGACGCTCATCTCCTCGGCGGTGACCGTCGGCGCCATCGGCGGCTCGATCGTCCCGATCATCGGGATCATCATCACGGTCACCGGGGCCGTGCTGCTGCTCGGCCTCTTCATCATGAAGATCGTCCTGGTCTGCGGGCTGGCGGCGGTCTACGTGCTGATGCCGCCGGCGATCGTGCTCGGCCAGATCCCCGGCTACGACTGGCTCGCGTCGTCGGTCACACGCGTGTTCGCGGTGCTGACGCTGTGGCCGTTCATCTGGGCCGTCTTCTTCCGCTGCTTCATCTCGCTCAGCTCGGACGTCGTCAACTACGAGGGCGACGACGGCTTCATCACGCAGGCGATCGTCCAGCCGCTGAGCGCGATCGCGATGCTCTTCCTCTGCATCAAGGTCCCGAGCATGATGACCAAGTACGCCATGATCGGGCTCCCGAGCGGTGGCGGGCGGGGCATCCTGCGCACGGCGACGACGGTGGCCGCGGTCGCCGGCGGGCGGCAGGCGGCGGGCGCGCTGCTGGGCGGCGTCGGTGGCGGCGGCCGCGGAGCCCCGACCGGCGGCACGCCGAACCGCGGCCAGCAGAGGCCGGGCGGTGGCAACCAGCGCGGCCAGCAGCAGCAGCGCCCGGGCCAGCAGCAGAACCAGCAGCGCAACGGCGGCCAGCAGCCGCCCGGCGGGCAGCGGCCCCCGAACGGCCAGCAGCCTCCGGGCGGCGGCCCCAACGGCGGCGGCCCGAACGGCGGCGGCCCGAACGGCGGCGGCCAGAACGGCGCGGGCCGGATGACCGCCGCGATGGCCAAGCGGATGGCCGAGAGCGTGCCCGACAACGTGCGCCCGAACGCCGACATGGTGCGAGGCGCGATGGAGCGGCTCGGCTCGCAGGAGGCCGCCCGGATGGCGAGCGCGCACGCTGGCGGGACGCTGCGGTGGGAGGCCAGCCAGGCCGCCGCGCACGCGCACAACTCCGGCGACGGCGACGCGGCGCGCCAGTACTTCACGCTCGCCGCCGCCTCGCTCAACTCCGCCTCCGCCGGCATCGCCGACTACCAGTCGCGCGTCAACCAGGGCACCACCTCGCCCCCGCCCCCGCCCCCGCCGCCTCCGAACAACGGCGGCAACGGGGGCAACGGAGGCGGCCCGCGCGCGACGCCCGGACCCAACGCGACCCCCGGACCCAGGACCCCGTGAACCCCGCGTACAAGCACCTCGAGGCCAAGCTCCGCATCGCCGAGCTCACGCTGATGCAGTGGGCCGGCGTCATCACCGGCATCGCGCTCGGCGTGGTGTGGGGGATGTACCTCAGCCCGCTGAGCCCGTACCTCTCGCTCTTCACCGCGATCTACATCGGCGGCATCCCGATCCTGATCGCGTTCCTCTCGTCGCAGACCGACTTCGACCTCGGCCTGCGCGTCCGCAGCATGGCCCGCTGGCGGCGCGGCGACGACCGCTACGCGCCCGGGCCCGGCAGCGCGGCGGTCGGCTACCGCCTCGATCCCGAGCCCGTCGACGCCCGCGAGCGCCTGCGCGACGAGCTGCCCGACCTCGACCCGACCGCGCTGTGGGGCTGAGGACCGCCGACAAGCGGCGCGAGGCCGCGACCGAGCTGCGCGGCGCGGGCGACCTGCTCGCGGTCGAGGCGATCGACCCGAGCGGCCTGGTCGTCACCGCCGACGGCGCGCTCCTGCACCTCCTGCACGTCGCGCCGCACAACCCGCTGATCCTGTCGGCGGAGGACCGCGAGAAGGCGGCGAACGGGTTCTGCCACCTCGTCGCGCGGCTGCGCCCCGAGCAGACGCTCCAGTTCTACGTCCAGGCGCGCCCGATCAACCTCGACGAGCTGCTCGCCGCGTCGCGCCGGGAGGTCGAGACGTGGGCCGGCCCGCCGCCGTCCGCGGACGCGCCGATCGACCCGCGCGCCCGCGACCGCTGGCGCCTGTACGGCGCGATGGAGGAGTCGATCCGCCTCCACGCCGACGACCAGGCCGCGGTCGAGTTCAACGCCTACGTCGTCATTCCGTACGAGCCGAAGGGCCCGGTCAGCGCGCGGGCGATCATCGACGAGGTGCGGCGCCAGCGCGACCGGCGCCCGGCCGCCGAGCTGCACCGCGACGTCGCCGCGCACAAGCGCGTCGTGCGGCAGGCGCTCGGCCACGTGGACGCGATCCGCTCCGAGCTGGACGCGATGAGCATCCCCAACCGGCTGCTCGACGGCCAGGAGGTCGCCGACCTCCTGCACGGGCGGATGAACCCGACGAGCGCCGACCGCGGCCTGCGCGCACCGCGCGAGGGCGTGCTCACCGCGCTCGACCGCCCGCGTGACGAGGACGCCGCGCGGGCCGCGGCCGAGCGGCTGCGCGAGCGGCTCGCGCGGTCGGCGATCGACTTCGCGTCCGACCCCGGCCACGCGATCGTCGAGCGCGACCTGGAGCAGACGATCTACGCGGCCACGACCGCCGACGGCACGTACTTCGGCTGGCTGATGCTGGCGATGATGACCTGCCGGCAGCCGTTCGCGATGTCGGTGTTCGTCCACGCGCTCGACCGCCGGCGCGAGCGCCAGCGGCTGAAGATGCGCTACCGGCGGACGTTCGCGGTCAACCGCGAAGCCGAGTCGAAGGGCCGCGTGCCGGACTTCGACCGCTACTTCGCCGAGAACGAGCACGAGCAGCTGCTGGCCGAGATGAGCGGCCACGAGCGCGCCTCGATCTTCCGCGTCTCGATCTACCAGGCGATCCGCGTCCGCGGCCCCGAGCCCGACGCGGCGCTGCTGGCCGAGGCGGTCAACCAGGCGGCCGAGCACCTCTCCAGCGCGTCGGACTGCCGCGTCGACCACGGCAAGTACCAGCAGGCCGACCTGTGGCAGTCGACGCTCCCGCTCGGGCGCGACGTCGCCGGGCGCGGGCGCAAGTACGTCACACGCAACGTCGGCGACTCGACGCCGCTGCTGGGCGTCGCGGTCGGCTCGCCGACCGGCATCCCGTTCGCTTACACCGACCCGGGGCGGACGCTGGAGAAGTGGAACCCGTACGACCGCTCGCACGCCAACCACCTGTGCCTCGTCACCGGCCGCTCGGGCGCCGGCAAGACGATGCTGTGCAACACGCTGCTCGCCCGCGCGATCGCCCACGGCGCGCGCGGGTTCGCGATCGACCGCGCCGGTCACTACCGCGTGCTGACGCAGCTCGTCGAGGGCGCCCAGCACATCGACATCGGCGCCGACGACTCGGAGTTCCACCTCAACCCGTGGGACGTCGACCCCGACGTCGGCGCGACGCGCGAGAAGGTCGCGTTCCTCATCGGCCTCCACCAGACGATGATGGAGGAGGGCCTGACGACGCTCGAGCGCGCGCAGCTCGGCGGCGCGATCCGCGGCGTCTACGAGAAGGCGGCGGCGCTCGGCGTCCCGCCGCGCGAGTCGCTCCTCAAGCTCGAGCTGGAGGAGCGCGCGGCGGCCGAGCAGGCGGGCGGCTCGGCCGAGATGGCCTTCACGCTGCGCAACCTCGCCGAGCGGCTGTCGGAGTACTGCGACAACGGCGCGTACGCGCACATCGCCGACCAGCCGTCGACGCACGTGCCCGACTCGCCGCTGCTCGTGTTCGACACCAAGCGGTGCCCCGAGGCGGTGCTCAAGCCGGTGATCTTCACCGTGCTCGAGTTCATCACCCGGACGGTCGAGCGCCACCGCGACGAGCACCGCGAGCTGGCGGCCCGCGCCGACGCGCCGCTCTTCGCGGGGCGCAGCATCATGCTCGGCGACGAGTTCTGGTCGGTCGTCTCCAACCCGGCGCTCGGCGGCTACGCGAACGACCTCGCGCGGCGCTCGCGCCACCTCGGGCTGACGATGCTCGTCGCGACGCAGCAGCTGTCGGACTTCGACAACGAGTACGGCCTCGCGCTGCTGCGCAACTCGACGATCCAGATCTTCCTCTCGCAGCACCGCGAGGAGCTGGACTTCGTCCAGCGTGCACTCGGCCTGTCGGACTCGGAGGTCGAGCTGATCTCGCGCCTGAAGACGGTCAAGGGCGCCTACAGCCAGGCCTTCTGGGTCAACGGCACGCGCGGCCGCGGCCAGGTCTCGCTCCGCGTGGGGCCGATGGAGATGTGGGCGTTCACGTCGGACCCGGTGCGCGACGCGCCGCTGCGCGACCAGAAGATCGCCGAGCACGAGGGCGACGTCTGGCGCGCGATCGCCGACCTCGCCGGCCACGGCGACGACCGCCGCCGCCCGACCGGCTTCGCCGACCTCGACGGGGCCGTCCCGCTGCCGCAGTAGGGCGCCGTGGCCGCGGTCAACCCCGCCACCATCAAGCTCGCGATCGCGGTCGCCGTCGAGGCGAAGGACCGCTGGCCGCAGCTGCTCGCCGGGGCGCTCGCCGCGCTCATCTCGGCGATGCTCATCATCCTCACGCCGCTGATCGTGATCCTCATGATCGGCCAGGCCGCGACCGAGTGGATGAACGGCGGGGGGAACGGGGCGCAGGGCGGGGTGCCGCCGGGCGCGGACGCGGCGATGATCGCCAAGTACCAGGGGATCTACAAGACCGCCGCCACGGAGTTCGGGGTCAACTGGTACCTGCTCGCCTCGATCCACAAGCAGGAGAGCTCGTTCAGCCACGGCAACGCGCCCGGCATCCACAGCGGCGTCAACGCGTTCGGCTGCTGTGCCGGGCCGATGCAGTTCAACGTCAAGGACCGCACCTGGGACGGCCACAAGAACGCGTACAAGCAGGTCGAGGACCAGCGGCCCGCCGACTACCCGTTCCAGGTCTCGCCCCACCCGAGCCCGTACGACGACTTCGACGCGATCGTCGCCGCCGCGCACAAGCTCAAGGGCGACGGCGCGGACACGAACCTCTACTCGGACGGCACGTTCAATGCGGTCTGCCGCTACATCGGCGCCTGCCAGCACGTCAACAACTGCGGCGGCATCAACACGTACTGCGACGTCCTCCCGCGCGCGCGGCGGTGGGAGGCGGCGGGGATCGAGACGCAGGTGCCGCCCGAGCTGCCCGGCGCGCCGCCGACGTCGGTGGGCGAGAGCTCGGCGTTCCCGGTCGCGCGCGGCTGGCGGATCTCGACGCGGTTCGGCTCCGTCGACCGGCTCCACGCGACGCCGCACACCGGCCTCGACCTCGCGCTCGTCGCCGGCCAGCCGGTCTACGCGATCCACGGCGGGACCGTGTCGCTCGTCCAGCTGCCCGGCAACGTGTCGACCGGCTACGGCAACTACGTCTGCATCGACCACGCCGACCTCGACGTCCTGTCGTGCTACGCGCACCTGCAGACCGGCAGCGTCCGCGTCTCGCGCGGCGACCGCGTGACCGCCGGCCAGCGCATCGCGAGCGTCGGGTCGACCGGCCGGTCGACCGGCCCTCACCTCCACTTCGAGATCAAGTCGCGCACACCCTCGCCGACCACGGGGCGCTACCGCTTCGCGTGCCCGGCGCCCTACATCGGCCTCGACACCTCACAGGCATGCGCTCGTCAATCCGTCTGACCCTGACCCTGCTGATCGTCCCGCTGGCCCTCGCCGGGTGCGAGGACCCCTACCAGCGCGACGCCGAGCGCGAGCGGACGGCGACCGCACCGGTCCAGACCACGCCGGCGGCGGAGACCACGCCGACCGCGACCGTGCCGCCGCCCGCCGACGAGCTGGCGACGGTGCCCGCGCAGGCCGAGGTCGAGGACCCGGGCGCCTCGCCGACCGCGGTGCTGGAGGAGTTCGGGCGGCGCTGGTCCAACTGGGACTGGCGCGACGTGGCCAACCAGCGCGGGCGGCTGACGCCGCTGAGCACGGGCAGGCTGCGAGCCGAGCTCGACGCGCAGTCGGAGGAGCCGCTCGACACCGACACGCTGGAGCGCACGCGGCCCGGGTTCAAGGGCCGCGTCGAGGGCGTGGTGCTCAAGCCGCGCAAGGGCGACACGCGGCCGGCGCTCGTCATCGTCCGCCAGCAGGAGTACGTGGACGGGACGCCCAAGCCGGGCGGCAAGACGTACACGGTCTACCTGGCCGAGGTGACCGAGGTGCGCGGCGGCTGGGCGGTGTCGGCGTGGGAGGGCCAGCAGTGACGGCGGCCCGGCTGACCGGCGCGGTCTACGCGGCGGCCGCGGCGGCGGTCCTGGCCGTCGCGCTGTTGACGGCCGCGGCGTTCCGCGGGGCGGCGCGCGACTGGCTCGGGTTCACGTTCGACGACCTGCCGCAGACGCTCGGCGAGGCGGCCGCGATCTTCACGGCGAACCTGCGCGTGATGCTGATCGCGCTCGCGGGCTGCTTCGTCGCGCAGTGGCCGTGGCTGACGACCGGCCCGCCGCCGGGGCGGTGGTGGCGCCGCGCGGCGCGGGCGGCGGACGTCGCGGTCGCGGGCGTCGTGGTGCTCAACGTCGCGGTGATCGGGGCGGCGTTCGGCGCGTACGGGGAGCGGATGGTGCGCGCGGCGCTGCCGCACGGGCCGGTCGAGCTGCTCGCGTTCTCCGCGGCGCTCGCGCTCTACCTGCACGCGCGGCGACGGCAGGTGACCGCGCGTCAGGGCGTGGCGCTGGGCGGGACGGCGCTGGCGGCGCTGGCCGTCGCGGCGCTGCTCGAGGCCTACCTCTCGCCGGTGGGATGATGTCTGCCGTGACCGCCACCCCGGAGAACGTGCCGCCACCCGCGGCCGACCCGCTGTTCGCCCGGCCCGCCGGCCCGCTCGTGGCCGTCTGCGGCCTGGCCGGCGGCGCGGGCACGACGACGCTCGCCTGGCTGCTCGCGACCCGTGCCGCGGAGGGCACGCGCGCGCCGATCCTGCTCGCCGAGCTCGACGCGGCCTCGGGCGGACTGGCGGCGCTGGCCGGGACGGCGTCGGCGCGCTCGCTCGGCCGCCTCGCGCTGGCGGCGGCGGGCGGCGACGACACGCCCGCGGCCGGGATGCCCTTCGCGACGCTGCCCAGCGGCCTGCGGCTGATCGCCACGCCGCCGGTCGCGCCGCCCGATGTGAACGACGACGCGCTCGGCGCCGCCTTGGAGAGCGGCCGCGCCGGTCACGCGCTGACCGTGGTGGACTGCGGCGTGCTGCGCGGCGCCGGCGCCGGCGCGGTGCTCGCGCGGGCGACCCACGTCGTGTGGACCGTGCCCGCCGGCCCGCGCGTCGGCGAGCACGTCGCGGCGATGCTCGCGCCGGACGGCCCGGCGCCCGCCCCGTCGGCGGCGACCGAGCTGCTCGCGGTGGTCGCGGGCCGCGACGCCGGCCGCCGCACGGCGGGCCGCGCGCTGCGCGACGCGGCGGCGGAGCGGTGCGAGCGCCTCGTCTTCGTGCCCGCCGACGCGGGCCTCGCGGACGGCGCCGCCACGCCCGGCGACCGCCGCACGTGGGAGGCGGTCGACGCGCTCCTGGCGGCGATCGCCGTTCCCGTCTGAGCTCGGCGCTCAGGGCGCCAGCGCGTCGAGGCCCGCGCGCGCCGCGCGCACGTCGGCCGCCAGCGCCCGCGCCGCCTCGCGCGCGCCGACGATCGCCGGGACGCGGCCGTCGCCGTCGCGCCACACCAGCGCGACCGTGCTCGGCGGCAGCAGGTGGCCGAGGTCGACCGCGACCGTGCCGGGTGCGGCGGGGTCGACGGCGAGCCGGGGGAGGACCGCGGCGGCGAGGCCGGTGCGGACGATCGCGTGGACCGTGCTCGCCTCGTCGGCCAGCACCGCCACGCGTGGCGTCACGCCGACGTCCCGCAGCCGCGCGAGGAACCGCTCCCGCGTCGCCGTCGCGCCCGGCGCCACCAGCTCCAGCCCGTCGAGATCGTCCGCCCGGACCGGCACCACGCGTTCGGCCAGCGGCGAGCCCGACGGCACGAGCAGCACGTAGGGGTCCTCGAGCAGCGCGCAGTGGTCGTGCGGTCCGGGCGGCAGCGGCAGCTCGGCGATCAGGACGTCCACCTCGCCGGCGGCCAGCGCCTCCAGCGCCGGCGCCTCGGCGGCCAGCTCGACGGCCTGCGTGGCCAGCCGCGGCCGCCGCGGGCGCAGCGCCTCGACCAGCGGGCACAGCAGCCGCGCGGGCGCGCCCGCGAGCGCGCCGATCCGCAGCGCGCCGGTCTCGCCCGCCGCCAGCGCGTCGAGGTCGTCGCGCGCCTCCCGCATCGCCGCGTCGATCGCGGCGGCGTGCTCGGCCAGCAGCCGCCCCGCGCCGGTCAGCCGCACGCCGCGCCGGTCGAGGTGCACGAGCTGCTGGGAGAGCGCGGCCTCGAGCTGGGCGATCGCCCGGCGGACGGTGGCCGGGGACGCGCCCAGCCGCCGCGCCGCGCGCCGGAGGGAGCCCTCGCCGGCCAGGGCGGCGAGGGCCGTAAGGTGCCGCAGCTCGACCGCCTCCCCGCGGCCGCTGCGATGCGGTGCGCTCACGCTCGATCGCTCATCGGATGCCTCGGCCGCGGAGTCTGTCCGACGCGCCGCGCCGCCCCAACGTCAACCCGTGAGGGGTGCGATCAGCGTCAGAGAACAGCGGCCGGCACGGCGGCCTCCGGCACGTCCGCGGCGCCCGCCGCGTCGGCCTGCCGGTACTCGGCCCGCACCGCGCGCGCGGCGCTCAGCACCGCCCGGCGCAGCGGGTCGAGCGCGGTCAGTTGCCGCCGCCCGACGTGCCAGTACAGCGCGAGCCGGCGCGGCGCGACGACGCCGGTGAGGTCGAGCGCCACGACCGCCGGGTCGCTCTCGTTGACGGCCAGCCGCGGCAGGATCGCGCGGCCGACGCCGGCGCCGACGAGCGCCTGCACGGTGGCGTTGGTGTCGACGCGCATCGCGAAGCGCGGGTCGTGCCCCGCGCTGCGCAGCGTCGCCTCGATCAGCTCCAGCCGCGCCCACCCCTGGATGCCCACGAGCGGCAGCTCCGCGAGGTCGTCCAGGGTCGGTGCGCGCCCCTCGGCCACCAGCGGGTCGTCGGCGCGCACGAGCAGCACGCACGGGTCCTGCAGCACCTCGATCGCCTCGAAGTCGCCGTCGGCCAGCGGGAGCTCCCCGAAGGCGGCGTCGACGTCGCCGCGCTCGACGCTCGCGACGTGCGCGCGGTCGCTGCTCGCCTCCTCGATCGCCACGACGAGCGACGGGTGGCTGCGCCCGAGCGCGAGCAGCGCCGGCGGCAGGAGGCGGGTCGCCACGCTCTGCACCGCGCCGACGCGCAGCGTCTGGGTCTCCCCGGCCGCGAGCGTCCGCAGGTCGGCCTGCGCGGCGTCGAGCTGGCCGAGGATGCGGCGCGCGTGGTCGAGCAGCAGGTGCCCGGCCTCGGTGAGCTTGACCGGCGGCGCGTTGCCGCGCGAGCGGTCGACGAGCCTGGCGCCCACCAGGGCCTCGAGCTGCGCGATCTGCTGGCTGACCGCCGACTGGACGTAGCCCAAGCGCTCTGCCGCACCGCGGAAGGTCCGTTCCTCGTGCACCGCCGTGAGCGCGGCCAGATGCCGCAGCTCCACCCCCACCCAGGTCTCAGGCATGCGGGCGAGGCTGGCACCGCGCGCCCCCGTCCACCATCGGAGAGATCCCCCGAGTTGCGTACGTCATCCGTTGAGTGCACCCTTAAGGGCAGCAGGGGTGCTCGGCGGCCGGTCGCCCCTGTCCGTGCGCGACCGACCATGACCACAGGTACCCCGCAGGCACCAGGAACCACCGCCCTCATCGGGCGGGACGCAGAGCGTGGGATGGTCGAGCGGTTCGTCGCCGGCAAGGCGGGGGTCGACGCGCTCGTGGTCACCGGCGAGGCCGGGATCGGCAAGACGCGGCTGCTGACCGAGCTGACGACGTTGGCAGCCAACGGCGGCCTGCGGGTCCTCTCCGGGAGCGCCACCGAGTTCGAGCGCGCGATGCCGTTCGCGCTCACGGTCGCGGCGCTGGAGCACGAGGTCGACGCGCTCGACCCGCTCGCGCTCAGCCGCCTGCGGCCCGACCGCCTGGCCGAGCTGGCCCAGCTCTTCCCCGCGCTCGCACCGCACGCCGAGGCGGTGCCCGCGACGCTCGGGGTCGAGCGCTACCGCCTCCATGCGGCCATCGGGGCGCTGCTGGAGCAGCTCGCGGCCGAGCAGCGCGCGGTGCTCGTCCTCGACGACCTGCACTGGGCCGACGACGCGTCGCTGGAGCTCGTCGCCTACCTGCTGCGCCGCCCGCCCGCGGGGGTGGGCCTGGCGCTCGCGTTCCGCGCGGGGCAGGAGCCGGCCGCGCTGCTGCGTGCGCTGGCGCCGGCAGTGAGCGAGGGGCGGCTGCTCCAGCTCGCGCTCCAGCCGCTGGGCAAGGAGGACGCCGAGCGGATGCTCGCGGGGGTCGAGCCGCGCCGGCGCTTCGAGATCCTGCGCCAGGGCGGCGGCAACCCGTTCTACCTCCAGGCGCTGGCCGGCGCCGCGCACGACGGCCCCGGCCCGCCGCCCGCGCTGCACGTCGCGATCGCGGGGGAGCTGAGCCGGCTGCCGCCCGCCGCGCAGCAGCTCGTGCGCGCGGCGGCGGTCGTCGGCGACCCGTTCGACCTGCAACTGGCGCTCGAGGTCGCGCCGCTCGACGGGCGCACCGGGATGGAGGCGGTGCAGGAGCTGCTGCAGCGCGACGTCGTGCGCACGACCGACGAGCCCAGCCGCTTCGCGTTCCGCCACCCGATCGTGCGGACCGTCGTGCGCGAGTGGGCGGGCGAGGCGTGGTGCCTGGCCGCGCACGGCCGTGCCGCCGCCGCGCTGGCGCTCCGGGACGCGCCGGCCACCGCCCGCGCGCAGCACCTCGAGCGCTCGGCGCGGCCCGGCGACGAGGACGCGGTGCTCGTGCTCGTCGAGGCCGCGCGCGCCAGCAGCGCGCGGGCGCCCGGGACCGCGGCGCGCTGGTACGGCGCCGCGCTGCGCCTGCTGCCCGCCGAGACCGCGTCCGCCGCGCGGCTGGACCTGCTCGTCGCGCGCGCCGTCGCGCTCGTCACCGCCGGCCACGGCGCGGAGGCGCGGACGACGCTCGTCGAGGCGCTCGCGAGCCTGCCGCGCACCGCGACCGCCGAGCGCGTCGACCTCGTCGCGCAGCTCGCACGGGTGGAGGTGATGCTTGGCCGCGCGCCCGAGGCGCGGGCGCTGCTGCGGGCGGCGCTGACCCGCGCGAGCGACGCGCGCGCGGCGACGCTCCTGCGCCTCCAGCTCGGCTGGGTCCACTGGCACGCGTCGGAGTGGCGCTCGATGGGGCAGGGTGCGCGGGCCGCGATGGACGGCGCGCGCGAGGCCGGCGACGTGGCGCTGCGGATCGATGCCGCCGCGCAGCTCGCGCTGGCCGAGCAGGAGGGCGGATCACCCGCCGCCGCGCGGGCCGCGCTCGACGAGGCCGAGCGGCTGGCCGAGGCCGCGTCCGACGACGAGCTGGCGGTCAACCTCAACGCGCTCGTCGTCCTCAACTACGCGAGCGTCGTGCTCGAGCGGTACGGCGTCGCCGCGCGCCACGCCGCACGGCTCCTCGCTGTGGCGCGCGCAACCACGCAGGAGTTCTTCATCGTCCCGGCGCTGGTCGGGCTCGGCACCGCGCGCGTGTGGCTGGGCGAGCTGGACGCGTCGGCCGACGCGAGCGCCGAGGCGGTCGAGTCCGCGCACGCGCTCGACGACCCGCAGGCGCGGATGTGGGCGCTGGGCGAGCGGTGCTGGCTGGGGGTCGCGCGGGAGGAGCTGGAGGACGCGATCCGCGACGGCGAGGACGCGCGGGCGGCGCTGATGGAGGCGCCGGCGGCGATGTTCGGCTCGCTCGTGCCGTGCTACCTGGGGCTCGCGCACCTGCGGTCGGGCGCGCCGGAGCGCGCGCGGGAGCTGATCCTCGGCGCGTCCGGCGCCGGCGAGCACCTGGAGCGGCTCGGGCCGAGCTGGCGCCCGTTCTGGTCGGCGCAGCTGGCGGAGGCGGAGATCGAGCTCGGCCGGCTCGACGCGGCCGAGGCGTGGATCGCGCGCGGCGCCGCGTGGGCGCAGGCGTGCGACCTGCGCGGCCGGCGCGCGGACGTCGAGCGCGCCCGCGCGTTGCTGGAGCTGGCCCGCGGCGAGACGTGCGCCGCCGCGCGGGCGGCGCAGGCCGCCCACGCGGGCTACGCCGCGGTCGGCCGCCGGCTCGACGCGGCGCGGGCGCTCGTGCTCCACGGCCGCGCGCTGGCGCGACCCGGCGACAGCGACACGAAGGAGGCCGTCGCGGTGCTGCGGCGCGCGCACGACGTGCTGCGCGAGGGCGGCGTCGCGCGCTCGGCCGACGCGGCGGCGCTGACGCTGCGAGGGCTGGGGGAGCGGGTCCCGCGCACCCGCGCGACGTCGTCGCCGGTCGCCTCCCAGGGCCCCGAGGCGCTCAGCCCGCGCGAGCGGGAGATCGCCGGCCTCGTCGCGCGCGGCCTGACGAACCGGCAGATCGCCGCGCAGCTCTTCCTCAGCCCGAAGACCGTCGAGAGCCACCTCTCGCGGGTGTTCGTGAAGCTCGGCGTGCCGACGCGCGCGGGCGTGGCGCGCGTGCTCGCGGGCCACGACGCCTGATCCCGCCGCGCGATCACCGATCGGCGAGGGCGTCTTCACGACCCGCGATTGAGCAGTCCGCAGGCGCGCGGGAGGATCGGCCGCGATGCCCCTCCTCAGGCGCCTCCTGCTGCTCGCCGGGATCGCGGCCGCCGCCGCGGTCCCCGCGACGGCGGAGGCCGGGACGTACACCGTGCACGCCTGCGCGACGCCGGACGGGGCCGACGCGCCGACCACGAGCTGGAAGGTCTCGGCCTGGGCGCCGTCGGTCGACCCGTGGGCCGACACCTGCCCGCGCGGCGGGTTCTGGATCTCGCTCAAGCCCGGCTACGCGCACGCGGTCGACGACTCGATCAAGGTCATGTTCAGCGCGCCGGAGGGGACGCAGATCACCGGCTACCGGATGTGGCGCAGCGCGCGCGTCGCGCCGGGGACGCTCTACTTCCACGCGGTCGTCGAGCGCCGCGGCAGCAGGGAGACGTGGCCGATCTCGTGCCGTGGCGACCGCGGCTGCTCGGCGGTGGGGAACGCGGCGACGCCGTACGCCGAGGGCAACCTCGTGACCGGCAGGCCGTCGCCGCCGCTCGACGGGCTCGGCCTCTACGTCTCGTGCGGCCTCACCAGCGGAACCGAGCCGTGCCCGGCGAGCACGCCGGTCGCCGCCGAGACGACGCTCCACCGCGCGGAGATCGACCTCCAGGACGCGCACGCGCCGGTGATCTCCGGGCGCCCGACCGGGCCGCTCGTCGACTCGGGCACGTCGCTCACCGGCGTGCAGGTCCTCACGGTGCTCGCGCAGGACACCGGTGGCGGGCTGGTCGACGCGCAGCTCGAGGTCGACGGCCGCGTCGTCGCGACCGTTCCGTTCGGGGTCGGGTGCGCGCCGCCGTACGCGACGCCGGTGCCGTGCCCGCGCAGCGGCGCCGCCACGCTCCCGGTCGACACCGCGACGCTCGCCGACGGCCAGCACACCGCGCGCGTGCTCGTGCGCGACGCGGGCGGCGCCGTCACCGCGTCCGAGCAGCTCGGGTTCTCGACCGCCGCGCACGCCGCCGACTGCAGCCCGGAGCCGCGCGCCGACAGCCCGCAGCGCCTCCAGGTGCAGGTGGCGAGCAGCGCCCGCGGCAAGTCGCGCTCGCGCGTGACGGTCGCCAGCGGGCGCGGGGTCACCGCGCGCGTCCGCCTCACCGGCCCCGACGGGCGCCCGGTCGCGGGCACGCCGCTCTGCATCGCGACGCGCACGCGCGGGCTCGACGGCCTGCCGTCGCGGGTCGCCAACGTCACGACCGACGCCGACGGCCGTGGGACGGTCGCGATCCCGCCGGGCAGCTCGCGGGAGGTGTGGGCGGTGCTGCGCACGGGCGGGACGGCGGTCGCCGGGCGGGCGTACGTCGACGTGCGGTCGCAGGCCACGCTGCGCGCGACGCCGCGTCGGGTGCGCAACGGCCGGCTCGTGCGGCTGCGCGGGACGGTCCGCAGCACGCCGCGGCCGGCGCGGGGCGTCCTCGTCCAGGTGCAGGTGCGCAGCGGCAAGCGGTGGCGGACGTTCCGCACGGTCCGGACCACGCGCGACGGCAGCTACGCGGCGCGCTACCGGTTCCGCGGGACGCGCGGCTCGACCCGCTACCGGCTCCGGGCGCGCGTCCCGGCGCAGGAGGGCTTCCCGTTCGCGACCGGCGCCTCGATGACCACGACCGTCCGGGTGCGCGGGTGAGGGCGGCGCGCGCCGCCGTCGCCGGCCTCGCCGCCGCGGTGCTCGGCGCTGCGGCCGCCCCCGCCCAGGCCGGGACGTACACCGCGCACCTGTGCCGGACGCCGGACGGCGCCGCGGCCAGCACCGCGCTCGCGTTCTCGGCGTTCAGCACCTCGACCTCGTCCTGGAGCGGCTCGGCGTGCCCCGGCGGCGGCGTGAAGCTCGCGCTGAAGGCGGGCGCCGGGCACGTCAAGGACGACGTGACGCACCTGCGCTTCTCCGCGCCGGCCGACACGCTGATCGTCCGCTACCGCCTGTGGCGCGCGGTGCGGCTGGGCAAGGACGCCGGCTACCACTTCAGCGGGCTGGAGCGGCGCGGCACGGCCGAGCAGGCGATGGGCCCCGCATGTGACAGCGCGCCCGGCGGCTGCACGGCGCTCGGCAGCACGAGCGACCCGGACGCCGCCGCGAACCTCTTCGACCGCAAGCCGCCCGGGCCGGTCACGGGCTTCGGCTTCTTCCTCTCGTGCGGCTACTGGAAGGACGACGACCCCGATTGCCCGGCCGCCACGCCGGCGGCCGAGCTCACGCTCTTCCGCGCGGAGGTCGAGCTGGCCGACGACAGCGCGCCCGCGTTCGAGGTCGCGCCCGCCGGCGGGCTGGTCGACCCGACGCGCGTCGTGGCGGGGCGGCAGGCGGTGAGCGTGCTCGCGACCGACCGCGGCGGCGGCGTCGCGTCGGTGGTGCTGGAGGTCGACGGCCGGGAGGTCGCGTCGACCCGCGGCACCGCGGCCGGGCCGAGCTGCGCGCCGCCGTACCCGTCCGCCGTCCCGTGCCCGCTGCGCACGAGCGCGGCGCTGGAGCTCGACACCGCCGCGCTCCCCGACGGCGCGCACCAGGTGCGGGTCGTGCTCGTCGACGCGGCGGGCAACCGCACGGCGAGCGGCGCGACGACGATCACCACCGCGAACGCCGCGGCGCCGGCGCCGGCGTGCCAGCCGACGCCGGGGGCGGCGACCGGTCTGCGCATCAGCGCCAAGCTCCACCGGACGAGCCGCAGCCGGGGCGGGAGCCGGATCGTCGTGCCGCTCGGGCGGCGCCCGACGCTGCGCGGGACGCTCCGCGACGCGGCGGGCAGGCCGGTCGCCGGGGCGGAGGTCTGCATCGCGGGCCGCGCGCCGGGCGCGGACGGGCTCGCGTCGGCGCTGCGCCGCGTGCGGACCGATGGCAAGGGCGCGTTCCGGCTCCGGCTCCCGTCCGGCGCGTCGCGCGACGTGTGGGCGATCCACGACACCCCCGCCGGCCCCGTCGTCGGGGTGCGCGGGCGGATCGACGTGCGCCCCGCGGTCTCGCTGTCGCGCACCGGCCGCAAGGGCCGCACGGTGCGGCTGCGCGGCCGCGTGCGCGGCGCGCCGCTCCCCGCCGGAGGCCTGCTCGTCGAGCTGCAGGCGCGCCGCGGCAAGCGCTGGCAGACCTTCCGCACCGCCCGCACCGGCCGGGACGGCCGCGTCCGCCTCAGCGCCCGGTTCGCCTCCCGCGCGCGCCACCGCGTCCGCCTGCGCGTGCCCGCGCAGGGCGCCTACCCGTACGCCGCCGGCACCTCCGGCTCGCTCACCGTCCGCGGCTGACGCGCCCCGCCGCCCACCGCGCGATTCATCGCGTCGCGCGATGAGTCGTTCGGAAATCCCCGTTGCTCGCCATCCCCGGCGGCGGGAGCATCGCCCGCCGTGGGGTCAGGAGAGGACCGTCAGGCGGACTGCTGCTTGTCGCGCTCGGGCTGCCAGTGGCGCAGCGCGTCGCGCAGGTGCGCCTCCATCAGCGCGGCCGCGCGGTCGCCGTCCTGCGCGGCGATCGCGGCGAGGATCGCGTCGTGCTCGGCCGCGTCGGACTCCTGCCAGTCCGGCACCGCGCTGCGGCGGGCGAGCAGGCGCCGGCCGACCTCGATCAGCCACAGACCCTCGAGCGTCAGCACGAGCTCGTGGTTCTGCGACGCCGCGGCGACCGCCACGTGGAACTCGCGGGAGGCGTCGTGAACGTCGATCGCCGTCGTGGCGGCGCGCTCGCGGTCGATCGAGGCCTGCAGCGCGGCGAGGTCCTGGTCGGTCCGGCGCTCGGCGGCCAGTCGCGCGGCGCCCGGCTCCAGGATCACGCGCACCTCCAGCCGCCGCACGACCGCGTCGAGCGCGAGCGCGGCGACGCGGAACCCGCGCTGGTCGCGGAACTCCACGAGTCCCTCGCCGGTCAGGCGGCGCAGCGCCTCGCGGACGGGCGTGCGCGACACGCCGAGCTGCTCGGCCAGGTCGACCTGCCCGAGGCGCGTGCCCGGCGGGATCTCGCCGTCGAGGATCAGCGCGCGGATGCGGTCGTAGGCGAGCGACACGACCGACGACGCCTCGATCCGCGTGACGGTGTAGCCGCTCCTGGTCGTGGGCTCTGGCACCGCCCGAACACTACCGCCTTGACCTGCGACTGTCGAATGGATACATTCGCACCATGAGCAACGCCGGCAAGGCCGTGCGGGTGCTCCGGGAGGGCCGTCCGGTCGAGGCGCTCCTGGACGGAGGAGAGGTCGTCTTCGGTGACGGCGTGCGCGTGAGCGAGAGCGACGCGCGGTTCCTCGCACCCGTCAGCCCCTCGAAGATCATCGCCGTCCACCTGACGTACCGCAGCCGCGTGGAGGAGTACGCCGCGCGCGTCCCGCCGCAGCCGTCGTACTTCATGAAGCCGCCGACGACGCTCAACGGCCATCGGGGCGAGCTGCGCCGCCCCGAGGGCGCGAAGTTCCTCAACTACGAGGGCGAGCTGGCGGTCGTCATCGGCGAGCGCATGCACGGCGTGCCGGAGGACCGCGTGCTCGACCACGTGGCGGGCTACGCGCCGGCCAACGACGTCGGCCTGCACGACTTCCGCCACGCCGACCGCGGCTCGATGCTGCGCGTCAAGGGCCAGGACGGCTTCCTCCCGCTCGGGCCCGCGCTCACGCCCGCGAGCGACTTCGACCCGACCGACTTCACGCTCCGCACGTACCTCAACGGCGAGGTCGTGCAGGAGGCGACGGCGGACGACCTGCTCTTCCCCGTCGCGTACCAGCTCGCCGACCTGTGCCGCCTCATCACGCTCGAGCCGGGCGACGTCGTGCTCACCGGCACGCCCGCGAACTCGCGGCCGATGGAGCCGGGCGACACGGTCGAGGTCGAGATCAGCGGCCTCGGCCGCCTGACGAACCACGTCGTCGCGTGGGACGTCGACCTCTCGGGCCCGGGCGACCAGCTCGAGGTCTCGCCGAACACGCTGCACGTCGCGCTCGCCATCCCGGAGGACGAGGCCGAGCGCATGGTCCACGGGAGCACCGCATGAGCACGATCAAGGTCCACGTCGACATGAACCTCTGCCAGAGCCACGGCGAGTGCGTCTTCGCCGCGCCGGACGTCTTCGAGCTGGGCGACGACGACGTCCTCAAGTGGGAGGAGGAGGTCGACGAGGCCAAGCGCGGCGAGCTCGAGGAGGCCGTGAACGTCTGCCCGATGCTCGCGATCAAGCTCGAGGGCTGAGCGGTGGCCGGGCTCGTCATCGTCGGTGCGTCGCTCGCGGGGCTGCGGGCCGCGCAGGCGGCGCGCAGCGCGGGGTGGGAGCGGGAGGTCGTCGTCATCGGCGACGAGCCGCACCTGCCGTACACGCGGCCGCCGCTCTCCAAGGAGCTGCTCGGCGCGACCGACGACGACCTCGCCGCGTGCACGTTCGGGGCCGACGACCTCGACGTGACCTGGCGGCTCGGGACCGCGGCGACCGGCCTCGACACCGGCACGCGCACCGTCGAGCTGGCCGGCGGCGACCGCGTCCCGTACGAGAAGCTCATCCTCGCCACCGGCTGCCGGGCGCGCCCGTGGAGCGGCCCGGGCGCGGAGCTCGGCGGCCTCCACACGCTGCGCCACCTCGACGACGCGGTGCGGCTGCGCGAGGCGCTCGCCCTCGATGCGCGCCTCGTCATCCTCGGCGCCGGCTTCATCGGCTGCGAGGTCGCGGCGTCGGCCCGCGCGATGGGGCTGGAGGACGTGACCGTGGTCGACGTCGCGCCGCATCCGATGCCCGCGCTCGGCCAGGAGCTGGGCGCGCGCTGCGCGGCGCTGCACGCCGAGCACGGCGTCGCGCTGCGGCTCGGCGCCGGCGTCCGCGCGCTGCACGGCGACACGCGCGTGCGCGAGGTGGAGCTGCAGGACGGGACGCGCCTGCCGGCCGACGTCGTCGTCGTGGCGCTGGGCGCGCTGCCGAACGTCGAGTGGCTCGCGGGCGCGGGCCTGACGATCGACGGCGGCGTGGTGTGCGACGCGACGCTCGCGGCCGTCGGCGCGGACGACGTCTTCTGCGCGGGGGACATCGCGGCATGGCCGCACCCGCTGGCAGGCGGCGCGCGCATCCGGGTCGAGCACTGGACGAACGCGGCCGAGCAGGGCACGCACGCGGGGCGCAACGCGGTCGTCGCGCCGGAGGAGCGCAGGCCCTACGTCGCGGTGCCGTCCTTCTGGTCGGACCAGCACGGCGTGAAGATCCAGGCCGTCGGCCTCCCGCGGCTGGCCGAGCGCGTGCGGATCGCCGAGGCGGCGCCGGAGGGCGACCGCTTCGTGGCGATCGGCGAGCGCGACGGCAGGGTCGTCGCGGCGCTGGCCTTCAACGGCGCGCGGCGGCTGCCGTGGTACCGGCGCGAGGTCGCCGCGGGCACGGCGCCGGACGCGCTGCTCGCGGCGGTCGCGGAGGACCCGAAGGCGTTCGGGCCGCCGGCCGCCGGCGCGGTCGCGGCGGGAGTCCGGGCGTGAGCGCCGGCGGCAACGGCGGGGCGCCGAAGGCGCTCGTCCTCCAGTACGGCCCCCTCGGGCCGGCCGGCCTCCTCGGCGCGTGGCTCGACGAGCGCGGCTTCGCGACGACGACGCACCGCGTGGACGAGCAGCCCGACGCGACCCCGGCGCCGGACGCCTTCACCATGGTCGCGTGCCTCGGCTCCAAGCACAGCCCGGAGGACGCGACCGAGCCGTCGGTCGTGGCCGGTCGCGCGACCCTCACCCGCGCGGTCGAGCGGGACGTCCCCGTGCTCGGGCTCTGCTTCGGCGGCCAGCTGCTCGCCTCCGTCCTCGGCGGCGACATCCACCGGCTGGTGCGCCCCGAGCTGGGCTGGCACACGATCGAGAGCGACGACCGCACAGCGATCCCGCAGGGGCCGTGGCTGCAGTGGCACTGGTACCGCTTCACGACGCCGCCCGGCGCGCGCGAGATCGCACGCAGCGCCGCCGGCCCGCAGGCGTTCCGTCACGGCCGCCACCTCGGCGTGCAGTTCCACCCCGAGAGCACGATCGAGATCGTCCGGCGGTGGGCGGAGGCGGACCGCGAGCGGCTCGTCGCAGAGGGCGTCCCCGACGGCGTCGCGCTGCTGGAGGAAGGCCGTGCGCACGCGCGTGCGGCCGCGGACGACGCACGCACGTTCTTCGACGGGTTCTGGCACGGAGCCCGCAACGGGAGGAGCAACTGATGGCGCACCCGGAGACGCAGCTGGCCACCCAGCTCGTCATCGACGACCCCCGCATCACGACGGTGCGGGTCCTGTACTCGGACCTGCACGGCGTCGCGCGCGGCAAGGACGTCCCGCTGGCGGAGTTCCCGCGCATCGCCAAGCACGGCCTGTGCTTCTGCGCGGCGGTCATGGCGACCGACCTCAACCACACGCCGGTGCTCGGCGCCGAGGCCGGCTACCCCGACCTCGTCGCGATGCCCGACCTCGACTCGCTCGTCCCGCTGCCGTGGGAGCCCGACGTCGCCGCGTGCCTGGCCGACCTCGGCCCGGTCCCGGGCGGCCCGGAGATCGCGGACCCGCGCGGCCTCGTGCGCCGCACCGTCGCGGAGTTCGAGGAGCTCGGCTTCACGCCGCAGATCGGGCCGGAGCTCGAGTTCTTCCTGCTCGACCGCGACGACAGCGCCCCGGGCGGCGTCCGCCGCCGCGTCGACCGCCCGAGCATGGTCTACACGGTCGGCCCGCAGGTCGATCCGGGCGGCTTCATCCGCTCGCTCACCGAGCAGCTGGCGCTCATGGGACTCGGGGCCTACGCGGCCAACCACGAGTACATGAACAGCCAGTACGAGATCAACCTCCACCACGGTCCCGCGCTCGACGCCGCCGACCGCGCGTTCCGCCTCAAGGCCGCGGTCAAGGACGTCGCCGCCCTGCACGGGCTCGTCGCGACGTTCATGGGCAAGCCGTTCAACGACCAGGGCGGCTCGGGCCTGCACCTGCACGTGTCGCTCGACACGGCGGGCCGCAACGCGTTCGACGACCCCGACGCCGACCACGGCATCAGCGGGCTGATGCGCCACTTCCTCGGCGGCGTCATGCACCACGCGCCCGCGCTGATGGCGCTCCTCAACCCGACGATCAACGCGTTCCGCCGCATCGTCCCCGACTCGCTCGCGCCGACCCACGCCAACTGGGGCTGGGACAACCGCAGCGCGTTCGCCCGCATCCCGCCCGAGCGCGGCGCGGCGACCCGGCTGGAGGTCCGCGTGGGCGATGGCGCCGCGAACCCGTACCTCGCGACCGCCGTGCTCCTCCAGGCCGGCCTGCACGGCGTCCGCGAGCGGACCGAGCCGCCGCCCGCCGTGGACGGCGACGCCTACCGCGCCGGCGAGGAGGCGGGCGCCCACCTGCCGCAGTCGCTGGAGGCCGCGCTCGACGCGCTGGAGGCCGACGACGTGCTGCTCGGCGCGATCGGGAGCGAGATCGCCGAGCCGTTCCTCGCCATCAAGCGCACCGAGATCGAGCGCCACCGGGCCTTCGTGTCCGAGTGGGAGCTCACCGAGTACCTGCACCACCTCTAGGACCAGGACGAACGCGAATGCCGAACCCCACCCCCACCCTCGACGCGATCGACCTCAGCCACGACGCGTTCCTCGACGCCGTCCCGCACGACACGTTCGCGCTGCTGCGGCGCGAGGACCCGGTCCACTGGGTCGAGGAGCCGGACGGCGGCCGCGGCTACTGGGCGATCACCCGCTACGAGGACATCCGCGCGATCCATCGCGACTGGGAGACGTACTCCTCCGAGCTGGGCGGCACGTCGCTGGAGGACCTCGAGCCGCAGTACGTCGAGGCCCGCAAGTCGATGATCGACATGGACCCGCCGCGCCACGACGAGCTGCGCGGGCTGATCGCGCGCCGCTTCACCCCGCGCGCGGTGCACGTGTGGGAGGAGCAGGTCCGCACGGTCACCAACCAGGTGCTCGACCGCGCGCTCCCGCAGCGCGAGTTCGACTTCGTCGCCGAGGTCTCGTCGGAGATCCCCATGCAGGTCTTCGCGGAGATCATGGGCATCCCGCAGTCCGAGCGGCGCACGATCATCGACCTCGGCGACCGCCTGCTCGGCAACCAGGATCCCGAGTACCGCGTCGAGCCCGACGAGGCGCACATGTCGCTGCCGTTCTCCAGCCCGGTCGCGCTGGAGATGTTCGAGTTCGGGCGCCGCCTCGCCGCCGAGCGCCGCCAGCACCCGACCGACGACATCATCACGCAGCTCGCGTTCGAGCCGCTCACGCAGCGTGAGTTCGACGTCTACTTCGTCCTGCTCGCCACCGCGGGCAACGAGACGACGCGCCACACGATCACCCACGGGCTGCTCGCCCTGCTCGAGCACCCGGAGGACATGGAGCGGCTGCGCGCGGACGCCGAGCTGGGCAGGTCCGCGGCGGAGGAGATGCTGCGGTGGGCCACGCCGGTCCACCACTTCCGCCGCACCGTCCGCCACGACACGGAGCTGGGCGGCAAGGAGCTGAAGGCGGGCGACAAGGTCATCACGTGGTTCGTCTCGGGCAACCGCGACGAGGCCGTGTTCGAGGACCCGTTCGCGTTCGACGTGACGCGCACGCCGAACCGCCACATGGCGTTCGGCCCCGGCGGCATCCACCACTGCATGGGCGCGCACCTGGCGAAGATGGAGGTGCGCATCGCGTTCGAGGAGCTGCTCAAGCGCGCGGCCGACATCGAGCTGGTCGGCCCGCCGGAGCGGCTGCGCTCGAACTTCTTCAACGGCATCAAGCGCCTCCCGGTGCGGGTGACGCCGCGATGATCGCGCTCGCCAGGCTCCACCACGTCGCGCTGCACGTCGCCGACGTCGCGGAGGCGGCGGCGCGGTGGGCCGCGCAGTTCGGGCTGACCGTGCGGGAGCAGGACGCCGCGCGCGCCGCGCTGGCGTGCGACGACGAGCCGCTCGCGCTGGAGCTGCTGCGCGCCGCGCCGGGCGAGGACGTCGGCTTCGCGCACGTCGCGTACGAGCTGGCCAAGGGCTGCACGCTCGACGACGCCGCCGCGCACCTCGCCGCGCTCGGCGTCGCGGCCGTGGACGAGGGCTCGCACCTCGTCGTGCGCGACCTGGAGGACAACGCGATCCACCTCCTCCCGTGCACGGCCCCGCCCTCGCGGTGGGTCGCGCACGCGCGCTCCGCGCCGGCCGCGCTGCCTGTCGGCCACCCGCGCCGGCTCGGCCACGTGAACTTCCTGACCGGCCGCATCCACGAGCAGGTCGCCTGGTACCAGGAGGCGCTCGGCATGCAGCTCACCGACTGGCTCGGCGACGGCGGCGCGTGGCTGCGGCTGGGCTACGAGCACCACGAGATGGCGCTGGTCGACAAGGGCTGCTCGCACTTCCACCACCTCGCCTTCGACGTCGTCGACATCGGCCAGATGCGCGCGGCGCTCGACCACCTCGGGCGCCACGGGCGATGGCTCGGCTGGGGCCCGACGCGCCACGGGGTCGGCGGCAACATCGCCTCCTACGTGCGCATCACCGAGGAGCCGTGCTTCGTCGAGCTGTACTGCGACATGGAGAAGATCGGCCCCGACCACGAGGTGCGGGTCTGGCCCGACGACCGCTACTCGTCCAACACCTGGGGGCCGCTGCCGCCGCGCTCCTACTTCCGCTTCGACGAGCGCGCCGTCGCGTCCGAGCGCGAGTCGCTCGAGATGCGCGGCCAGCCGCTCGACGACCCCATCTCGGCCTGACCCCGGAGGCACCGCACCATGACCCTGCAGGGCTACACCGTCCCCCGCACCCCCGCCGGCACCGCGAGCCTCGTCCCGGCACCGCCGTGGAGCTACGTCGGCGACTTCCTCGTCGTCGACTTCTGGGCCGATCCGGACGCCGCCGCGGCGCTGCTCCCCGAGGGCGTCGAGCCGCACCCGGACGCCGGGCGCTGCGCGGCGATCTTCGTCGACTGGCAGTCGTGCTCGGCCGGCGGCGACGAGCTCGTCGACCCCGCGCGCTCGCAGTACAAGGAGTTCTTCGTCGTGGTCAACGGCCTGCTCGACGGCGAGGAGGTCACCACGTGCCCGTTCATCTGGGTCGACCAGGACTTCGCGCTCGCGCGGGGGTGGATCCAGGGGTTCCCCAAGAAGCTCGGCGACGTGTGGATGACGCGGACGTTCGGGCTCGACACGACCGCCGACCCGGGCATCCGCGCGGGCGCGCGGTTCGCCGCGGCGTGCAGCGCGCGCGGGCGCCGCATCGCGGAGGCGACGGTGACGCTGGAGCGGGTCAGCGACAGCGGGCCGCAGCACAACGACCCGCCGCTCGTGAACGTCCGCCACTTCCCGCGCCTGGCCGCGGGCCGTCACGACGAGCCGCACGTGCACGAGCTGGTCCGCGCCGTGTCGCGCGACCGCACGATCTCCGACGTGTGGGAGGGCCCCGCGACGCTCGACGTGTTCCCGGCGCCGGGGGAGGAGCACCACGCGCTCGCCCCGCTGCGGGTCGGGCGCGGGTTCCGCTTCACGTTCGCCTACACGATCGACGACCTGACGACCGTGAAGGAGCTGCGGTGAGCGCCACGGCGACGGAGGCGCGGGCCGCGCGCGTCGCGGGCGTGGACGTGCCGGTCGACCACTTCATCGGCGGCCGGTGGGTGGCGTCCGCGGAGCGCTTCACGTCGATCTCGCCCATCGACCAGTCCGTGCTCGCGGAGGTCTCGCGCGCGGGGGCCGAGGAGGTCGACCGGGCGGTGCGCGCGGCGCACGACGCGTTCCCGGCCTGGGCGGCGCTCGGGCCGGCGGGCCGCGCCGAGCACCTGCACCGGCTCGCCGACCTCGTCGACGCGAACGTCGAGCGGCTCGCGGCGGTCGAGTGCGCGGACATGGCGATGCTCCTGCGCTCCCTGCGCGCGCGGGTGATCGCGCGCGGCGCGCTGAACTTCCGCAACTACGCCGACCTCGCGGTGGCGTACGAGGAGCGCGACTGGCGCTCGCGCGGGACGTGGAACCGCATCCAGCGGATGCCTTCCGGGCCCGCCGCGGTCATCACCCCGTGGAACGCCCCGTTCATGCTCTCTACCTGGAAGATCTCGCCGGCGCTGGCGGCGGGCTGCACGGTGGTGCTCAAGCCCGCGGAGTGGTCGCCGCTGAGCGCCGGGCTGCTGGCCGAGCTGGCCGCCGAGGCTGGGCTCCCGCCGGGCGTCCTCAACGTCGTGCAGGGCATCGGCGAGGAGGCGGGCGCCGCGCTCGTCTCGCATCCGCTGATCCGCCGCGTGTCGTTCACCGGCTCGACCGAGACCGCGCGCCACATCGGAGGCGCGGCGGCGCGGAACATCGTCCCGTTCACCGCCGAGCTGGGCGGCAAGAACCCGTTCCTCGTCTTCGAGGACGCCGACCTCGACGCGGCGGCGGCGAAGGCGGCGGGCCAGTACGACGACTCGGGCCAGGTGTGCCTGAGCGGCACGCGGCTGCTCGTCCACGAGTCGGTCCGCGACGCGTTCCTCGAGCGCTTCCACGCGGCGGCCGACGCGCACGTGCTCGGCGACCCGCGCGAGCCGGACACGACGATCTCGCCGATGATCCACCCCGACCACGTCGCGCGCGTGGAGGGCTTCGTGGAGCGGGCGCGCGACAGCGGGCAGCGGATCGTCCGCGGCGGCCGGCGACTCGACGGGCTGTTCTTCGAGCCGACCCTCATCGAGCCCACGTCCAACGACGCGGAGATCGTGCAGCAGGAGGTCTTCGGGCCGGTCCTGACGCTCCAGACCTTCCGCACCGAGGAGGAGGTGATCGCGCTCGCCAACTCGACCGACTACGGGCTGAGCGCGCTGGTCTACACGTCGTCGCTGGGTCGCGCGGACCGCGTCGGCCGCGCCGTCCGCGGCGGGACGGTGTGGGTGAACACGTTCCTCGTCCGCGACCTGACCGCGCCGTTCGGCGGGATGGGCAAGTCGGGCATCGGCCGTGAGGGCGGCGACTACGCGCTCGACTTCTACTCGGACCTCAAGACGCTCCAGATCCTGGAGGGCACGGTCCGGTGACCGACGAGCGGCTCCTCGCAGCGGTGGCCGCCGAGGCCGCGTGGATGGAGGACCTGCTCGTCCGGCTGGTCGAGGCGCCGAGCACGCTCGGGGCCGAGGACGCCGCGCAGGAGGTGATGGCGGGCGCGTTCGCCGACTGCGGGCTGGAGCCGGTGGACGTGCCGCTCGACGCCGCGCGGCTGCGGGAGGCGGAGGGCGCGTCGCCGTTCTCGTGGGACGTCTCGGGCAAGCGCAACGTCGTCGCGACCTGGTCGCCCGCCGTCGCCGATCCCTCGGCGCGCTCGCTCATCCTCAACGGCCACGTCGACGTCGTCCCGCCCGCGGCGGCGGAGCTGTGGACGCGCCCGCCCTTCACGGCGCACCGTGACGGCGACTGGCTCTACGGCCGCGGCGCCGGCGACATGAAGGCCGGCTTGGCGGCGATGTGCGGCGCGGTGCGGGCGCTGCGCCGCGCGGGCTTCGCGCTCGGCGCGCCGCTCCAGCTCCAGGCGGTCGTCGAGGAGGAGTGCACGGGCAACGGCGCGCTCCAGCTCCTGCTCGACGGGCACACCGCCGACGCGTGCGTGCTGACCGAGCCGCACCCGGACCACCTGACGGTCGCGCAGGTCGGCGTCCTGTGGTTCCACGTCGACGTCGCCGGCGTGCCCGCGCACGCCGCGCGCGCCGACCACCTGGGCTTCAACGCGATCGAGGCGGCAGGCGCGGTGCTGGAGGCGCTGCGCGCGCTGGAGGCGGAGCTGAACGCCGACCCGCCGCCGCCCTACGACACGTTCGCGCACCCGATCAACCTGAACCCGGGGATGGTGAGCGGCGGCGACTGGACGTCGACCGTCGCGGCGACCTGCACGCTGTCGTGCCGGCTCGCGCTGTTCCCCGGTGAGGACCCCGGCGCGCTGCAGCGCCGGGTGGAGGAGACGGTCGCGCACGCGGCCGTCTCGGACCCGCGCGTCGCGGGCGGACGGGTCTCCGTCCGCTACGACGGGTTCCGCTGCGAGGGCTCCGTGGTCCGCGACGACGAGCCGGTCGTCACGGTCCTGTCGGACGCCTACGCACGGCTCCACGGCGAGCGGCCCGCGCTCGTCGCCACGACGGCGACGACCGACGCCCGCCACTTCGTCCGGCACGGCGTGCCGGCGATCTGCTTCGGACCTCGGGCGGAGCGCATCCACGGCATCGACGAGCGCGTGTCGCTCAGCTCGATGGTCGAGACCGCGCAGGTCCTGGCGCTGTTCGTCCGCGACTGGTGCGGACCGACCAAGGAGGAGGAGAACCATGTCGTCCACCATCGATCCGCTCACCACAGCGGCCGCTAGCCCCGGGGCGGGCGAGGCTGCCGGCGGCGGGCTGCACCGGCGAGCGCTCGGCACGAGCCACCTCGTCTTCTTCATCGTCGCCGCGTCCGCGCCGCTGACCGCGGTCGCCGGCGGGCAGGCCGCGACGTACCTGGTCACCGGCAACCAGGGCATCCCGTTCCTGTTCATCCCGCTGTCGATCATCCTCGGCGTCTTCGCCGTCGGCTACGCGGCGATGAGCCACCACGTCGCGGACGCTGGCGCGTTCTACACGTACGTCGCGCGTGGTCTGGGGAAGATCCCCGGCGTCGCCGCGGCGTTCGTCGCGTTGATCTCGTACAACGCGATGCAGATCGGCATCTACGGGCTGTTCGGCGTCGCGACCGCCGGCTTCATGTCCGACAAGCTCGGCATCACCATGGACTGGTACTGGTGGTGCTTCATCGCCGCCGCGATCATCGGCGTGCTGGGCATGCTCCAGATCGACCTCAACGCGAAGGTGCTCGGGGTCGCGCTCGTGCTCGAGGTCCTCGTCGTCGCGATCTTCGACTTCGCGATCCTCGCCGACCCGGGGCCTGAGGGGCTGACCGGCGTCGGCTTCTCGCCGAGCGCCGCGACCGACGGCGCGCTGGGAGCCGCGCTGGTGTTCTGCATCGCGTCGTTCGTGGGCTTCGAGTCGGCGGCGATCTACTCGGAGGAGGTCAAGGACCCGAAGCGGACGGTCGCGCGGGCGACGTTCATCGCGGTCGCCGCGGTCGGCATCTTCTACGCGCTGTCGAGCTGGCTGCTGGCCAACGCGGTCGGCCCGGACACGATGGTCTCGCCGGACGGCCTGGTCGAGGCGGGCTTCACGACGCCCGACGGCGCCGCGCCCGACCCGACGACGGTGCTGATCGGCAGCGGCACCGAACGGCTCGGGGCGTTCTGGGGCGACAGCGCGCAGCTGCTGTTCTGCACGAGCCTCTTCGCGGCGCTGATCGCGTTCCACAACTCGGTCGCGCGGTACGGCTTCGCGCTCGGGCGTGAGGGCGTGTTCCCGAAGGCGTTCGCCCGGACCAACCCGACGACGGGCGCGCCCATCGTCGGCTCGATCGCGCAGACCGTCCTCGCCGTCGCCGTGCTGCTCGTCTTCGTGCTGGCGGACGCCGACCCGGTGCTGAAGCTGTTCACCTGGCTGACGAACCTCGGCGCGCTCGGCGTCGTGCTCCTGATGACCGTCACGTCGTTCGCCGTCGTCGCGTACTTCGCGCGGCGGCCCGACCACGACCTCGGCTCCTGGCGCACGAAGACCGCGCCGGTCCTCGCGGGCGTCGCGCTCGGGGTCGTGCTCGTGCTCGGGATCCTGAACTTCAACGTGCTCATCACGAGCTCGCAGGACGCCCCGACCGACACGATGGCGATCGTGCTGCCGCTGCTGCTCTTCGCGGCTGCGGCGCTGGGCGCGATCGTCGCCGCGGCGCTCAAGCGCTCGCGGCCGGATGTCTACCGCCACATCGGCGAGCCGACGCAGGTCGAGCTCACCGACTGACGTGCGCACGCTGCCCTGGGAGGACCTGGAGCGCCAGGTCCTCCCGGTGCGCGGTCGCCAGCTGACGGCCGTGGCCGAGGTCGGCCGGCAGGCCGCGCGCGGCGACGCGGCGGGTGCGCTCGAGGCGGTCGCCGCGGTCGCGCCGTGCGACGCGATGGCGCTCGCGGCGTGGGATCCGGTCGCAGGCCGGCACCGGCCCGTCGCCGGCTTCGGCCTCCCGCCCGGCGCGGCGAGCGGCGGCGAGGACGCGCCCGACGCGCTGCTCGCCGACCCGGGCTACCGCTACGTGCGGGCGCGCCGCATCCCGCTCCGCCGCTGCGACGTGCCGGGCGCGGCGACGAACCCGCTCGTGGTCGACGTGCTGGAGCCGGCCGGGTTCGCGGAGGGCGTCACGGCGTGCCTCTTCGCGCCGGACGGCCGCTACACCGGCGTGCTCAACCTCGGCATGCGCCGCGAGGAGCCGGCGAGCGCCGAGACCATGGCGCTGCTGACCGTGATGGCCGGCGCGCTGGCCGAGCTCGCCGACGTCGCCCGCGCCGGGTCCGCGCTGCTGCCGCCCGGCCTGGCCGCGGCGGAGATCGAGGCCGGCGGCGGATGCACGCCGCTCCCCGGCCGCCCGCCGTGCCCGCTGTGGCGCCCGGGCGCGGCGGTGCTCGCGGAGGCGTGGCGGCGCCGCCCGCGCGACCACGGGGCGCAGGCGTTCCTGTGGCACGAGGACGGCGTGCTGTGGCGGGTGCTCGTCGTGCGGGCCGGCGCCGTGCGCGGGCGGCTCGTGGTCGCGGCGGAGCCGACCGACGTCCCGCTGTCGCTGCGCGAGCTGGAGGTCCTGGCCGCGCTCGCCGCAGGCTGGTCGAACCCCGCCATCGCCGCGCAGCTCGCGATCAGCCGCCGCACCGTCGCCACGCACGTCGAGCACATCCTCGCCAAGCTCGGCGTGGCCAGCCGCGTCGAGGCCGCTGCCCGCGCGACCCGCGACGGCCTCCTCCTCGGCCCGTGCCCATCGGCGCCGCGCCGGGGGTGAGGGGCCGCGGTGGGGTGAGCGGCACGGGGTGGGGTGCGGCGGGGTCGGTCAGGTGACCGATTGCCGGAGGCGCGGCGGCGGCGGAGTGTTCCGCCGATGCCGCACACCACCGATCGCCGCCAGTTCCTCAAGGGCGCCGCCGTCGCCGGCGCGACCACGCTGCTCCCCGCGGGCAGCGCCGTCGCCGCCGGCCGCGCGCGCTCCGCCGACCTGCTCGTCGTCAACGGGAGCGTCCTCACGATGGACCGGCGCGACCGGATCGCCGAGGCGGTCGCGATCCGCGACGGGAAGGTCCTCGCCGTCGGCCGCACGCGCGACCTGCGCAGGCTCGCCACCAGCCGCACCGAGGTGCTCGACGCCAAGGGCGGCACGGTGCTGCCGGGCATCAACGACTCGCACCTGCACGTCTCCTCGTACGCGCTCAGCCTCCCGCCGCTCAGCGTCGACGTCGACACCGGGACGATCCCCGAGCTCGCGGCGAAGGTGCGCGAGGCGGCGGCACAGGCGACCTCGGGCACCGCGTGGGTGCGCGGCGCGGGGTGGAACGACAACCGGATCGGCCGCGCGCCGACCCGCGCCGACCTCGACCCGGTCTCCGGCGAGCACCCGGTCATCCTGCGCTCGTTCGACGCGCACGCGGTCGCGGTCAACACGAAGGTCCTCGCGCTCGCCGGCGTCACCCGCGACACCGTCCCGCCGCCCGGCGGGGTGATCGAGAAGGACGCGGCGGGCGAGCCGACCGGCGTCCTGCGCGAGGGCGCGATGGGGCTCGTGCAGCAGGTCGTCCCGCCGTTCGGCGAGGCGGAGATCCGGCAGGGGCTCGTCACCGGCGTCGAGGCGCTCAACGCGCGCGGCATCACGAGCCTCACCGACCCCGGCATCGGCCTCGACACCCTGAAGCTCATGGGCGAGCTCTCGCGCGACGGCCGGCTGCCGATGCGCCTCACGGTCCTGCTCTCCGCGGGCCGCTCGGTCGCCAGCGCGCGCACGATGGTCGAGCGGTACCGGCCCGTGCGCGGGGTCGACGAGCGCCTGCTCCGCGTCGCCGGCCTGAAGGTCTTCGGCGACGGCATCCCCACCGCGGCGAAGACCGCGTGGCTGAAGGAGCCGTACCTCGACGGCACCAACGGCAGCCTCAACGTCGACGGCGCGACCGCCGCCGAGCAGCTCGCGACGCTCGAGGGCATCATCGCGCTCGCGCACCGCGCGGGCATGCAGGTCGGCACGCACGCCACCGGCGACGCGACGATCGACGCCGTCGTCGCCGCCTACCTGAAGGCGATGCGCGCGCACCGTCGCGCCGACCCGCGCCACTACGTCATCCACGGCGACCTCGCGCCGAAGGCGACGCTGCGGACCATGGCCAAGAACGACATCGGCGTGAACATGAACGCGATGATCAAGTTCGTCCTCGGCCGCACGCTCGACGGCGTGCTCGGGCCGGAGCGTACGGACTACCAGTGGCCGTACCGGACCGCGCTCGACGCGGGCGTGCGCGTGTCCAGCGCGTCGGACGCGCCGGTCAGCGACCCCGACTGGCTGCAGGGCATCTCCAGCGCGATGCTCCGGCGGGGCCAGTTCGGCGGCGTCGCCGGGACGGCCGAGCGGATCGGGCTGCGCGAGGCGCTCCACACCTACACGAGCACGCCCGCGTGGCAGGACCGCGCCGAGGGCTGGAAGGGCACGCTCCAGCCGGGCCGCGTCGCCGACGTCGTCGTGCTCGGAGGCGACGTCCGCGAGACGCCCGCGTCCAAGCTCACCGACCTCGAGGTGCAGGCCACGATCGCGGGCGGGAAGGTCGTCTACGACCGGCGCGACAGCGCCCAGGCGCGTGCGGCGGCCGCCGGCCTGTCGCGCTCGGGCCACGACCGGGCGCGCGCGTGCCTGCACCGCGGCGGGTGCTGCTGCACGCTCACCGAGGAGATCCTCGCCGGGCGCGTCTGAGCGCACCCGGCGAGGCCGGTCCGTGGTGGCGGCGGCCAGGCTCAGGCGAGCGCGCCGAGCGCCTGCGCCGCCACGCGCTCGATCAGCGCCTCCTGGTGCGGCTGGAGCTCCTGCTGGCCCATGCCGGCGGGGAACGCCTGGAGGATCGTGTCGCGCACCTCGGTCTCGATGCCCGACAGCGCCTCGACGATCGCCAGGCCGCAGAACGGCACGAGCTCGGCCGAGTAGCCGCCCTCGTGCTCGACGACGAGCCGGCCGCCGCACAGCCGCTCCGCCGTCTCCACCACGATCCGCGCCAGCTCGCCGTAGCCGGCGGGGGAGAGCATCATCCGGCCGAGCGGGTCCATCGCGCTCGCGTCGAGCCCCGACGCGACGATGATCAGCTCCGGCCGGAACGCCTCCAGCGCCGGCACGACGATGCGCTGGAACGCCGCCGCGTACGCACCGTCGCCCGAGCCCGGCGGCAGCGGCACGTTGATGTTGAAGCCGAGCCCCGCGCCCTCGCCGGTCTCCTCGACGTGTCCGGAGTCGGGCGGGAAGCAGTTGTCCTGGTGCAGCGAGATCGTCAGCACCGACGGGTCGTCGTAGAACGCGGCCTGCGTCCCGTTGCCGTGGTGGACGTCCCAGTCGACGATCGCGACCCGCTCCAGCCCGCGGACCTGCCGCGCGTGGTGCGCGGCGATCGCCGCGTTGCCGAACAGGCAGAAGCCCATCGCCGCGTCCGCCAGCGCGTGGTGCCCGGCCGGCCGCACGAGCGCGTAGACGTTGTCGACGCGCCCGTCGAGCACCGCGTCGACCGCCTCCAGCACGCCGCCGGCCGACAGCAGCGCGACCTCGTACGAGCCCTTCCCGATCACGGTCGTCCCGTCCACGCCCTCCCCGCCCATCCCGGCGGACATCGCGCGGATCTGCTCGACGTGCTCGGACGTGTGGAACCGCGTGATCTCCTCGACCGTCGCGTCGCGCGGGTCGATCCGGACGAGCTGGTCGAGCAGCCCGCTCACGTCGAGCAGGTTGCGGAAGCGCCGCTTGGTGTCCGAGTTCTCGGTGTGCCGCCAGTCGGGCTCCAGCCACCCGGACGCGTCGGACAGGAACGGGCCGCTGGCCCGCCCGGTGTTGTGCCACATGTAGCGCTCGTGCCACACGAACCCCGTGCTCATCGCTCTCCTCTCGATCGGGGACTGCGATCGTCGTGGAGGCCCGCGCGCCGACCAACACGACTTCGCGATCGATTGTTCGCGTGTCGCGATAATGGGCCGATGGATCTGCGTCAGCTGCGCTACTTCGTCGCGGTCGCGGAGGAGCTGCACTTCACGCGCGCGGCCGAGCGGCTGCACCTGGCGCAGTCCGCGCTGAGCGCGCAGATCCGGGCGCTGGAGCAGGAGATCGGCGCGCCGCTCTTCGTCCGCTCGACCCGCCGTGTGACGCTCACGGCGGTGGGGGAGACGATGCTCGCCGACGCGCGCGAGCTGCTCGACCGGGCCGACCACGTGCTCGCACGCGCCCGCGCGCTGGCGCGGCAGGAGGCCAACGCGCTGTCGGTCGGCTGCCTCGGCGGCGTGCCGGGCGAGCTGCTCACCGAGGCGCTCACCGCCCTCGCCGCCGAGCGGCCCGAGGCGCGCGTCGACGTGCGCACGTACGACTTCGCGCAGGTGCGGGCGAGCATCGCCGAGGCGCAGGCCGATGTCACGTTCGTCTACCTGCCGTACGACGACGAGGAGCTGGCGGGGCTGGAGGTTGTCCCGCTGCGTGAGGAGCCGCGCGTCGTGGTGCTCGCCGAGTCGCATCCGCTCGCGCGCCGTAGCGCGCTGAGCCCGGCCGATCTCGTGGGCGAGACGTTCGTCAGCCACTCCGCTGCGGTGTCGGAGACGTGGCGCGACTTCTGGACGCTGACCGAGCAGTTCGGCGCGCGCCCGCGGGTGCACGAGCGCGCCGCGGACACGATGGAGGACTGGCTGGTGCTCATCACTCGCGGCGAGGGCATCGACACTGCCCCCGCGCTGATCAGCCGCTACTACGGCTGGCCGGGCGTCCGCTTCGTTCCGCTCGTCGGCGCGCCGCCGGCGACGATGGCGCTGGTGCACCGCCGCGCCGCGCGTGAGCCGCTGGTGCACGCGTTCGTCGCGGTCGCCAAGCGCGTCGCGGGCGCGGTGCCCGCCGCTCCGACCGCCTGACGCGGCCGCGTGGCCACGTTGGACCGAGCGTCCAAGTGCCTTTCGACGAGTTGGCTACTTGACTAGTCAACCGGGCATCTGAATACTCCTCCGCCTGCCCACCCCGGGCTGCCCTTTCCAGGAGGAGGAACTCCCAGCCATGCCACGCTCCACGGGCGGCGCGCGCCGCCTGCTCGCCCTGCTCGCCGTTGGTGTCAGCGCCCTCGCGCTCGCGGCCTGCGGCAGCTCCGCGTCGTCGTCCAGCGACGCCGCGCCCGCCGCCGAGAAGGACGGCAAGTTCACGATCGGCTACGACATCTACTGGGTCGGGAACAGCTGGTCCGCGCAGATGGCGGAGGAGTTCAAGGCGGCGGTGACGCGCAACTCGAGCAAGATCGAGGACGTCGTCTACACCGAGTCGGACAACCAGGTCCAGAAGCAGATCTCGAACATCCAGACGATGATCGCCCGCAAGGTCGACGCGATCATCATGACGCCGATCTCGCCGTCGGCGACGGTGCCGGTGATCAAGCAGGCCGAGGCGGCCGGCATCCCGGTCATCCTCGTCGCGGCCGAGGCGAACACCGACGCCTACACGTCGATCGTCCGCGCCGACGACGTCGTGTTCGGCCGCACCGGCGCCGAGTGGCTCGCGGAGAAGCTCGGCGGCAAGGGCAACATCTACGTCCTCAACGGCCTCCCGGGCTACTCGACCAACACGAACCGCTTCAAGGGCGCGAAGGAGGCGTTCAAGAAGTACCCGGGGATCAAGATCGTCGCCGACGCGGACGCCGCGTGGGACACCGCCAAGGCCAAGACCGCGGTGTCGAACATGCTCGCCGCGCACCCCGAGGTCGACGGCATCTGGTCGCAGGGCGGCGCGATGACCCTCGGCGCCATCCAGGCCTTCAAGGCCGCCAAGAAGGAGCTCGTCCCGATGAGCGGCGAGAACTCCAACGGCCTGCTGAAGGAGTGGCAGAAGCTCGGCGAGGCCGGCGACACGAAGTTCGACTCGATCGCCGTCGTCAACCCGACCTGGGTCTCGGCCGAGGCGCTCACGCAGGCGCTCAACGCGCTCGAGGGCAAGCCGGTCAAGAAGGACGACATCATCAACCCCGAGCCGATCACCGCGGCGAAGCTGGGCGAGTTCGTCCGTCCCGACCTCCCGGACAGCTTCTGGGTCGACACCAAGCTCAGCGATGAGCAGGTCAGCAAGCTCTTCGCTCGCTGAGCCGATGGCCGCGGCCGCTCCCGACCCCACGCCGGGAGCGTCGCGCCTCGTCGTCGACGCGGTCACCAAGCGCTTCGGCGCGACGGTGGCCGTCGGCGGCGTGTCGCTGGCGCTCGGCGCCGGCCGCACGCTCTCGCTCGTCGGCGAGAACGGCGCCGGCAAGAGCACGCTGATGGCGATGATCGCCGGCGAGCTGTCGCCCGACGAGGGGACGATCACGCTCGACAGCGGCGGCGCGCACGGCGCGACGGTCGCGGTCGTCCACCAGGAGCTCAGCCTGTTCGGCAACCTGACCGTGGCGGAGAACGTCTGCCTCGGGCGGGAGCCGCGCAAGCGCTCGCGGCGGATCGACAACCGCGCGCTGCGGGCTCAGGCGGCCGCGGCGCTCGCCGCGCTCGGCGTCGACCTCGACCCGGACCGCAAGGTCGCCGACCTGACGATCGCCGAGCAGCAGCTCGTCGAGATCGCGCGGGCGGCGGCCGCCGAGCCGTCGGTGCTCATCCTCGACGAGCCGACCTCGTCGCTCGAGCCGAGCCAGGTCGACCTGCTCGCCGCGATCGTCGACCGGCTCCGCGCCGGCGGCACGTCGGTGATCTTCGTCTCGCACCGGCTGGAGGAGGTCTTCCGCTTCGCCGACGAGATCGTCGTCATGCGCGGCGGGCAGCTCGTGGCCGGCGGCCCCGCGTCGTCGTTCACCGAGCAGTCGGTCGTCACCGCGATGGTCGGGCGCGAGCTCGAGGATCTCTACCCCGACCGCGACGGGCGCCCCGGCGGCGCGCGGCCGGGCGGCGGCCTCACGCTCGACGGGGTCAGCGGCGAGGGCGTCCACGACGTCAGCCTGCACGTCGAGGCCGGGCGCATCGTCGGCATCGCGGGCCTGGAGGGCCACGGCCAGCACGAGGTCGCCGAGCTCGTGGCGGGCGTCCGGCGCCCGGCCGCCGGCGAGGTCCGCGTGGACGGCGAGGTGCTGAACGCGCGCTCGCCCCGCGAGGCGATCGCGGCCGGCGTCGCGTTCGTGCCGCCGGACCGGCGGCTGGCGGGCCTGATGCTGCCGCTCTCGATCGCCGAGAACCTCACTGTCGCGGCGGCCCACCGCGTCCACCGCGGGCGGCTCGTCCGCGCGCGGCAGGAGGCGGACACGATGCGGCCCGTCGTCGAGCGCCTGAACCTGCGCTACGCGTCGCTCGACCAGCCGGTCGTCGAGCTGTCGGGCGGCAACCAGCAGAAGGTGCTGTTCGGCCGCTGGCTGCTGCTCGAGGGCCTCAAGGTGCTCGTCCTGGACGACCCGACGCGTGGCGTCGACGTCGGCGCGCGTGCCGAGATCTACGGCCTGCTCGCCGAGTTGGCGGACCGCGGCGTCGCCGTGCTGCTCGTGTCGACCGACATGCTCGAGCTGATCGGCCTCGCCGACGCGATCCACGTGATGTACGAAGGGAGGGTCGTCGGCACCGTCGGCGCCGGGGCCTCCCAGGAGGAGATCATGACCCTCGCAGCCGGCGGGCGCCCATGAGCGTCGCCGCCACCCCACCGCGGGGCGCCGTGCTCGGCACGACGACCCTCGGCGGCCTGCGAACGGCCGCCGCGATCTGCGCGATCGCCGCCGTCGTCGTCGTGGTCGCCGCGGCCTCGTCCGCGGCGTTCCGCACGACGACCAACGTCCAGTCGCTGCTCTTCGCGATGGCGCCGCTGCTGATCGTCGCCGCGGGCCAGGCGATCGTCGTCCTGACCGCCGGCATCGACCTGTCGGTCGGCTCGATGATCGGGCTCGCCACCGTCGTCGCCGCGTCCGGCGCGACGATCACCGAGCCGGCGCTGCTCGTCGTCGTGCTGCTGCTCGTCGGCCTGGCCGGCGGGCTCATCAACGGCGGCGGCGTCCTGCTCGGCGTCAACCCGCTCGTCATGACGCTCGCGACGATGGCCGTCTTCAAGGGCGTCGCGCTGCTCGTGCTCGAGGAGCCGGGCGGCCTCGTGCCCGAGCCGCTGCTCACGCCGCTCACCACCGTGTTCGGCAACACGGTCCCGCTCACGTTCCTCGTCGCGCTCGGCATCGTCGCGCTGCTGTGGGCGATGACCTCCGAGACGCGCTGGGGCCGGCTGCTCTACGCGCTCGGCGAGGAGCCGCGCCACGTCCAGCGCATGCGCCTGCCGTGGCGCCGCGCGCTGCTCGCCGCGTACGCCGTCTGCGGCCTGTGCGCCGCGGTGGCGGGCCTGGCGCTCGTCGCCCGCATCTACTCCGGCGACGCGCTCGTCGGCGAGCCGTACGCGCTCGACTCGATCACCGCCGCGGTGATCGGCGGCATCGCGGTCACCGGCGGCCGCGGCTCGGTGCTCGCGGTCGTCCCCGCCGTCGTGCTGCTCGCGCTGATCGACAACCTGCTCAACCTCAGCGGCGTGTCGAGCTACTGGCAGCTGATCGCCAAGGGCGCGATCCTCGTCGTGACGCTGTGGGCCTACCACGCGGGCGGCAGCCGCCCGGCGCTGCTGCGCCGCCAGGGCAAGGGGGCGACGGCATGAGCACGCTCGCCCTCCCGGCCCGCGCGGCCGCGCTGGAGCGCCTGACCCGGCGCCGCGAGCTGCTCGTCAGCTTCGGCCTCGCGCTCGCGCTGATCGCGGTCTTCGCGATCACGACGCCCGGCGGCTACGAGCCCCGGCGGCTGCTCACGATCCTCGGCCAGAACACGGCGCTCGGCATCGCCGCGATCGGCGCCACCGTCGTGCTGCTGCGCGGCGGGCTCGACCTCTCGGTCGGGCCGGTCATGAACCTGGCGAGCGTCGTGTCGGCCGCCGTCATGCAGGGGCAGGACGGGCGGCTCGTCACGGGCATCGTCGTGGCGCTGCTGGCGGGCGCGGGCGTCGGGCTCGTCAACGGCCTGCTGGTCGCGCGCGCCGCGCTCCCGCCGCTGCTCGCGACGCTCGCCGTCGGGACGATGGTCCAGGGCGGCTACTACGTCTACACGCAGGGCCAGCCCAAGGGCGGCATCGCGCCCGGGCTGCAGGAGGCGGCGGACGCGCACGTCCTCGGCACGGTCGTCCCGTGGTCGCTCGTGCTGTGGCTCGCGGTGTGGGCGCTCGTCGGCTTCGGGCTCTACCGGACGAGCTTCGGCCGCCGGTTCTACGCGGCCGGCGCCAACCCGCGTGCGGCGCGGCTGGCGGGCGTGGCGGTGGACCGCTACACGGTCGGCGCGTACGTGCTCGGCGCGACGTGCGCGGCGCTCGCGGGCGTCGCCCTGACCGCGTACACGGGCTCGCCGTCGGTGAGCGCGGGCAGCAGCTACACGCTCCAGGCGATCGCCGCGGCGGTGATCGGCGGCGTCGCGTTCGCGGGCGGGATCGGCCGGCTGGCCGGGGCGTTCGCGGGCGTCTGCGTGCTCGTGTTCCTCGCGACGATCCTCGACACGCTCGACGTTCCATCGGCCGCGCAGTACATCGTGCAAGGTGTGGTGCTCGTGGTGATGATGCTCCTCAACCGCCGGCTCGCCGGCCAGCGGGGCCGCTGATGCCGGATCGCGAGACCCTGTCCGTCGCGGCGCTGGCGCCGACCGACCCCGCCAGCGGCGTGCCGATCTACCGGCAGATCGCCGATCAGCTGGAGGCGCTGCTGCGCGACGTCGAGATCGGGACCCGGCTGCCGTCGGAGACCGAGATCAGCAAGCGGATCGGCATCAGCCGCGGGACGGCCGTGCAGGCGCTGCGCGAGCTCGAGCACCGCGAGCTCGTCACCCGCATCCAGGGCCGCGGCACGTTCAAGGCCAGCCCGCCGCCGGGCGCGTTCACGCGCTCGCTCGACCAGGGCACGCTGCCGTCGTTCACCGAGGACCTGCGGCAGGCCGGCCACACGACGTGGGAGCGGATCGAGCGCTGCGTGCGCACCGCGCCGTCGGCCGACGCGGCCGCCGCGCTCGGGCTCGACACGGGCGACGAGGTGTGGCTGATCGACCGCACCGTGCTCGCCGACGACAGCCCGGTCGTGCACATCGTCTCGGCGCTGCGCACGGACCGGTACCCGGACCTGGATCCGGAGGCGGTGTCGGCCGGCTCGCTGTACGGCTTCCTGGAAGACCGCTACGGCGTGGCCGGCCGGCCGAGCTGGGCGCAGGAGGAGTACACCGCGACGGTCGCGGGCGACGCGATGGCCGAGCAGCTGCGCATCCCGGTCGGGAGCGCGCTGCTGTGCTCGCGCCGCACGGCGTACCTGAGCGACGGCCAGGCGGTGGAGTTCGTGCTGAGCACCATGCGGGCGGACGCGTACAGCGTGCGCGTGACGCTGCTCCCCGGCGGGGCCCCGGCGACGACCGGCGGCCTGGCGCTGAAGGCCCCGCTGGCGTGAGCGGCGACCTCACCCTCGGGCTCGACGTCGGAACGTCGAGCGTCAAGGCCCTGGTCCTGGACGGCGCGGGCGCGGTGGTGGAGATCGCCAGCGCGCCCAACGCGCTGCTCCCGACGCCGGGCGCCGTCGAGGCCGACCCCGAGACGTGGTGGGCGGCGACGCTCGCCGCGCTCGGCGGGCTGCGCACCGACCTGACCCAGGTGGCGGCCGTCGGGCTGTCGGGCAACATGAGCTCGGTCGCGGTGGTCGACGCCGAGGGCCGGGCGCTGCGGCCCGCGCCGCTGCTGGCCGACGCGCGCGGGGCCGAGCAGCTCGCCGCGCTCGACCCGGAGCTGCGGGCGGAGATCGAGGCGCGGTCGGGCAACGTCCCGGCCAGCGTCTTCTCGCTCGCGTCGCTGCTCTGGCTGAACGAGCACGAGCCGGACGTCCTGCGCGGGTGCGCGGCGTGGCTGAGCGCCAAGGACGTGCTGCGCGCGCGGCTGACCGGCGTGCTGGCCACCGACGTGACCGACGCGGGCAACGCGCTGCTGTGCGACGTCCACGCCGGCACGTGGCACGACGACCTGATCGCGCGCCTGGGCCTGCCGCGCAGCGCCTTCCCGCCCCTCCTGGCCTCCGACGCGATCGGCGGGACGGTGACGCCCGCGGCCGCCGCGGCGACCGGGCTGCGGCCCGGCACGCCGGTGGCCGTCGGCGCCGCCGACATGGCGACCGCGGCGCTGGGCGCCGGAGCGGTCGAGCCGCGGACGATCGCGGTGTCGCTCGGCACCTCGGTGACGTTCATCGCGCCGCTCGGCACGACCCCGCCGCCGCCCACGGCCGTGGGGCGGCTCAGCGTCCACCCGCTCCCCGCGCCGCACGGGGGCTACGCGCTGGCGTCGCTGCTCACCGGCGGGCTCGCGCTCGACTGGCTGCGGCGCGTGTGCGGCGGGACGCTCGACCTCCCCGCGGCGATCGACCCCGACCCGGACGACCCGCTCGTGTTCGTCCCGCAGCTCGCGGGCTCCGGCTCGCCGGACTTCGTGCCCGCGCTGCGCGGGGCGCTGCTCGGCCTCGGCCCGCACACGCGCGGCCAGGACCTGGCGGGCGCGCTGTTCGAGGCGATCGCGTGCGAGCTGGCGAGCCTCGTCGAGCTGCTCGACGGCGCGAGCATCGAGCGCATCCGCGTGACCGGCGGCGGCACGAACGTCGACGCCTGGGTCCAGACCATGGCCGACGTCCTCGGCCGCCCGGTCGAGGCGACAGCCACGCCCGAGGTGTCCGCCCTCGGCGCCGCGCTGCTGGCGCGCGCCGTGCTCGGCCTGGGCACCGACCTCCCCACCACCGACGCCGCGCCGCCCCGCCGCTGGACGCCGCGTGCGGGGCACGCGCCCGCCTGGCGTGCGCGCCGCGCGCGCTACGCCGCCGCCCGCGCGCTGGCCATCGACTACGCCGGCCACGCGCCGGCCCCGAAGAACCCCGGAAGGACCACCCCATGATCCGCACCGTGCTCGGCGACATCGCCCCCGAGGAGCTGGGCGTCACCTACGCCCACGAGCACCTGATCGCGACGCCGCCGCAGTGGATGGCCGAGCGCGACCCCGACCTCGTCATCCTCGACCGCGACGCGGCGCTCGCCGAGACCCGCATGTTCCAGGCCGCGGGCGGGCGCTCGATGTACGAGGCCACCGCGTGGGACTACGGCCGCGACGCGGGCGCGCTGCGCGACATCGCGAAGGCGACCGGCGTGCACATCATCGCGACGGCCGGGTTCAACAAGGGCCTGTGGTTCGAGGACCGCGCCGGCGACTGGCCGATCGCGCGGTACGAGGAGCTGATGGTCGGCGAGGTCACGAGCGGCATCGGCGACACCGGCGTGCGCGGCGGCGTCATCAAGGCCGGCACGGGCTACAACCAGATCTCCGAGGCCGAGGAGCGCGTGCTCCGCGCCGCCGCCCGCGCGCACCGGCGCACCGGCGCGCCGCTCCACACGCACACCGAGGCAGGGACGATGGCGCTCGAGCAGATCGAGATCTTCCGCCAGGAGGGCGTCGACCTGCGCCGCGTCGGGATCGCGCACCTGACGCGCAACCCCGACCCGTGGCTGCACCGGCAGGTCGCGCAGACCGGCGTCTTCCTCTGCTGGGACCAGCTGTCGAAGGTCAAGTACGGGCCGGAGAGCGACCGCGTCGACACGCTCATCGCGCTGATCGACGCGGGCCACCTGAGCCAGCTGCTCGTCGGCGGCGACCTCGCCCGCAAGAGCGACCTGCACGCGTACGAGCGCGGGCCCGGGCTGCGGTTCGTCCTCGACAAGTGGATCCCGCGGCTGCGCAGCGAGCTGGCCGAGCGGGGCCGCGACGAGGCGCAGATCGACGTGATCGTGCAGACGCTGCTGGTCGAGAACCCGCGCCGCTACTTCGACTTCACGGAGCCGTACTGATGGCGCTGCGCGCGGCCATCGCCGGCATCCGGCACCCGCACGTCTTCGTGCGCCACGCGCTGCTCGAGGCGGCGCCGGACGTCGAGGTCGTCGGCGTCTACGACGCGGACGCGGCGCTCGGCGCGGAGTTCGCGGCGCGCACCGGGCTGTGGCAGGCGCCGACGCTCGACGCGCTGCTCGACCGCGGGGTCGACCTGCTGGTGAGCGAGGCGCTCGACAGCGAGATGCCCGACCTCGCGCTGGCGGCGGCGCCGCGCGTGCGGGCGATGCTGCTGGAGAAGCCGGGCGCCCCGACGGCGGCGGAGATGAAGCGGCTGGTCGCCGGGCTGGCGGCGCATCCGGTCCACGTCGAGGTCGCCTACCAGCTCGCGCACTCGCCGGCGGTGACGCGCACGCGCGAGCTGCTCGCGGCGGGCGCGCTCGGGCAGGTGACGCTCGCGCGGCTCAACGCGGGCTGCCCGGTCGGCTGCGGCGACGAGCTGTGGCAGAGCGTGCCCGGCGACCGCGGCGGCGTGCTCTTCACCGAGGGCTGCCACATGCTCCAGCTGCTGATCGACGCGTTCGGCGCGCCGGACGCGGTGACGGGCATGGTCGCGAAGCTCCCGGTGGGGGCGGAGGTGCGCTCCGACGTCGTCAAGCGCGACCTCTTCGACCCGCCCGCGCCGGGCGACGTGACGCGCGTCGGCGCGCTGATGTACGAGGACGTCGCGGCGGCGGTGCTGCGCTACCCGACGTTCCTGGCGACGCTCGACGTCACCGCGTGGGAGGCGACGGACTGGGTGGAGAACTGGTGGCTGGAGCTGCAGGGGACGAACGGGACGCTGTGCATGCGCCCGCTCGCGCCGACGGTCGAGCTGATCCTGCGCGAGCCGCACGGGACGCTCGCCGCGGGCGTCACGCGCCAGACGTGGGAGACGACGGCCGCCGAGGGCGAGCCGACGCTCGTCCCCGACATCGCCTACGAGCGCCAGCTCGACGCGCTGCTCGCACGGCTGCGGGAGGGCGCGCCGCCGTCCCAGTCGCGGCTGCGCGTCGCCGCGGACGTGGTGCGCGTGCTCGACGCGATCTACCGCGCGTCGGACTCCGGGACGACCGTCGCGCTGGGCCAGGAGGTGGCGGCGTGAGCGCGGAGGAGACCCTCGCGGCCGTCCGCGCCGCCGGCGTCGTCGGCGTCCTCCGCGCGCCCTCGCCCGACGCAGCCGTCGAGGCGGCCGAGGCGCTGCTGGCCGGCGGGGTGCCGGGCATCGAGGTGACGTACTCGACGCCCGACGTCCCCGGCGTGCTGCGCGAGCTGCGCCGCCGCCACCCCGACGCGCTGCTCGGCGCGGGCACGCTGCTCGACGCCGCGCAGGCCGAGGAGGCCGCTGCGGCGGGCGCGCGGTTCCTCGTCTCGCCCGGCCTGGACGACGACCTCGTGCCGGCGATGCTGGCGACCGGCGCGCTCGTCATGGCCGGGGCGATCACGCCGACCGAGGTGATGCGCGCGCGGCGGCTGGGCGTCCACGTCGTCAAGCTCTTCCCCGGCTCGCTCGGCGGGCCTGGCCTGCTGAAGGCGCTGCGGGGACCGTTCCCCGACCTGGCCTTCCTGCCGACCGGCGGCGTGTCGGCCGACAACGTCGGCGACTGGCTGGCGGCGGGCGCGGTCGCGGTGGCGGCCGGCGGCGAGCTGAGCCCGGCGGGCGCCCCGCCGGCCGAGGTGCGGGAGCGCGCGGCGCGGTTCGCGGCGGCGCTCGCGCAGGCGCGTGGGAGCCTGGTGGCATGAGGTTCGACACGCTGCGCTCCGACGAGGCCCGCGACGTCCTCGCCCGGCGCCCCGTCGTGCTGCTGCCGATCGGCGCGGTGGAGAACCACGGCGACCACCTCCCGCTGTCGACCGACAACCTCCTCGCCGAGGCGCTGGCCGACCGCGTGGCGGAGTGGGTCGACGACTCCGTCGTGCTGCCGGTCCTGCCCTACGGCCAGGTGTGGTCGACGAGCGACTACCCGGGCACGATCAGCCTGGGGACCGAGACGCTCGTCGCGGTGCTCGTCGACATCGGCGCGAGCCTGGCCGCGCAGGGCGCCGGGCTGCTGGCGATCGTCAACGGCCACATGGGCAACCTCGACGCGATGAAGGCGGCGGCGCGGCGGCTGCTCGACGAGCACGGCCTGAAGACGCTGACGCTCACGTACCCGGGCGCGAACGCGGTGGCGGCGGAGGTGCTGGAGGCGCCGCGCGTGCACGCGACGTACTTCCACGCGTGCGAGCTGGAGACGTCGTACATGCTCCACCTCGCGCCCGAGCACGTGGACCTCGCCCGCGCGAAGGCGAACTACCCCGACCTGCCGGCGGACTTCGACGTCACGCCGACGCGGTGGACCGAGGTCTCCCCGGAGTCGCCCGTGTTCGGCGACCCCACGCTGGCGAGCGCCGAGAAGGGCCGCGCGGTGATCGACGCGACCGTGCGGCAGATGGTCGACCTGATCGCGGTCGCACGCGGGAGGGACGCCTAGCGGCGGCGGCGCGCGCCTACGCGGCAACCGCCCCGGCGGAGGCCGCGTACGGCGCGATGTTGTGCGTGCGGCCGAGGACGTTCTCGGGGTCCCACGCCTGCTTGACCGCGCGCAGCCACTCCAGGTCGGTGCGCGTGTACGCGGCGTGGGTCCGCGACTGGTCGCGCAGGAAGTTCAGGAACGTGCCGCCCGTCGCGTACGGCCGCAGGCGGTCGGCGACCTCCTCGGTGCCGTCGATCGCGACCGAGAACGGCACGTCGCGGTGGCCGGCCGGGCCCGCGTCCGGGCCGGCCGCCGCCATCGCGCCGCCCCACTGGCGGACCTCGACGGCGGTGGCGCCGGGCGCGTGGGCGGCGGCGACGATCGCGTCGACCGGCAGGTCCGCGAGCAGCTCGAACGCGCGCGGGGCGGTCGCGCCGACCTCCGCCGCGCCGTAGGCGCTCACCCGCAGGTCGGAGCGCAGCGGCGACCCGCCCGCAGCGAGCAGCCCGGCCAGGGCGCGGCGCGCCGCCTCCTCGTCGCCGCCGGCGTGCATCGCGCGGACGAGGACCTCGTCGCGGCCGACGACGACGGTGGCGGTGAGGGCGTCGGGGCGCTCGGCGGCGCCGTCGCGGAACGCGGCCAGGACGTCGGCCGCCCGCTCCGGTGCGAACGCCACGGTGCCGGCGACCACGGCCGCCACCGGGTGGAGCCGCACCTCGAGGGCGGTGACGACGGCGAAGTTCCCGCCGCCGCCGCGCAGCGCCCACAGGAGGTCCGGGTGGCGGTCGGCGTCGACGCGCAGGAGGCGGCCGTCGGCGGTCACGACGTCCGCGGCGACGAGGCTGTCGGCCGCGAGCCCGAACCGCCGCGACAGCCAGCCGACGCCACCGCCGAGCGTGAAGCCGGCGACGCCGACGCTCTTGTGCGAGCCCGCGAGCGGCGCGAGGCCGAACGGCTCGGCGGCCGCGACGACCTCGCCCCAGGTCACCCCGGCGCCGACCCGCGCGATGCGGCGGGCAGGATCGACGAGGACGCCGCCGAGCCCGCCGGTCTTGACCAGCAGGCCGCCGTCGCACGGCACCTGCGTCCCGTGGCCGGTCGACTGGACCGCGAACGGGACGCCGTGCTCGCGCGCGGCGACGATCGCCGCCCGGACGTCCGCGGCGGACAGCGCCTCGGCCACGAGCAGCGGGTGCGCGTCGAGCCCGCCGCCGAACGTCGCGCGCTCGCGGTCGTAGCCGCCGGTGCCGGGGCGGTGGACCGGGCCGCGGAAGGCGGCGCGCAGGGCGCGCTCCAGCGTGGTCGCGGCGTTGCTCCCCTGGTGCTTCGGTGTGGTGTTCGCGGCGGGCATGGCGGGCTCCGGTGCGGTTCGTGGGTCGGGCCAGGTGCTGGCACCTCCCCAGACCGAACCGGCCCGCGGAACTCATCGGTCGCGGCCGCGCTCGTAGAGCGCGCGCTGCTCGACGACGCTCCGGGCGAGCATCGCCGAGGCGCAGGCCGATGTCACGTTCGTCTACCTGCCGTACGACGACGAGCAGCTCGCGGGGCTGGAGGTCGTCCCGCTGCGCGAGGAGCCGCGCGTCGTCGTGCTCGCCGAGTCGCATCCGCTCGCGCGCCGTAGCGCGCTGAGCCCGGCCGATCTCGTGGGCGAGACGTTCGTCAGCCACTCCGCTGCGGTGTCGGAGACGTGGCGCGACTTCTGGACGCTGATCAGCCGCTACTACGGCTGGCCCGGCGTGCGCTTCGTCCCGCTCGTCGGCGCGCCGCCGGCGACGATGGCGCTGGTGCACCGCCGCGCCGCGCGTGAGCCGCTGGTGCACGCGTTCGGCGAACGCCGCCAAGCGCGTCAACGTACGCCTCCCCGCGACGCTCGCGCGCTGACGCGCTGGCCACCCAGTCCGCCCGCGGGTTCATGAAGATCAGGTTGTGGCGTGTTACCGCGGGCAACAACCAGCGTGCACGAACGTTGCGCATAGTCAACGATCCAGCGCATGAATACGGGTTCACTCGGACGAACGCGTGCGCCAACCCAGGAGACAGCGGTGGGCCCTTCGTCAGCGACTACGCCGCGTACGGCATCGTCGCGGCAGGCTGGCCGTGCGGGTCCGCCAACCCGACCATGACCTACGGCGAGGTCTGGCAGATCCAGGCGCGCATCGGCGTGACCGTGGCGACCATGGGATGACCATGCGAGTTCGGGTGTTGGCACTTGCGTCTGCGGCGGTGCTCGGCGGTGCTGCCCCGCCGGCGGCGGCGGAGCTCCCGACGACTGCCGGGTGGGTGGGGCCGGCGATCGAGCAGGACATCGGCACGCGGGCGTTCGGGTGCGCGCTGATCGAAGTGCGCGGCGGGCGGCCGACCGGGTTGGTCGTGAAGGTCACCACCGCGGAGGGCGAGCGGCGGGCGCGGCACATCGTGCTCCGGATGAAGGCGGAGGGGTACACGCGTGTGCAGCGGACCGCGCCCAAGTTCAGCGCCGAGCGGCGTCAGCGGGTGCAGAGGCGGATCCTCGGCTTCCGGCCGGTCGAGTGGATCGAGGAGATCGCCGTCACGGGCGGGGCGCTCGTCGAGACGCCCGGGTGCCCGCGCGTAGTGATCACGTTGAGCCCGGTCGCCACGCCGGAGATGGAGGCGTGGGCTCAGCAGCAGCTCGCGCGCTACGGCGCCGATCGGGTCGTCGTCGTGCGGGCAGGCGAAGGCGGCATGCCGCTCCCCGGCCCGCCGCCCGACCTGGAGGATCAGCCGCGGCCGCGCTCGTAGAGCGCGCGCTGCTCCACCACGCTCCGGGCGACGTCGACGAGGCGCAGGTTGCGCTGGCGCGCCGTCGCCTGGATGCGGCCGAACGCCTCGGGCTCGGTGAGGCCGAGGGCGGTGATGAGGATGCCCTTGGCCTGCTCGATCACCTTGCGGTCGGCCAGCGCCTGCCGCGTCGAGTCGACCTCCGCGCGCAGCGCCTCGAGCTCGGCGCTGCGGGCGGCGGCGAGACGGAGCGCGGCCTCGAGCTGGCGGTCGTCGACCGGCTTGGTGAGGTGGGCGAGCGCGCCGGCCTCGATCGAGCGGTCGAGGATCTCGGGGCGGTCGAGGCCGGTGAGCACGACGACCGGGCGGCGCGGGCCGTTCTCGCTCAGCTCGCGGGCGAGGTCGAGGCCGTCGCCGTCGGCGAGGTCGACGTCGAAGAGGTAGAGGTCGGCGGGCGCGCCGTCGGCCCGGGCGAGCGCGAGCGCCTCGGCCACCGTCGGCGCCGGCCCGACGACCTCGTGGCCCAGCGCGCCCAGCCGGCGCGCGAGGCCGAGGGCGATGATCGGATCGTCCTCAGCGACGAGGATGCGCATCCGCGGCGGCGGGGTCGAAGGTGATGCGCAGCGCACCCTGCGCGGTGCGGTCGAGCGTGCCGTGCAGGCCGGTCGCGACGACCTGGCGGACGAGCGTCAGCCCGAGCCCGCCGCCGTCGCCGCCCGCGAGCGCGTCCGGCGCTGGCCCGCCGCCGGCGTCCTCCACGGTCAGCGTCACCGGCGGCCCGGCGGTCAGGGTGACGCGCACGGGCGGCCGGCCGTGCTGATGGGCGTTGGTGACGAGCTCGTTCACCACGACGCCGAGGTGCTGGGCCTGCGCGAACGGCAGCTCGACCGGCTCGGCCTGCACGCGGACGTCCCCGTCGCCGACCGCGGCGACGACGCCCTCCAGCAGGTCCCCGGCCGGGACGCGGCCGCCGCGGCGCGCGGCGAGCACCTCGTGCACGGCGGCGATCGAGCGGATGCGCTCCGCGGCGCGGTCGAGCGCGGCGGCGCCCTCGGCATCGGCGGGGCGGCCGAGCAGCAGGAGGTCCGACACGACCTGGAGCGAGTTCTTCACGCGGTGGTGCGCCTCGGCGAGCATCGCGCCCTCCAGCTCCGCCCGCCGCGCGGCCTCGGCGCGCGCGGTCGCGTGGCGGCGCACGGCCCGCGCGAGCTGGAGCCCGATCAACGTCGAGCCGGCGAGGACGACGAGGTGGAGGAGCGCCTCGGCCAGCGGCAGCGGGTCGGGGGCGAGGCCGACCGACGCGCCGAACGCGATCGCGGCGACGGCCATCCACGCCGCGAGCGCGCGCGGGTCGTCGTCGTGGGAGATCGCGAGGAAGGGGACGACGAGGAGGAGCAGGAGGTCGAGCCGGGAGCGGCCGCCCGCGATGAGCACGAGACCGCAGACGCTGGCCAGCACCGCGCCGGCCCACAGCTCGATCAGCAGCTGCCCGCGCGGCGTCGGCAGGAGCGTGTCCCACGGCAGGCGGGCCATGACGAGGTGGGCGATCGCGGCCAGCGCGGTGAACGCGGCGACGAGCCCGGAGTCGTTGATCGGCACGCCGACGACGAGCGCGATCGTCACCGCCGCGACCGACGTCCAGCCGAGCACGGTCCCCGCGCGCAGCGCCTCGCCAAGCGCGACGCGATCGGTCGGGGTCAGCCGGGGCGCGGCCTGGGTGGTCACGTGGACTAGACTAGGCGGCAGGCCACTCACGACCGGTGGCCATGGGCCGTGTTCGCCCGTCCTGTTGATCGCCCCTGCGCGGGGCACGGACGGAGGTGGACACCCCATGACCGGCAGCATCCTCGCAGCGACCTCGTTGGACCTGGCTCGTTGGCAGTTCGCGCTGACGACGCTGCTGCACTTCGCGGTCGTCGGCGTCTCGATCGGCCTCGTCACGTTCGTCGCGGTGATGCAGACGCGGTGGCACCGGACGGGCGACGAGCGCTGGCTGCGGCTGACGAAGTACTACGGCCGCGCGATGGTGATCGTGTTCGCCGTCGGCGTCGTCACCGGCATCATCCAGACCTTCCAGTTCGGGATGAACTGGGCGGGCTTCTCGCGGTACGTGGGCGACGTGTTCGGCGCGCCGCTCGCGCTCGAAGGGCTCGCCGCGTTCTTCGTCGAGTCGGTCTTCCTCGGCCTGTGGATCTTCGGGTGGGGCCGGCTGCGGCCGCGCGTCCACCTCGCGTGCCTGTGGATCGTCGCGCTGGCGACGATGCTCTCGGCCTACGCGATCCTCGTGGCGAACACGTGGATGCAGCACCCGGTCGGCTACGAGCTGGTCGGCGGCCGGGCGCAGCTGACCGACGTCGTCGCGGTGCTCTTCAACTGGAACGTGGGGCTCACGACGGCGCACGTCCTCCTGTCGTCGCTGCTCACCGGCGCGGTCGTCGTGCTCGGCATCGCGGCGGTGCACCTGGCGCGCGGCCGGGAGGTCGCGGCGTTCGGCGCGGTCGCGCGGATGGCGGTCGTGATCGGGCTCGTCGCGGGCCTCGGCGCCGCAGGCGTCGGCCACTTCCAGGGCGTGCTCGCGCTCGAGCAGCAGCCGATGAAGATGGCGGCGGCCGAGGCGCTGTACGAGACGGAGGCGCCGGCCGGGCTGTCGCTGTTCGCGATCGGCGGGCTGTCGACCGACCCGGGGCCGCCCGGGTTCGACGTCCGCGTGCCGGCGGCGCTGTCGTTCCTCAACGACCTGTCGTTCAGCTCGGAGGTGCGGGGGATCGACGACCTCCAGCGCGAGGCGGAGGCGCGGTACGGGCCGGGCGACTACACGCCGGTCGTGGGGCTCATGTACTGGAGCTTCCGGCTGATGGTCGGCAGCGGCATGGCGCTGATCGCGCTGATGGCCTGGGGCTGCTGGCTGGCGGCGCGCGATCGGCTGGACGGCTCGTGGTGGTTCCTGCGGGTGGCGCCGTTCGGGATCGCGATCCCGTTCGTCGCGCAGGCCGGCGGGTGGATCCTGCGTGAGGGCGGGCGCCAGCCGTGGGTCGTCGAGGGGCTCCTGAGGACCGACGCCGCGGCCTCCGACGTGAGCGCGTTGTCCGTCGGGGCGTCGCTCGGCGCGTTCCTCGCGGTCTACGCGGTGATCTTCCTCGCGGCGGGCCGGGTGCTGCGGCGTGAGCTGGCGCACGGGCTGCCCGGCAGCGCCCCGGCCTCCGCGGTCCCACGGCCCGGCGGCTCGTCCACGACCGGCGACCTCGCCCTGGGGTACTGACATGTTCGGACTCGAAGGCCTTCCCGCCCTGTGGGCGTTGCTGCTCGGCGTCGTGTGGGCGCTGTACCTGGGGTTCGGCGGCGCCGACCTCGGCGTGTCGATGCTCGTCCGCCGTGTCGGCGGCGACGGTGAGGGGCGCGCCGCGGTGCTGCGCGCGATCGGCCCGACCTGGCAGGCGAACGACGTCTGGCTCGTGATCGCGGTCGCGGGCACCTTCGGCGCGTTCCCCGGGTGGTACGCGGCGTGGGCGAGCGGCCTGTACGTGCCGCTCGTCGTGATCCTCGTCGCGCTGATCGTCCGCCACGCCGGCATCGAGCTCGTCGGCCATGCGGGGAAGCGCGCGGCGCGGTGGTGGGAGCGCGCGATCGTCGCGTCCGCCTGGGCGACCGCGGTCGGCTGGGGCGTCGCGTGGGCGGCGGCGGTCGACGGCTCGCTCGCCGCCGGCGGCGCGGACGTGCTCTCGCCGCGGACGCTGCTCGCGGGCATCGCGCTCGCGCTCGTCTGCCGCGCGGCGGGGGCGGCCTACCTCGCGCACCGGCTCCCCGCCGACACGATCGACGTCTCGGTCCCGCATACCGGGACCAACGCGTCGATCGTCCTGCGGCGCACGGCGCCGGTCGCGGCGGTGGTCGCGGTGGCGGCGGGCGGGGTGCTCGCCGCGGGCGCGGCGCCGGAGGCGGCGCTGACGCCCGGCGCCGTCGTCCTCGTCGCCGTCATCGCCGCGGCGCTCCTCGCGCTGGTGGTCGCCGCGCGCGCCGCGCGGCCCCGCGCAGCGCTGTGGTCGGCCGGCGTCGCGGCGGCGCTGGTGCCGCTGGCGCTGCTCGCGGCGGTCGGGCCGTTCGCCATCGCGGGCGAGGGCGGGATCGACCTCCGGGCCGAGGCGGCGGGCGACTACACGCTCACGCTGATGACGGTCGTCGCCGTGGTGGTGCTCCCGGCGATCCTCGCGGCCCAGACGTTCGCGTACGGCGGCCTCGGCCGGCTCGCGCGGCGGGCGCTGCAGGAGCTGCGATGAGCGACGACCCGCGCGCCGTCCACCGCCGCCTGCTCGCGGTCGCGCCGCGGGCGCGGCTCGCGCTGGCGGGCGCGTCCGCGGCGGGGCTCGTCGCCGCGGCGCTGCTCGTCGTGCAGGCGTGGGTCGTGGCGAGCGTCGTCGACGCCGCCGCGTTCGACGGGCGTGCGGCGGCGGGCTCCGCGGTGCTCGCGCTGGCGCTGGTCGTCGCCGGGCGCGCGCTGCTCGCGGGCGTGGTCGAGCTGCTCGGCCGCCGTGCCGCGGAAGTCGCGCTGGGAACGCTGCGCGCGCGGGTCGCCCAGCGTGCTCTCGCGGGTCGTGCGCCGGACCTCACCGGCGCCCGTCGCGGCGACCTGGCGACCGCGGCGACGCAGGGCCTCGACGCGCTCGCCGAGTACTACGCGCGGGCCGTGCCGCAGCTGGCGCTCGCGGCGGCGGTCCCGCTCGGCGTCGTCGGCGTGATCGCGACGCGCGAGCCGGTCGTCGGCGCGCTGCTCGGGGTCACGCTCCCGATCGTCGTCGTGTTCATGGTGCTCGTCGGGCAGCGCTCCGCCGACCACGCGCGCGAGCGCCAGCGCGCGCTCGCCGTGCTCGGCGCGCACTTCCTCGAGGTCGTCCGCGGGCTGCCGACGCTCCGCGCGCACGGGCGCGAGCAGGCGCAGGCCGAGGCGCTGCGCGCGGTGGGGGAGCGGTACCGCGACGAGTCGCTCGCGGCGCTGCGGGTCGCGTTCCTCAGCGCGCTCGTCCTGGAGCTGCTGGCGATGCTCGGCACCGCGATCGCCGCCGCGGTGATCGGCGTGCAGCTCGCGGAGGGGCACACCGACCTGTCCACCGGCCTGTTCGTCCTGCTGCTGGCGCCCGAGGTGTACGCGCCGCTGCGCGCGGCCGGCGCGCGGTTCCACGCGGCGGAGGACGGCGCGCACGCGGTGCGGCGCCTGCTCGCGTTCCTCGACGAGCCGGCGCCGTTCGCGGACGTCGCGCCGGCCCCCGCGGCCGTGCCCGCCGGTGACCTCGCGCTGCGCGGCGTCACGGTGCGCGGGAGCCACGGCCGGCCCGATCCGCTCCGCGCGCTCGACCTCGACGTGCCCGCCGGGACGAGCGTCGCGCTCGTCGGGCCGTCGGGCGTCGGCAAGTCGACGCTCCTGCGCGTGCTCGCGCGGGCGCAGGACCCCGACCGGGGAACAGTGACGGTCGGCGGCCGCGCGCTGGCCGACGTCGCGCGGGACGCGTGGTGGGAGCGCGTCACGTGGCTCGACCAGCGCCCGCTCCTCCCCGCCGGCACGCTCGGCGAGGCGCTGCGCCTCCACGCCCCGGACGCGAGCGACGAGCGGCTGGCCCGCGCGCTGCGCCAGGCCGACGCGGACGGGGTCGTCGCGAGCCTCGCCGACGGGCTCGGCACGCCGGTCGGCGCCGGCGGCCGCCCGCTCTCCCGCGGCCAGCAGCAGCGCCTCGCGCTGGCGGCCGCGCTCGCCGCGGACACGCCGCTCCTCCTGCTCGACGAGCCGACCGCCCACCTCGACGCCGACGCCGCCCGCCGCGTGACGGAGGGGATCCTCGAGGCGGCGCAGGGCCGCACGCTCGTCGTCGCGACCCACGATCCGGACCTTGCCGCGGCCTGCCACACGGTCCTCCATCTCCGACCCGCCGAGACGATCGACGGATCTGTTGCGCATACCGCAACAGATCCGTCGATCGCCGCCGGAGACGCGCCCGCGCCGGCGGCGGCGCGCGGGCGCCGGTGGGGGCTCGGCGCGGCGGCCGGGCTCGGGGTGCTCGGGTCGCTGGCGGGGCTCGCGGTGCTCGCGACGAGCGGGTGGCTGGTGACGCGCGCGGCCGAGCAGCCGCCGGTGCTCGCGCTGCTGGCGGCGATCGTCGTCGTGCGGGCGCTCGGGCTGACGCGGGCGATCGCGCGCTACTACGAGCGGCTCGCCGCCCACGACGCGGCGCTGCGGCGGCTGGCGGAGGTGCGGGTCGCGTTCTTCGCGCGGCTGGCCGCGCGGGTCGGGCGGCCGGGCCTGCCGGGCACGTCCGACCTCCTCACGCGCTTCACGAGCGACGTCGACGAGCTCCAGCACCGCGAGCTGCGCGTGGTGCTTCCGGCGGCGGTCGCGGGCGTGGCGTCGGCCGGCGTCGTCGCGGCGGGGCTGGTGATCCTCCCCGTCGCCGGGCTCGTGCTGGCCGGCGGCCTGGCCATCGCGGTCGTCGCCGTGCCCGCCGCCACCCACGCGCTCGCCCGCCGCGTGACGCTCCGCCAGGGGCCGGCCCGGGCGCGGTTCGCGGGGGAGCTGGCGGAGGCGCTCGAGCTGGGCGCGCCGCTCGCCGTCGCCGGCCGCGGCCCGGACCGCCTCGCCCGGCTCGACCGCGCCGGCCGCGCTCTCGCGCGCGTCGACCGCGGCCAGGCGCGCGCCGCCGCCCTCGGCGCGTCTGCCTCCGCGCTCACCGCCGGCGCGACGCTCCTCTCTGTCCTCGTCCTCGGCGCCGACGCCGCGGCGGCCGGCGACCTCGCGCCGGTGTGGCTCGGGGCGCTCGTCCTGCTCGCCGCGGGCGCGTTCGAGGCCCCCGGCGCGCTGCCGGAGGCCGCCCTCCGCCACACCGCCGTGCGCGCCGCCGCCACCCGGCTGGAGGAGGCGACCGCCGGGCCGCCGCTCCTCGACGACCCACGGCACCCCTCCTCGCGCGGAGGGACGCCGGCGGCGGAGGAGCTGCGCGTGCGCGGCGTCACCCACCGCCCCGGCGGGCCGGGGACGCCGGTCGTGCTCGACCGCCTCGACCTCACCGTCGCCCCCGGCGCGCGCGTCGCGATCACCGGGCCGTCGGGGGCGGGGAAGTCGACGCTGGCCGACCTCCTCGCGCGGCTCGCCGACCCCGACGAGGGCGCGATCACGCTCGGCGGGACCGACCTGCGCGACCTCCCGGCCGCCGAGGTGCGGCGGCGCATCCGGCTCTCCGGCCAGGACGCGCACCTGCTCGCGGGCACGATCGCCGCCAACGTCCGCATCGGGCGCGCCGACGCCACCGACGCCGAGGTCGCCGCGGCGCTGCACCAGGCCGGCTTGGGCACGTGGCTCGCACGGCTCCCGCACGGCCTCGACACGCTCGTCGGGGAGGACGGGATCGCGGTCTCCGGCGGCCAGCGTCAGCGCATCGGCCTCGCCCGCGCGCTGCTCTCCAACGCGCCCGTCCTCATCCTCGACGAGCCGACCGCGATGCTCGACCCCGCCACCGCGCGGGCCGTCCTCGACGACGTCCTGCGCGCCACCGCGGGCCGCACGCTGATCGTCATCACCCACGACCCCACCGGCCTCGACCGCTTCGACGCCGTCGTCGAGCTGCGCGACGGCCGTGCCACGACCCGCCCAGGGGGAGGATCCGCGCGCTCGGCCCGGAACGACGAACGACGATGCGTGCGCTCGTCCTCCTCGCTCTCGCCCTCGCCTGCCTGCTGATCCCGTCCGCCGCCGCGACCGCGCAGAGCACCGCGCCCGTCGAGGTCGGCACCGCGCCGTTGAAGACCGGCGGCGCGAGCCCCGACGACCTGACCGCGCCCTCGCCCGACCTGCCCGACCCGAGCGCGCCGGCCCCGACCACCACCGCCAGCTCGCAGAGCCTGACCAACGTCGCCGTCGGCATCGGCGACCAGAACGTCGCGATGTTCGACAGCCCGCTCTTCGCCGGCCTGCAGGTCAAGAAGGTCCGGTACTTCATCAAGTGGGACGCGATCGACCGGCCGGGCGAGCTCGCCGTCGCCGACGCCTGGGTGCAGCGCGCCGCCGCGCTGAAGCAGCAGGTGCTGATGCACGTCTCGTCCAGCGACCTGACGAACCTCAAGCAGGCCCCGCTCCCGACCATGGCGCAGTACCGCGCGAAGGTCGGCGCGCTGATCGCCCGCTACCGGCCGCTCGGCGTGCGCACCTGGGGCGCGATGAACGAGGCCAACCACGCCTCGCAGCCGACGTGGAACCGCCCGCGGCGCGCGGCGGAGTACTTCCTCGCGCTGCGCAAGATGTGCAAGCGGTGCACGATCCTCGCCCTCGACGTGCTCGACCAGAAGGGCGTCGACCGCTACGTCCAGCGCTTCTACGCGGCGCTCGGCCGGCGCCGCTCGCTGGCCAAGTTCGTCGGCATCCACAACTACTCGGACACCAACCGCGGTCGCGACAGCGGGACGCGGCTCATCATCGACACGGTCAAGGCGCAGAACCGCAGGGCGCAGTTCTGGCTGACGGAGACCGGCGGGGTGGCGAAGTTCGGCACGTCGTTCCCCTGCGACCCGCGCCGCCCGCAGGCCGCGGAGGAGCGGCAGGCGCGCGCGGTCGACTTCATGTTCACCCTCACCCGCCGCTTCGCGGCCGACGTGCGCCGCCTCTACGTCTACAACTTCACCAGCGACGACTGCGCCGGCCGCTTCGACTCCGGCCTCGTCCGGCGCGACGGCAGCGCGCGCCCGGCCTACGCCGTCGTGCAGCGGCAGATGGCCGGCTTCAAGCGGTAGCGCGCGTGGCCCCACCGGGCGCAGTGGTGCCACTGCGGCGCGCTATTTTGAGCAATTCAGATGGGAATTGCGGAGATTGGTCAGCGCGATGACACCGCACGCGAGCTGAGCGGCGGCGCGGCGGTCGAGCTGCGCGGCGTGACGAAGGTCTACGCGCGCGGCGGGCGCGAGGTGCGCGCGCTCGACGACGTGGATCTCACGGTACGACGCGGCGAGGTGTTCGGCGTGCTCGGCCACAGCGGCGCCGGCAAGAGCACGCTCATCCGCCTGGTCAACGGGCTGGAGCGGCCCACCAGCGGCGAGGTCGTCGTCGAGGGGGAGCCGCTCCCCGCCAAGGCCGCGGCGCTGCGGGCGCGGCGGCGCAAGATCGGGATGATCTTCCAGCACTTCAACCTGCTGAGCTCGCGGACCGCGGCGGCCAACGTCGCCCTGCCGCTGGAGGTCGCGGGCACGGGGCGCGCCGAGCGCCAGCGGCGCGCGCAGGAGCTGCTCGACCTGGTCGGGCTCGGCGACGCGGCCGGCGCCTACCCGGCCCAGCTGTCGGGCGGCCAGAAGCAGCGCGTCGGGATCGCCCGCGCGCTGGCCGGCGAGCCGTCGGTGCTGCTCTCCGACGAGGCGACCTCGGCGCTCGACGACGACACCACGGCGCAGATCCTCGACCTGCTGCGCGACCTCAACGCGCGGCTCGGGCTGACGATCCTCCTCATCACCCACCAGCTGTCGGTCGTGCAGCGCATCTGCGACTCGGCGGTGCTCCTGCGCGGCGGGCGGGTGGAGGACGGCGGACCGCTCGGCGACGTCGTCGGCCGCCCGCGCTCGCCGCTCGGCCGGCTGCTGCTCCCGAGCCTGCCGCCGCACGCGGACGAGGACGTGGCGCAGGAGCTGCTCGACGTCGTCGCGGTCGACGACCTCGCGCGCGCGGCGATCGACCCGCGCGGCGCGCAGGGCAGCCCGGTCCACGACGCGCTCGAGGTCGACGGCGTCACCGCGCGCGTCGTCGCCGCGTCGTACGAGACGGTCGGCGGGCGGCCGGTCGCGCGCCTGCGCGTGGAGCTGCGGGGCGACGACGCCGCACGGGCCCGCACGCGCGACGCGCTGGCGGCCGCCGGCGCGCACCCCGAGGCGGTGGCGGCGTGAACGACGAGACCGTCGACCTCGTCTGGCAGGCGACGCTCGAGACGCTGACGATGGTCGGCGTCGCGATGCTCGTCACCGTGCCGCTCGGGCTGCTGCTCGGCGTGCTCCTCCTGCTCACCGACAAGGGCCAGCCGCTCCAGCAGCCCGTCGTCAACCAGGTGCTCGCGTTCGTCGTGAACGTCGGGCGCTCGATCCCCTTCATCATCCTCTTGGTCGCGATCATCCCGTTCACGCGGGCGATCGTCGGCACGACGATCGGCACCACGGCGGCCATCGTGCCGCTCGCCGTCGCGACCATCCCGTTCTTCGCACGGATCGTGGAGACCTCCCTGCGCGAGGTGCCGGTCGGGCTCGTGGAGGCCGCGCTCGCGGCCGGCGCGACCCGCCCGCAGGTCGTCACGAAGGTCCTGATCCCCGAAGCGGTCGCGTCGTTGGTCAGCGGCGTGACGATCACCACCATCGGCGTCATCGGCTACTCGGCCATGGCTGGCGCCGTCGGCGGTGGCGGACTCGGTGACGTGGCCATCCGCTACGGCTACCAGCGATACGAGACGGACGTCACCGTCGCGGTCGTGGTGGTCCTCGTGGTGGTGGTCCAGGTCCTGCAGTTCGTGGGCGACCGGCTGTCCCGGCGCCTCTCCCACCAGTAGTCCCCACACCAAGAAAGGTCCCGATGCGACGCATCGCGCTGCTCCTCCTGACCCTCGTCCCGCTCGCCCTCTTCGCCGCCGCCTGCGGGGACGATGACTCCGACTCCTCCGCCGGCGCCACCGGCGCGAACGCCTCGTCCGACGAGCCGCTGCGCGTCGGCGTCTCGCCGGTCCCGCACGCCGAGATCCTCAACTTCATCGCCAAGGACCTCGCGCCCAAGGCCGGCCTGAAGCTCGAGGTGAAGGAGTTCTCCGACTACGTCCTGCCGAACACCGCGCTCAACGACGGCCAGCTGGACGCCAACTACTTCCAGACGCCGGCCTACCTGAAGGACCAGGCGAAGGCCCGCGGCATCGACCTCGTGAGCATCGTCGGCGTGCACATCGAGCCGCTCGGCATCTACTCGCGCAAGCACGACGACCTCGCCAAGGTCCCGAACGACGCGAAGGTCGCGATCCCCAACGACGCGACGAACGAGAACCGCGCGCTCCAGCTCCTGGTCGCCAACCAGCTCATCACGCTGAAGGACGGCGCGACCGAGAACGCGACCGTCCGCGACATCGCCGACAACCCGAAGAACCTGGAGTTCGAGGAGGTCGACGCGGCCCAGACGGCGCGCGCGCTCGACGACGTCGACCTCGCGGTCATCAACGGCAACTACGCGCTGGAGAACGACCTGAAGCCCGCGCAGGACGCGCTCGCGCTGGAGGAGGCCAAGGGCAACCCGAACGCCAACCTCCTCGTGACGCTCGGCAAGGGCAAGGACGACCCCCGGGTCAAGAAGCTCGCCGAGCTGCTCACCTCGCCCGAGGTCAAGCAGTTCATCGAGGAGAAGTACCAGGGGGCCGTACTCCCGGCCTTCTAGTCCTGCGCGCGGCGGGCCGGGAGGAAGGCTCCCGGCCCGCGGTGTAGAAGTGACGGGCATGAGCCCGTCCGAGGCCTTCGTCGACGCCGGCGGGCGCGAGGTGCGCGTGTCGAGCCCCGACCGGGTGATCTTCCCCGCCACCGACCGCACGCCCGACATCACGAAGCTGCAGGTCGCCGAGTACTACGTCGCCGTCGGCGACGGCATCCTGCGCGCGCTGCGCGAGCGGCCCACGACGCTCGAGCGGTGGCCGAAGGGCGTCAACGAGAACATCGTCGTGTCGACGCGCGAGCGGGGCGGCGGCGACGCGTTCTTCCAGAAGCGCGTGCCCAAGGGCGCGCCGGACTACCTGGAGACCGCGCGCATCGCGTTCCCCTCCGGGCGGTTCGCCGACGAGATCTGCCCGACCGAGCTGGCCGTGATCGCGTGGTGCGCGCACATGGGCACGATCACCTTCCACCCATGGCCGGTCCGCCGCGCCGACGTCGACCACCCGGACGAGCTGCGCATCGACCTCGACCCCCAGCCCGGCACCGACTTCGCCGACGCGGTGCGCGTGGCGGGCACCGCGCGGGAGCTGCTCGCCGACCTCGGCTACGTCGGCTTCCCCAAGACGTCGGGCGGGCGCGGCATCCACATCTACGTGCGGATCGAGCCCAGGTGGACGTTCACCGACGTGCGCCACGCGGCGATCGCGTTCGGGCGCGAGCTCGAGCGGCGGCTGCCCGGCGAGGTGACGACCAAGTGGTGGAAGGAGGAGCGCGGCGAGCGCATCTTCGTCGACTACAACCAGAACGCCCGCGACCGCACGATCGCGTCGGCCTACTCGATCCGCCCCAAGCCGGGCGCGCCGGTCTCGACGCCGGTGGAGTGGGACGAGCTGCCGGAGATCCAGCCGGAGACGTTCAACGTGACGACGGTGCCGGCGCGGTTCGCCGAGCGCGGCGACCTGCACGCGGCGATCGACGACGTGCACCACTCGCTGGAGCCGCTGCTGGAGCTGTACGAGGCCGACGAGCAGGGCGACATGCCGTACCCGCCCGACTACCCCAAGATGCCGGGCGAGCCCAAGCGCGTGCAGCCCTCCCGGGACACGGACCGCAAGAAGGACTAGCCGGCGTCGCCCGACTCGCCGGGCGGGCCCTGCGGGAGCTTCTTCGCGCCCTTGAGCGGCGCGGGGGAGGAGGCCGGCGGCACGACCGGGCCGATGTCGCCGTCGGGCGCCTCGTCGAGGTCCACGATCACCGGCGCGTGGTCGCTCGGGCCCTTGCCCTTGCGCGCCTTGCGGTCGACCCACGCCGCCTCGACCCGCGACGCCACCGCGTCACCGGCGAGGATGAGGTCGATCCGCATCCCCAGGTCCTGGTGGAACATGCCGGCGCGGTAGTCCCAGTAGGTGAACAGGCGCTCCTCGTCGGGCCACCGGTCGCGGACGACGTCGTGCAGCCCGGCCGACTGGACGTCCGCCAGGGCCGCGCGCTCGGCCGGCGTCACGTGCGTGTGGCCCTCGTACTGCTCGGGGTCGAACACGTCCGCGTCGGCCGGCGCGATGTTGATGTCGCCGAGCACGACGGTGGTCGCCGGGTCGCCGCTCTCCACCGTCCGCTTCAGCGCCCGCAGCCACTCCAGCTTGTACGCGTAGTGGTCGGAGTCGACCGCGCGGCCGTTCGGGACGTACACCGACACGATCCGCAGCCCGCCGCACGTCGCGGCCACCGCGCGCGCCTCGGGGTGGGGGAACCCGGGCGCGTCGTCGCCGAGCCCGCGCGCGACGTCCTCCAGGCCGACGCGCGAGAGGATCGCCACGCCGTTCCACGCGCCCTCGCCGTACGCGGCGACCTCGTAGCCGCGCTCGGCCAGCGGCTCGCGCAGGAGCGCGTCGAACGCGTCGTCGGTGAGCTTCGTCTCCTGGAGGGCGACGACGTCCGGCCGCCGCTCGTCCAGCCAGGGGAGCAGCCGGGGCACGCGCTGCTTGGCCGAGTTCACGTTCCACGTCGCGATGCGCACGGCGTGAACCCTACGGCGACGGTGCATGAGTAACCATCAAACTTGGTATGATGGTTCGTAGACGACGAGGGGAGCTGAGTCGGATGAGCGAAGCGCTGGCTGCCGTCGCGGCCTTCGGGTACGCGACCAGCGACGTCACCACCGCCGCGATCGTGCGGCGCGTCGGGCCCGCGGTGATCGCCTTCTGGGCGCACGTCGTCGCCACGGTCGTGCTGCTCGGCGCCGCGGTGCTCGTGGCCGGCCCGCCCGCGATCGGTCCCTCCCTGCTCGCGGTCGGCGCCGGCCTGGTCGCCGGCGCCGGGGTGATCGCGTACTACGCCGCCCTTGCCCGCGGGCCGGCCAGCGTCCTGGCCCCGATCGCCGCCGGCGGCGTGCTGCTGCCGGTCACCGTCGGAGTCGCGTCGGGCGAGCGGGCCGCCGTGCTCGGCATCGCCGCGACGCTCGTGCTCGTCGTCGGCGTCACGATGCTCGGCCGCGCGTCCGACCGGGACGGCGCGCACACCCCCGCCTTCGCGGTGCTGCTCGCCGTCGCCGCGGCCGTCGCGTTCGGCGGCTACTTCGTGTCGGTCGACGTCGCCGTCGGCGGCGAGGCAGCGCACCCGCTGTGGATCGCCGGGCTGGTCACGGTCGGGTCGGCGCTCGCCGCGCTCCCCGTCGTCGTCCGCGACCGCGCGACGCACCCCGCTCTGCCGGGCCGCGACGCGTGGCGCGGGCTCCTCGGCGTCGGCGCCGCCCTCAGCATCGGCGATCTCGCGCTGACCGCCGCGATGGCCGGTGCCGACGTCGCGCTGGTGGCGGTGATCTCGTCGGCCGACCCGGTGGTGACGGTCGTGGCCGCGCGCGTGGTGCTCATGGAGCGCATCTCGCGCGGGCAGCTCGCCGGCATCGGGCTGACGCTCGCCGGCGTGCTGGGCGTGGCCGCGGCCTAGTCGCGGACGACCTCGCGCGCGTAGAGCGCGAGGTAGCCGCGCGGGTCGCTCGCGATCCGGCGCGCGTAGAGGCGGACGGTGCGGACGTAGAGGTCCGACGGGTTGTACGCGTAGAGCGCGCGGCGGTAGTCCGGCGCGCCCGACGCGCGCAGGTAGTTCGCCGCGCCCATGATCGCGTCGCGCGGGTCGCGGACGTCGCCGCCGAGCCCGTACTGGCGCCACGTCGCAGGCATGAACTGCATCGGCCCGCGCGCGCCGGAGATCGACGCGTTGCGCAGCCGCCCGAACCGCGACTCGACGTAGTTGACCGCCGCCAGCACGTGCCAGCCGACGCCGAACCGGCGCTGCGCGTCGCGGTAGTGGCGCAGCAGCGTCGCCGCCGGCTCGGGCTCGCCGAGGCGGAGCTTCGGCGGCGGGCCGGGCCGGCGGTGGGAGATCGCGTGGAGGCGGCGCAGGTCGCGCAGCGCCCGCACCTCGGGCGCGATGCGGGAGGCCAGCGCGCGCGGGAGGCGGTCGAGCACCGCGCCGCTGGTCCGCGGCCGGGCCGCGAGCGCCGCGACGATGCGCGCCTCGTACGTGGCGAGCCGCGTCACGGCGAGCGGCGGCGCGGTCGTGCCGGCGTTCTCCGCGCGGCGCCACGCGTCGACCTCGTCCGCGAGCCGCGCGGACGTCTCCCGCAGCGTCGTCGCGAGCGTCTGCGGCCCGGTCGGGACGCGCTCGTCCAGCGCGGGGAGCGGCTCGCCCGCGGCTGCGGAGGACGGCGCCGCCGACACGAGCAGCATCGTCGCCAGGAGGGCGGAGCGGATCCAGGAACTCACGGCCGCAGGGTGGCACACGGGCGCTGAGGCTGCGATCGTCGGAGCATGATCTTCCGCCAGATCACCCACGACGACCTCGGGTGCGCGTCGTACCTCATCGGCGACGAGGACGCGGGGGTGGCGGCAGTCGTCGACCCGCGGCTCGACATCGACGAGTACCTGCGCCTCGCGCGCTACCTCGGCGTCCGCATCGAGCACGTCCTGGAGACGCACAACCACGCCGACCACGTCTCGGGCCACGGCCGGCTCGTCGCGGCGACCGGCGCGACGATCCACATCCACCGCGACGCCGCGCCGGACTACGAGCACGAGCCGTTCGACGACGGGTGGGAGCTCGCGCTCGGCGCGCTGCGCGTGCGCGCGATCCACACCCCCGGCCATCGCCCCGAGCACACGGCCTTCGCGCTGATCGACACCGGCCGCTCCCAGACGCCGTGGGCGGTGCTCACCGGCGACTCGCTCTTCGTCGGCGACATCGCGCGGCCCGACCTGGCGGTCGACAAGGAGGAGGGCGCGCGCGGGATCTTCCGCTCGCTCGGCGGAGCGCTGCTCACGCTCCCCGACACGACCGAGGTGTGGCCCGGCCACCTGGGCGGCTCGCTGTGCGGCGGCCCGGGGATGGACCTGAAGGTCAGCTCGACGATCGGGTTCGAGCGCGCGGGCCAGCCGCTGCTGCAGGTCGACGACGAGGACGAGTTCGTCGCGCGCACGACCGCGACGCTCGGGCCGCAGCCGCCGAACTTCCGCAACATCGTCGCACTCAACCGGGGGCCGCTCGTGCGCGACTCGGCCGACGCGCACCCGCTCGCCCCGCGCCAGGTCCAGCAGGCGCTGGCCGACGGCGCGCTCGTCGTCGACACGCGCACCGAGCTGCAGTTCGACGAGGCGCACATCCCCGGCGCGGTGTGCATCACGGCGCGGCGCGCGGGCTTCGGCTCCAAGCTGGCGTGGCTCGCCCGCCCCGAGCAGCCGATCGTCCTCGTCGGGCGCGACGACGAGGACGCGCTGGAGGCCGCGACGCTCGCGGCGGCCGTCGGGCTCACGAACCTCGCCGGCTACCTGCACGGCGGGATGACGTCGTGGCGGGAGGAGCGTCTGCCCGTCGACCACATCCCGCGCATGACCGTCCCCGAGCTGCACCGGCGGTGGGACGGCGGCCGCGACGGCCTGCAGATCCTCGACGTGCGCGAGCGCTCGGAGTGGGACGCCGGCCACATCCCCGGCTCGGTCTTCGAGCCCTACCACGACCTCGACGGCATCCCGGCCGCGCTCGACCCCGATCGGCCGATCGCGGTCATCTGCGGCTCGGGCCAGCGCTCGGCCGTCGGCGCCAGCCTGCTCCAGCGCCTCGGCGCCGACGACGTCATCCACGTCGTCGACGGCGGCGTGCCGCTGTGGCGGCGCGAGGGCTGGCCGGTCGAGAGCGGCTAGCGCGCCACGTCCTCGCACCGGCGGTGGGGTTCCAACGGTGGGCGTCGCCGGGTGGTCACGCCGGTGGGAGCCTCCGCCTCTGAGGTAGGGGTCGCCGCCGCGATGCGTTCGCGGTGGCCAGAGAGGTAGGGAGGGTCATGAGGGGCATCACGCCGAAGGGCGTCGCTCACGCGTGCGCCTGGAGCGCCGCCGTGCTCGCGCTCGCCGCGCCGCCGCCTGCGGCCGCGCAGCAGCCGTGGGACGAGTCGCCCGCCGTGGAGGCACGGGTGACACAGCTGCTCGAGCAGCTGACGACCGAGGAGAAGATCGACCTGGCGACAGGCCGGATCAACAACCTCTACGGGTTCTACAACAACCCGATCGAGCGGCTGGACATCCCGGCGCTCACGATGGCGGACGGGCCGGTGGGCGTGCGCGTCGCCAACCCGGCGGTGAACGGCCAGCGCGCGACGCAGCTCCCGTCTGGCACCGCGCTCGGCGCCACCTGGGACACCGACCTGCTGCGGCGGGTCGGCCAGATGGTCGGCGACGAGGCGCACGCGACAGGCCACAACACGTGGCTCGCGCCGTCGGTCGACATCGCGCGCACCGCGCAGTGGGGCCGCGCGTTCGAGGGGTTCGGGGAGGACCCGCTGCTCAACGGCCGCGCCGCCGCCGCGCTCATCCAGGGGGTGCAGAGCCGCCCGGTGATGGCGACGATCAAGCACTTCGTGGTCTACGACCAGGAGACCGAGCGGTTCACCATCGACGCGCGGGTGAGCGACCGGGCGCTGCGCGAGATCTACGGCAAGCCGTTCGAGATCGGCATCCGCGAGGCGCGGCCCGGCGCCGCGATGTGCGCGTTCAACAAGGTCAACACGGTGTTCGCGTGCGAGCACCCGCTGATGAACACGCTGCTGAAGGGCGACTACGGCTTCCGCGGCTTCGTCATGAGCGACTACAACGCGACGCCCAGCACCGTGCGGGCCGCGCTCAACGGCCTGGACCAGGAGCAGCCGGGCGACCAGGGGCCGGGGTCGGCGAACTTCGGCGAGCGGCTGCTCGCCGCGGTCGAGGCCGGCGAGGTCCCGCAGGCGCGGCTCGACGACATGGCGCGCCGCATCCTGCGGCCGATGGTCGGGCTCGGGCTGTTCGAGAACCGGCCGACGACGACGGGCTTCGACGAGCGCGCCCACGGGCAGCTCGCGCGCGAGGTCGCGTCGGCAGGGATGGTGCTGCTCAAGAACCGGCGCAACACGCTGCCGCTGGAGCCGAGCCGGCGGCTGCGGTCGCTGGCCGTGATCGGGCCGGACGCCGACAACGCGTCGGCCACCGGCGGCGGCTCCTCGGTCGTGCGCCCGACGTACGCGGTCAGCCCGCTCGAGGGCATCCGCGCACGGGCGGGGTCGCGGATCGCGGTGCGGTACGCGCAGGGCGTGGACGGCATCTCCGAGGGCGACCTGCTCCCGGGGCCGGCGCCCGTCCCGTCCTCGACCTTGCGGCCGACCGACGGCGCCCCCGGTGAGCGGGGTCTGCGGGCGGAGTACTTCCCGAACACGACGTTCTCGGGCGCGCCCGCGCTGGCGCAGGTCGATCCGACGGTCAACGTGAACTTCGGCTTCACGAACTTCCCGGGGTTCAACGCCGCGTCGCCGAAGGCGCGGACGCCGGTCGGCAACTTCGCGCTGCTGGGCGACCTGTCGGCCCGCTGGAGCGGCACGTTCACCGCGCCGCAGACGGCGAGCTACACGCTGGGCCTGACCGCCCGCGGGGACGCGCGGCTGTGGTTCGACGGCGAGCTCGTCGCGACGCACACCGGCGCGCTGTCGACCGAGCGGTTCACGCGCGAGCTGACGGCGGGCGAGCCGCACACGGTGCGGATCGAGTACGCCGCCGAGGCGCCGAACCAGTACCAGGGTGGCCAGGTGCGCTTCACGTGGGAGCACGCCGAGGACGTCCTGTCGCCGATGATGCGCGACGCCGTGGCCGAGGCGCGGAACGCGGACGCGGCGGTCGTCGTCGTGCGCGACTACGAGACCGAGGGCGGCGACCGGCCGCACCTCGACCTGCCGCGTGAGCAGGACCAGCTGATCCGGCGGGTCTCGCGGGCGAACCCCAACACGGTCGTCGTGGTCGAGACGGGCGCGCCGTCCAAGACCGCGACCTGGGAGGAGGACGTCCCGGCGATCCTCCAGGCCTGGTACCCGGGGCAGGAGCAGGGCAACGCGATCGCGGACGTCCTGTTCGGGGCGGTCAACCCGTCCGGCAAGCTCGTCGCGACGATCCCGGTCGACGAGCAGCGCCAGCCGGTCAACACGCCGGAGCAGTTCCCGGGCGTCGGCGGGGTGGCCGCGCACTCGGAGGACATCTTCGTCGGGTACCGCGGGTTCCGCGAGCGGAACCTCCAGCCGCAGTACGCGTTCGGGCACGGGCTCTCCTACACGGAGTTCCGCTACCGGCGGCTGCGGGTGGCGGACCGGCTCGACCCGCAGGGCGACATCGCCCTGACGTTCCGCCTGCGCAACGTCGGCGACGTGCCGGGCGCGGAGGTGGCGCAGGCCTACATCGGCCGGCTGCCGGAGCGCAGCGTGGCGACGCCGGATCGCAAGCTCGTCGGCTGGGCGAAGGTCGCGCTGGCGCCGGGCGAGCGGCGCGAGGTGACGATCACCGTGCCGCGGCGCGAGCTGTCCTACTGGGACACCGGCGCGCAGCACTGGGTCACGCCGAGCGGGCGGGTGCCGGTGTACGTCGGCGGCTCGTCCGAGGACGCCGCGCTGGCGGGCGTCATCGAGGTGCGGCCGTCGAGCATCGCCGCGCGGGCGGTCCGCGCGCGGGCGGCGACGCGGTAGGCGCTGCGGCCCGCCGGCGACCTCGCGGTCGCCGGCGGGCCTCGCGCTCAGTCGTCGTCCTGCTCGGTGCGCGCGCCGCGGGCGAAGTCGGGGCCGGCCTCCTCCGGGGGCCGGGTCCGCTCGCCGCGGGCGAAGTCGGGGCCGGCGTCCTCCTCCGGCTCGGTGCGTGCGCCGCGAGCGAAGTCGGGTTCCCGCTCGTCCTCGGGCTTCGTGCGCTCCCCGCGCGCGTAGTCGGGGTGCTCGCGCTCTGGATGGTCCATGGTGAACGCTCCCGCGTTGGGTTCCTGGCTCGACACTACCCCTCTGCGGGGCGCCGCGGGGCGGATCGCCGCGCCGGGCGGGCGGGGCAGCGGGCGGCGGACGTGGCCGGCGGCGACGGCCCAGGCGATCGTGCGCTCGAGCGTGTCGCGGATCGGCGTGTAGCGCAGGCCGAGCTCGCGCGTCGCGCGGCTGCCGTCGTAGGCGTGCCCGTGCAGCATCGTGCGGACCATCGCGCGCGAGACGGGCGGCCGGCGGCCCGCGAGGGCGCACGCGCGCTCGATCGCGGCGGCGGCGGCGAGCGCGACGCGCGGCGGCAGCGTGCGGACGCGGTGGCGGGCGCCGGTCAGCTCCTCCACGAGCGCGATCGCCTCGTCGGACCGGAGCGTCGCTCCGTTGAGCACGTAGCGCTCGCCGGGCCGCCCGCGCTCGGCGGCGAGGAGGTGGCCGGTGACGCAGTCGTCGATGTCCACGAGGCTCATCCGCGTGTCGATGAAGACCGGCAGCCGGCCGTCGACGTAGGCGAGCAGGATGCGCGCGGTGCCGCCGGCGCGGCCGGGGCCCTGCACGGACGACGGGTTGACCGCGACGAGCTCGATGCCGCTCGCGCGGGCGGCGGCGAAGGCCGCGACCTCGCCGTCGTGCTTCGTGCGCTCGTAGGGGGAGAGGAACGTGCCGCGGTGCGGGGAGTCCTCGGCGCCGACGGTGTTCTCGCGCTCCCCCAGCGTCGCCGCGGACGAGGTGTGGACGACGCGCGGGACCTCGGCGCGCGCGGCGGCGCGGACGACCGCGGCCGGGGCGCGGACGTTGGCGTCGACCATCCCCTGCGGGTCGGCGGGGAGGAGCGTGTTCAGGCCGGCGACGTGGAAGACGACGTCGCTCCCGGTCATCGCGGCGGCGAGCTGCGCCTCGTCGAGGAGCTCGGCCCGCGCCGGGCGGGCGCCGCGGGCGGCGACCTTCCGCGCGGCCGCGTCCGAGCGCACGGCGGCCACGACGGCGTCCCCGCGCGCGACCAGGCGGTCGATCAGCGCGCCGCCGATCAGGCCGCTCCCGCCGGTGACGAACGCGCGGGCCACGGGCTACCGCCCCGTCCGCAGGGTGAGCACGCCGCCGAAGCGGCCGAGGTAGTCGACCGCCGACGCGACCGTGAGCGCCGCGGCGGCGAGCATCGCCCACTCGTCGAGGTACAGGCCGGCGAGCGGGTCGCCGGGGCGCACGATCGCCAGCGCGATCGCGAGGAACTGCACCGACGTCTTGACCTTCGCCAGCAGCGAGGGACGGAGCGTCGCTCCGTCCGCCGCGACGACCCCGCGGAGGCCGAGGATGAGGATCTCGCGGCCGATGATGAGCGCCGCGATCCAGGGCGACGCGCGGTCGACCGCGACGAGGGCGACGAGGACACCGGTGACGAGCAGCTTGTCCGCGGTGGTGTCGAGGAACGAGCCGAGCTTCGACGTGACGCCCCAACGGCGGGCGAGGCGGCCGTCGACCCAGTCGGTGAGCGCGGCGACGGCGAACAGGACGCAGGCGGCGGTGGCGAGATCGCCGGTGTCCTCGTCGAGCGTGACGAGGAGCATGATCACCGGCGTCAGCGCGATGCGCAGCCCGGTGCCGATGGCGACCACGCGCGCGTCGTGCAGGCGCCGGCGGCCGGCCGCCACCTGCACCTCCGCGGCTGCCCGCGCGGGCACCTTCGCCTCCACCGCCGGCCGGGTCATGCGGCGACCGCTCCTCGCGCCAGGAGGTCGGCGACGGCGGCGGCGTCGTCGAGGTCGAGCGCGCGGCGGGCCAGCTCCTGCGCATCGGCCAGCGACGTGTGGCGCAGCGCGTCCTTGACGTCGGGGACGAGCGGGGGCGCGACGCTCAGCTCCTCGACCCCCAGCCCCGCGAGCAGCACGGCAGCGGCGGGGTCGCCGGCCAGCTCGCCGCAGACACCGACCCAGCGGCCGTGCGCGGCGGCCGCCTCGGTGACGGCGGCGATGAGCTTCAGGACCGCGGGCTGCACGCCGCCGAGCAGCGCCCCGACCGCGTCGTTGCCGCGCTCGGCGGCCATCGTGTACTGCGTCAGGTCGTTCGTGCCGACCGAGAGGAAGTCGGCCTCGGCGGCGAACCGGCCGGCCTGGAGCGCGAGCGCGGGGACCTCCACCATCACGCCGACCTGGATCTCCGGCGCCCCCAGCTCCGCCCGCACCTCCTCCACCATCCCGCGGGCGTCCCGCAGCTCGGCGAGCGTCGCGACCATCGGGAACATGACCTGCAGCGGGTGGCGCGCGGCGGTGGCGAGGATCGCGCGCAGCTGGGTGCGCAGGATGTCGGGGCGCTGGAGCCCGAGCCGCAGGCCGCGGACGCCCAGGAACGGGTTGTCCTCGTGCGGCTGGCGGAGGTAGGGGAGCGGCTTGTCGGCGCCCGCGTCGAGCGTGCGGACGACGAGCGAGCGGCCGTCGAGCGCGGTCGCGATCTCCTCCAGCGCGGCGCGCTGCTCCTCCTCGGTCGGCGCCGCGTCGCGGCCGAGGTAGAGGAACTCGGTCCGCAGCAGGCCGACGCCGTCCGCGCCGAGCCGGACCGCCTGGGCGGCCCCCGCGATCGCGCCGAGGTTGGCGGCGACGGTGAGCGTGGCGCCGTCGCGCGTGGTGGCGGGCGCGTGGGCGGCGGCGCGGGCGCGCTCGTGGCGGGCGGCGGCGGTGCGGCGGGCCTCCTCCCGCGCGGCGAGGGTGGTGGGGTCGGGGTCGACCTCCACCGTGCCGTGCGCGCCGTCGAGGACGAGCGTCGTGCCGGGCGGGATGGCGAGCAGCGCGTCGCCGAGCCCGGCGGTGGTCGGGATGCCGAGCGCGCGGGCGAGGATCGCGGCGTGCGACGTGGCGCCGCCCCGGGCGAGCGCGATGCCGGTGGTCGTGTCGCGGTCGAGCGCGGCGACCTGGCCGGGCGCGAGGTCGGCGGCGACGAGGATGCCCGGCTCGGTCGGCGTCGCGGTGGTGGGCGCACCGGTGAGGTGCGCGAGGACGCGCGTGCCGACGTCGTCGAGGTCCGCGGCCCTCTCGCGCAGGTACGGGTCGTCGACCGCGCGCAGGTCGTCCGCGACCGCCCGCACCGCCGCGTCCCACGCCATCGCCGCGCCGTGTCCCGCGGCGATGTCCCCGCGCGCGCGGGCGAGGAGCGCGGTGTCCGCGAGCAGGAGCAGGTGCGCGTCGAGGATCGCGGCCTCGCCGCCGCTCGTCCGCCCGGCCACGAGATCGCGCGCCGCGGCGACCTCCTTCCGCGCCGCCTGCAGCGCGGCGGCGAGCCGCCGCTCCTCCTCAGCCGGCTCGCCCGCGTCCGCGGATGGACGCGCGGCCGGCTGGACGAGCGGCCGCGCCGGCCCGATCGCCACGCCCGGCACCACCGCGAGCCCCCGCAGCGTCGCCCCGGCCGGCGGGGGCGAGGGGGCACGCGCGCCGTCGTCGCCGCGCGCAGAGGGGGAAGGGGCGGCGGGGGCGGGCGCGGCGGGGGTGGGCTCGTCGCCGAACCCCTCGGCGGCCAGCGCCTCCAGCGCGGCGAGGGCCGCCGCGGCGTCGGGGCCAGTGGCGCGCGCGAGGAGCGTGTGGCCGTGGCGCGCGCCGAGCGTCAGCAGCGCGGACAGCGAGCGCGCGTCGACCGGTCCGCGCCCGGTCGTCTCGTCCGCCACCGTCACCTGCGCCGCGAACCGGCCGACCGCCTCGACCACCCGTGCCGCCGGCCGCGCGTGGAGGCCGAGCGGGATCGCGACCGGCAGCCGCGCGGAGGGACCGGCGTCGCGGCCCCCGCGGTCCAAGCCACCCGCGCCGCTGCCCCTCTCCGCGCCGCCGCCCCCGGCGGGGGCGAGCTGCGCGGTCTTCGCGGTGAGGGCGGTGCGCGCCTCGGCGGCGACCTCGTCGAGCGACGCGCCGGCGCCGGCGAGCGCCGCCGCGGCGACCGCGCCCTCGACCAGCGGCGCCTCGCTCAGCACGACGCGCACTGCGTCGCCCGCCATCTCCACGGCCATCTCCGCGCTCATCAGCGCGCTGCCGAGGTCCATGAGCACCAGGACCCCGTCGGGACCTGCCGCGCGGTCGATCGCCGCCGAGACGAGCGCGACGTCCGTGCCGATCCCTCCGTCGTCGCCCATCCCGCCTGCGGCCTCGATCGCGACGGCGTCGCCGGCCATCTGGCGCGCCAGCTCGACCACGCCCGCCGCGAGGGCCGCGCTGTGCGACACGATCACGAGCCCGACCACGCCGCGCTCCTCATGGTGCGGGTGCCGCGGGGAGCGCCATGTAGAGCACCTCCAGCGGGTGCACGCAGCGGACGCCGGTCGCCTGCTCGATGTGCCACCGGCACGTCTCCGAGTCGCAGACCGCGAGGTCGGGCGCCGCGTCGGCGATCTGCGCGAACAGCCCCGCTCCGACGTCCATCGCGATCGCGTGCTTCTCGCGCTTGAGCCCGTACGTCCCGGCGACCCCGCAGCACCTCGCGTCGTTCTCGATCACCCGCAGGTCGGGCACCAGCTCGAGCAGGTCCAGCGCCGGCTTGCCGACGCCGTGCCCCTGCTGCTGGCACGGCGCGTGGTACGTCACGGTCAGCGGCAGCGGCGCGAACGCCCCCGCGTCCAGCTCCCCGCGGTCCATCAACGCGACGAGGTACTCGCACACGTCGTAGACGCGCTCGCTGACCAGCCGCAGCTCCGCGTCGTCCTCCAGCGCGAGGATCTCCCGCGCCTCGCGCTTGAGCATCAACGTGCAGCTCGTCGATGTCCCCACGATGTCGAGCCCGGCCCGCGCCGCCGGCGCCAGCCGCCGCGCCAGCGCCCGCACGGTCCGCCGCGCCGCCGGGAACTGCCCGTTCGACTGGAGCGGCAGCCCGCAGCACTGCTGCCCGCGCGGCACCTCGACCTCGCACCCGGCGTGCTCGAGCACCGCGACCGCGTGCTGCGCCGACTCGGGCTCGTACCAGTTCGCCCCGCACCCGTGGAAGTAGGCGACCCGCCGCGCGCCCGGCGGCGACGTGTGGCCCCGCGCCCACGCCTGGAAGGTGCGGCCGGCGATGGTCGGGAGCGCGGCGGCCCGGGCGATGCCCAGGGTGCGCTCGGCGGCCAGGCGCGCGAGCCGGTTGCGGAGCGTCCAGTTGGCGACCGGCGCCACGGGCCGCGCCAGCCGCCCCGTCACGTGCGGCCGCGCGAGCACCCGGTCGCGCAGCGGCACCCCGGTCCGCTCGCGCAGCGCCGCCCGCGCCTGGGTGTTGATCTCCGCGATGTGCACGCCTTGCGGGCACACCTGCGTGCAGATCCCGCAGCCCGAGCAGTAGTCGAGCGACGCGTCCGGGCTCTCCTCGCCCGGCACCCGGAAGCGCTCCGCCTGCGGCCCCACGTACTTCGGCCCGGGGAAGAGCGGCGTGACGTTCGAGACGGGGCAGAACGTCTCGCAGATCGTGCACTTGACGCAGTGGTCGAGCGAGCCGCGCATCAGCTCCCCCAGGACGTCGTGCTCGGCCCCCAGCGCCACCGTCACCCTCCCGATGCCATCACCGCCGCCGGGGTCCGGAGCGCCTCGTCGAGGATCAGCCCCGCCGCCCGGTGGCCCGTCGCGACGCTCAGCCCGTCGCCCGACTTCTCCCGCCACGGCTCCGCGCCCGCCAGCGTCGCGCCCGCGACGAGGACGTTGTCGAGCAGCCGCTCGCCGTGCTCGCCGACCGGACGCAGGTCCGGCCCCGCGCGCACGCCCGCCGCCGCGATCGGGTGGTCGCCGAAGTACTCCGGGAGGAACCGCGGCGCGCCGCGCGCCGGCGCCCCCGTCACCGGCAGCCCGAGCGCCGTCTCGCGCGCGACCCAGTGCGCGTCGAGCGCCACGCCGCCGGCCGCGAACCCGCCTGACGCGAGCACGAACCAGCGCGCGCGGTGGATCGTCTCCCGCAGGCCGATCCGCACGCGCACCCCGTCCACGCGCGTCCCGTCGCGCGCCGCGCCCACGACGACGGCGTTGAGCACCATCCGCCCGCCGGCCCGCCGCAGCAGCTCGCGCAGGGTCGCGAAGACGCGCATCCCCGGCAGCGACGGCGGCAGCGTCGGCACCTCGAACACGGGGTGCCCGAGCCGGTCGGCGATGTCGGCCCACACCGCGTGCGGGTCGCGCAGCCCCAGCACGGCGGGGAACGCGACCCGCTCGGAGCCCGCGAGCCGCCCCGCCAGCGCCGCCACCACCCGCGCGCGGAAGACCGTGTCGTCCAGCGCGCGCCCGTACCCGAGCGCGTTCGCGTCGTGGCGGCCCTCGGGCGCGAGGTCGAGCTCGACGCCCCGCGCGCGCACCCCGATGCGCTGCAGGTTGTCGGCCAGCAGCAGCGGGTGGAAGTCCTTCAGCGCGGTGAACCCGACGACGCACACCGGCTCGTCGCGCCCCAGGTCCCCGTCGGCCATCGTCTCGGGCACGAACGCCGACGGCCGCGGCACCCCGAGCGCCGTCGGCAGCAGGAGGTTCGCGTCGATCGACCCGCGGTACGCGTAGGGCGCGAGCGGCCCGTCCGCCACGCAGCCCACCAGCCAGGCGCAGGCGTCCGCGACGCCCTCGACCCCGATCAGCCCGTACGGGTGCGCCGGATGCTCGGCCACGAACGCCGGCAGCGCCGCGCGCGGCGACTCGACCCGCTCCGGCGCGTAGCCGAGCACGTCGATCGTGCACGGCGACAGGTGCGTCGCGCCCACGCCCTTGGCGAGCACGAGCACCGACGCGCCGCCCTCCGCGAGCCGCACGGCGGCCGTCAGCCCGGCGAGGCCCGCGCCGATCACGATCGCGTCGTAGCGGTTCATGTCGGCACGGGCTCCGCCGCGGGCGCCACGGCGCCCGCCTCTGGGAGGTGCTCCACGTCGAGCAGCCCCTGGAAGATCCAGTCGTCGAGCCGCGCCTGCCGGAGCTGGTCGCCGTACAGCACCGGCCACACGCCCTTCCACCGCTCCTGCAGGAAGCGCAGCAGCGCGGCGGACGCCTCGGCGCCGTCGAGCCGGTCGACCGCGTGCAGGATGCCGGTCGCGCGGTAGATGCAGAAACCGCCCTGGCACGGGCCCATCCCGAGCCGCAGCCCGCGCCGGATGTCGTCGAGGTTGACGGTCCCGCGCTCGCGCATGACCTCCTCCAGCCGCGACCGCCCGATCAGCTCGCACTCGCAGACCAGCTCCTCGGCCTGCAGCCGCTCCTCGCGTCGGCGCAGGCGTGAGCCCAGCCGGTAGTGCCCGCGGCCCTCGGCCTCGGGCGGCGCGACCTCCGCGGTCGTGCACGGTCGCTCTTCGCCGAGCTGCGCGCACATCGCGTCGACCAGGTCCTCGGCCATCAGCCGCAGCGTCGTCAGCTTGCCGCCCGACATCGTCAGCAGCCCGTCGACGCCGTCGCGCGCACGGTGGTCGACGACCGCGTGCGTGCGGCTCAGGTCGCGGGTGTCCGCGTTGCCGTCGCCGGCGCGCTCGTCGGCAAGCAGCGGCCGCGCCCCCGCCCACACCCGCAGCGCCCGCGCCGAGCGCAGCCCGGGCACGAGCAGCTCGCCGTCGTCGAGCATCAGGTCGACCTCGTCCTGCGTGACCGGGATGCGGTCCGGGTCGGCCGCGCGGATGTCGGTCGTCCCCATCACGCTCACCGTCCGGATCGGGACGAGGATGTCGCCGTCCGACGGCAGCTCGCACCGGTTGACCACCGTGTTCACCAGCCGGTGGTTCATCGCGATCATGATCCCCTTGCCGGGGATCACGCCGATGCCCTCGATCCCCGCCATCCGCACGATCTGCGCCGCCCACGCGCCCGATGCGTTCAGCGTGAAGCGGGCGGCGATGTCGACCTCGTCGCCGGTCAGCTCGTTGCGCAGCCGCGCGCCGGTGACGGCCCCGGAGCGCGCGCCGTGGAGCGCCACGACGCGGTGGTAGGTGAGGATGCGCGCGCCGTGCTCGGCCGCGCCGCGCGTCAGCGTCCGCACGGTCTTCCACGCGTCGATCGACGCGTCCTCCACCACGAACGCGCGCCGGATGCCCCGGTTGAGGAGCGGCTCGGCGCGCAGCGCGCTGCGGACGCTCACCTCGTCGATCGGCACGCCGGTCGCGCGGCAGCCCTGCACCAGCGTGTCGCCGTACGCGGGGTCGTCGCGCGGCGTGGTGACGAACAGCCCGCCGGTGTCCTCGATGCAGTTGGGGAGGACCCGGCGCAGGATCGCGTTCTCGGCGACGCACTCCTCTGCGGCCAGCGGGTCCTTGACCGCGTAGCGCGCGCCGGAGTGCAGCAGCCCGTGGAACCGCCCGCTCGTGCCCTCCGCCAGGTCGGCGCGCTCGACGAGCACGACGTCGAACCCACGCAGCGCCGCGTCCCAGGCGACGCCGGCGCCGGTCGCGCCGCCGCCGACGACGAGGACGTCGGTGTGGAGCGGGGCCACGCGCCGGCCCTCCTACGCCTTCGCGCCCCGTGGGCGCGCGGCGCACCGGTCAGCGTGCGGCGAACGGCCGGCGCGTGAGGTCCAGGCAGACCACGCACCGCTCGGCGCCGGCGGGTCTGCGCCGGCCGGTGAGCTTGACGCCGCACAGCGCCACCCCGGGTTGCGCGGGGTGCTCGGCGTGGGTGAGGGGAGGGCGGGCGCCCGTCCGGTCATGGTCGTGTCGGGTGATCGTCTTCAGCGCGGTCACAAGGTCCAGGGCTACCCGCCGTCCGAGCGGGGGGACGCCGTGACCGCGCCGGGATGTCGGAATCGAGCCTTCTACTCGGCCTCGAACCAGTCGAACGTCCGCGTCACCGCCTTCTTCCAGTAGCGGTAGTAGTCGTCGCGCGTGGCCGCGTCCATCGACGGCTCCCAGCGCTTGTCCTCGGCCCAGTTCTCGCGCAGGTCCTCGACCTCGCCCCAGAACCCGGTGGCGAGCCCGGCGGCGTACGCGGCGCCGAGCGACGTCGTCTCCGCCACCTCCGGCCGGATGACCGGCACGCCGAGCAGGTCGGCCTGGAACTGCATCAGCAGGTCGTTGGCGACCATGCCGCCGTCGACCTTCAGCGACTCGAGCTTGACGCCGGAGTCGGCCTCCATCGCCTCGACGACCTCGCGGCTCTGGTACGCCGTCGCCTCGAGCGTCGCCCGCGCGATGTGGCCTGCGGTGACGTACCGCGTCAGGCCCGCGACGACGCCGCGCGCGTTCGACTTCCAGTACGGCGCGAAGAGGCCGGAGAACGCCGGCACGATGTAGCAGCCGCCGTTGTCCTCGACCGACGCCGCGAGCTCCTCGACCTCGGGAGCGGCCTTGATCATCTTGAGGTTGTCGCGCAGCCACTGCACGAGCGCCCCCGTGATCGCGATCGAGCCCTCCAGGCAGTACACGGTGTCCTGGTCGCCGATCTTGTAGCCGCACGTCGTGATCAGGCCGGACTTCGACGGCACCGGCTCGGTGCCGGTGTTGAGCAGCAGGAAGTTGCCGGTGCCGTACGTGTTCTTCGCCTCGCCGGGCGAGAAGCACGTCTGGCCGAACGTCGCCGCCTGCTGGTCGCCCAGGTCGCCCGCCAGCGGGACGCCGCGCAGCGCGCCCGTCGCGACCTCGCCGTACACCGCGCTCGACGGCCGGATCTCCGGCAGCATCGCCCGCGGCACGCCGATCGCCGACAGGATGCCGTCGTCCCAGTCCAGCGTCTGCAGGTCCATCAGCAGCGTGCGGCTGGCGTTCGAGACGTCGGTGATGTGCAGCCCGCCGTTCGGGCCGCCCGTCAGGTTCCAGATGCACCAGGTGTCGATGTTGCCGAACAGGAGGTCCCCGGACTCCGCCTTGGCCCCGAGGTCGGCGACGTTGTCGATCAGCCACCGCACCTTCGGCCCCGAGAAGTACGTGGCGAGCGGGAGGCCGGTCTGGTTGCGGAACCGGTCCTGCCCGCCGCTGCGCGACAGCTCGTCGACGAGCCTGTCGGTGCGCGTGTCCTGCCAGACGATCGCGTTGTGCACGGGCTCGCCGGTCGTGCGGTCCCACACCACGGCGGTCTCGCGCTGGTTGGTCACGCCGAGCGCGGCGATGTCCCCCGGACCCGCGCCGGCGGAGCGCACGGCCTCGTCGATGACCTCCTGGCACCGCGCCCAGATCTCGCGCGCGTCGTGCTCGACCCACCCGGGCTTCGGGTAGATCTGCTCGTGCTCCTTCTGCGCCACGCTGACGATCCGCCCGCCGTGGTCGAACACCATGCACCGGGTGCTCGTCGTCCCCTGGTCGAGCGCCGCTGCGTACTTCGCCATGCCTCTCTCCTCCCTCGCTCAGATGCTCGCGAACGCCTCGGCCGCGCTGCGGAGCAGCAGGTACGTCGACGTCGCTCCCGGGTCCTGGTGGCCGATGCTGCGGGGGCCGAGGTAGCTCGCCCGCCCCTTCCGCGCCTCCATCGGCACCGTCGCCTTCATCCCGTCCTCGGCCGCGGCGGCCGCCCGGCGCGCCGCCTCCGCGGGGTCGAGGCCCTCCTCGGCCGCTGCGCGCAGCGCGGCGGCGGCCGGCGCGAGCGCGTCGACCATCGTCTTCTCGCCCGGCTCGGCGCGGCCGCGCTTCTGCACGCCCGCCAGCCCGGCCTCCACCGCGTCCGCCAACCGCTCCGTGTCGAGCGCGTCGGTCCCGGCGGCGACGCTCCCCATCTGCAGGAAGAGCGTCCCGTAGAGCGGCCCGGCGGCGCCGCCGACGCTCGACACGAGCGCCATCCCGACGCCCTTGAGCGCGACGCCGATGTCCGCGCCGTCCTCGTCGAGCCCCTCGACCGCCTTGCGCATCCCGCGGTCCATGTTCGTCCCGTGGTCGCCGTCGCCGATCGCGGTGTCGAGCCGGACCAGCTCCTCGCGGTGGTCTGCGACCTCCGCGGCGAACCTGCGGACCCAGGTCAGGATCGCCGCGTGGTCGATCGTCGCGGTGGCCGGCGTCACGCGCCCCACCGCAGCGCCGGCGTGTCGACGGGCGCGTCCCACAGCGCCGTCAGCTCGCTGTCGAGCCGCAGCAACGTGATCGAGCAGCCCGCCATCTCCAGCGAGGTGATGTAGTTGCCGATCAGCCGCCGCGTGACCGTGATGCCGCGCTGCTCGAGGAACCGGTGCAGCTCGCGGTAGACGATCAGCAGCTCCACGAGCGGCGTGCCGCCCATGCCGTTGACGAACGCGAGGACCTTGTCCCCGCCGCGGAACGGCAGGTCGTCCACGACCGCGGTCGCCAGCCGCTCGACGACGTCGTGCGCGGGCCCGAGCGGCTCCCGGTAGCGGCCCGGCTCCCCGTGGATGCCGATGCCGATCTCCATCTCGTCCGCCGCGAGCTCGAAGCTCGGCTGCCCCGACGCGGGCGTCACGCACGGTGTCAGCGCCATGCCCATCGAGCGCGCCTCGGCGTTGACGCGCCGGCACAGCGCGGCGACGTCGGCCAGCGAGCGGCCCTCCTCGGCCGCCGCCCCGCACAGCTTCTCCGCCAGCACCGTGGCGCCGACGCCGCGCCGCCCGGCGGTGTAGAGGCTGTCCTCGACCGCCACGTCGTCGTTGATCACCACCGCCTCGACGTCGCTCCCCTCGGCGGCGGCCATCTCGGCCGCCATCTCGAAGTTCATGACGTCGCCGGTGTAGTTCTTGACGATGTGCAGCACGCCGGCGCCGCCGTCGACGGCCTTCGTCGCCGCCAGCATCTGATCCGGCGTGGGCGAGGTGAAGACCTCGCCCGGGCACGCGCCGTCGAGCATCCCGGGTCCGACGAACCCGCCGTGCATCGGCTCGTGACCGGAGCCGCCGCCGGAGATCACCCCGACCTTGCCCCGCACGGGCGCGTCGGCGCGCACGACGTAGACGGGGTCGTACGAGACCCGCACGCGGTCCCAGTACGCGAGCTCCATGCCCTCCAGGGCCTCGCGCACCACGGCGTCAGGCGCGTTGATGAGCTTCTTGCTCCGCGCGACTCGGGTGGCCATCCCTCCTCCCTCGTCAGCCGGGGTAGAACGCTTCGAACGCCAGCGCCCCGAGCACGCCGCCGACGAGCGGCGCCACGACGGGGATCCACGCGTAGCTCCAGTCCGACGGCCCCTTGCCGGGGATCGGCAGCAGGAAGTGCGCGACACGTGGCGCGAGGTCACGCGCGGGGTTGATCGCGTAGCCGGTCGGCCCACCGAGCGACAGGCCGATCGCGAACACGAGCAGGCCCACGATGAGGCCGCCGAGGTTCGTGCCCGCGGTGTCGGGGTTCGCGAAGATCGCGAGGACGCCGAACACGAGGATGAACGTGCCGACGATCTCGGTGACGCAGTTGGCGACCGGGTTGCGGATCGCCGGCGCCGTCGAGAAGACCGCGAGCTTCAGCCCCGGGTCCTCCGTCGCGCGCCAGTGGTTGCTGTACGCCGCCCACACGAGGACGGCGCCGATGAAGGCGCCCACGAACTGGCCGCCCATGTACTTCGGGACGTCGCCCCACGCGGTGTCCCCGATGGTCGCGAAGCCGAGCGTCACCGCCGGGTTCAGGTGCGCGCCGGAGTACTGGCCGACGGCGAACACCGCCATCGCCACGCCCATGCCCCACCCGAAGGTGATGACGATCCAGCCGGAGTTCTCGGCTTTCGACTGGGAGAGGAGGACCCCCGCAACCACCCCACCACCGAACAAGATCAGGATCGCTGTCCCGATCACCTCTGCGCCGAAGATGCTCACCCGCTCCTCCGATCGTCCGACGGGCCTTGAGCCGGAACCTACACAGCGGGAACCGGAGAATGCAACTTCTGCTACAAGGTGCGTTGGTGTGCCGGAAACCGGGCCGACCGTCGGGCCGGGCTGGTTGCGCAAGACCTGGCGCGGAGGCGCTCGGCTCGCAACGCTACGGCGCGGTGAGCGTGCCGGTGCGCCCGAAGCGCTCGTGCGGCCCGGGGCCGTCGTCGGCGACGGCCAGGCCGCCGGCGAGCAGGCCGGCGGAGAGGGCGACCGCGAGCGCGACGCGCAGGCGGTCGTTGCGGCGCTTGCGCCGGCGGGCGAGGCGGCGCGCGTCGGCGTCGCCGATCAGGTCGTCGACGACGTCGGGCCCGAGTCCCAGGCGGTGCTCCTGGCACCAGGCGAGCACCCCGTCGGGCCCGTCGACCGGCACGACCGGGACGCCGTAGGCGGCACCCAGGCGGTGGACCAGGTGGGCGTTGCGGCCGGGGAGGAGGAAGAGCGCGTAGGGCCGCGCGCTCGCCGCGCGGAAGCCCTCGTGGTGGACCTCGACCGCGCCCGTCGCCTCGACGACGCCGGGGATCTCGGCCTGGATCGCCAGGATGCGGCGCGCCGACGCGCGCCGCGGGTGCCACGCGTGGACGCCGCACTCGCAGTCGGGGAGCGGAGCCTCGTGGGAGGGGTCGCGGCCGCACACGGCGCCGAGCGCGACGCCGCCGGGCGGCCACGCCGTCGTCTGGTGCACCGCAGCGAGGCGCTCGCCGTCGGCGCCCGCGACCGACCTCCAGCTCCGCAGCCCGTACAGCGGCGCGGCGACCAGCGGGGTCTCGGTCACGTGGTGGCGGCGACCTCCGCGCGCGGGGTGTCGGCGTCGGGCGCCGCCACGGGCACGGGCGCGGGTAGGCGCTCCTGCGGCGGGGCGGCAGCCGGCAGCGGCTGGGCGATGATGCGGCGGGATGCGTGTTCCATCTGCATGGCGGCGGGGTGCCCGGCTGCGCGGGCGTCCATTCCCGGTTCGGCGCGTCGCGCTGGTGGCGATCGACACACGGAGCGTACTCCTGGTGGCGTCACGCGCTCCGCTCGAACCACATCCGCACGCAGGCGCCGCGGCCGGGCGTGCTGTCGAGCTCGATGCGGCTCGCGAGCGCCGACATGACCGGCAGGCCGAGGCCCAGGCCGGTCCCCCCGCCCGTCCCGAGCCCGCGCCCGTCGTCGGACACGTCGACCTGGATCGTCTCGTCCCCGTCGGCCGTCACCCGGACGCGCATCACCCCGGGTCCGCCCGGGTCGTACGCGTGGAGCGCGACGTTGCTCAGCGCCTCGCCGACGGCCAGCTCGATGTCGCCGAGCGTCTGCCCGTCGACGCCCCCGCGCCGCAGGTGGCCGACGACCGCGCGGCGCGCGACGCCGACGAGGTCGACGCCGGCCGGCCAGGCGTACTCGAACGTCGGCAGCCAGGGCGGCTCACGCAGCGGCATCGTCCGACCCTCCCCGACGCGCGCAGGGTTCTGCCAGGAACGTGCCAGCACGTGGCACGGCGCCGCTCGGCGGGCACCCTCCTGCGGTGGGCCGGCTGATGAGGCGTGACATGGATCCCTCCCCCTCGGGCGTGACGGAGCTCGGCGGCACCGGCTTCGGCGGGCGCTCCCGACGCCCGCGGCGCGACGTCCGCGACGGGAAGGTCCGGGGCGCTGGTCCCACTGACCCTGTGTTGGAACGTAACAAGGAGCACGAGCGGTGTCCAGACGTGTCGGCGCTCCTGACTGGGGGCGCCAGATGGCACGTACGGCAGAGGAGATCCGGGCGGAGCTGACCGAGATCGGCGCGGCGATCGCGCACCTGGTGAGCGACCGGTGGGGCCGCGGGCCGCGGCGCACCCGCGCCCACTGGGCGGGGGCCGACGCGCTCGTGGTGCTGCTGGAGGACGGCCACACCGCGGCCGAGCAGGTGCTGATCGCGCACGGGCACGACGACGAGGTCGTCCGCGCGCGGACGCTGATGCACGAGGTGCTCGAGCCGGACATGACGCGCATCGTCGCGACCACCACCGGGCGCTCGGTGCTGGCGGCGATGCACGCGACGAACTGCGCGCCGGCGATCGCCGCGGAGGTGTTCCTGCTCGGCGACCGTCAGACGACGGCGGCGACCGCCGCGCTGACGCGCTCGCCGAGCATCTCGGGCGGCGCCGGCCGCGACAGCCCGTAGCCCTGCGCGGCGTGGCAGCCGGCGTCGCGGACGGCGGCGAGCTGTTCGGGCGTCTCGATCCCCTCCGCGATGACCACGAGGTCGAAGGCGCGCGCCAGCCCGACGACGGCCTCGACGATCCGCGCGCTGCCGGGGTCGTACGGCAGCCCGGCGACGAACGAGCGGTCGAGCTTGACCGCGTCGACCGGGAGCCGGTGGAGGTAGGAGAGCGACGAGTAGCCGACGCCGAAGTCGTCGATCGCGACCCGCACACCCGCGTCGCGCAGCAGCCCGACGGCGTCCTCGCCCTCGGCCATGTTCTCCATCAGCACCGTCTCGGTGATCTCCAGCGTGAGCAGGCCCGGGTGCAGGCCGGTCCGCGCCAGCGCGTGCTCGACGTCGGCGAGCAGCTCGTCGCTGCGCGCGAGCTGGCGGGCAGAGACGTTCACCGACACGCGCACGCCCGAGCCCGCCGCGTTCCACGCCGCCGCCTGCCGGCACGCCTCGACCAGCACGCCGCGGCCCAGCTCCCAGATCAGCCCGTTCTGCTCGGCGGCGGCGATCACCTCGGGCGCCGCGATGGCCGGGCCCCCGGGCCGCTGCCAGCGCAGCAGCGCCTCGACGGTGACGCGGCGCGAGCGGTCCAGCGCGACGATCGGCTGGAAGTGCAGGCGCAGGCCGCCGTCGTGGAGGCCGAGCTGCAGCTCGCGGTCGGCCAGCGCCCGCTGCTGCAGCCACGCGCGCAGCCGATCCTCCAGCACCTCGACCGCGTTGCCGCCGCGCGACTTGGCGTGGTACATCGCCGCGTCGGCGGCGCGGAGCACGGCTTCGGCGTCCTCGTGCTCGTCGGCGCCGGTGTTCTCGACCAGCGCCACGCCGATCGACGCCGTCACGCGCACGCGCTCGTCGTCCTCCAGCGGCTCGCCGATCGCGGCGGCGATGCGCTGGGCGATCGTCACCGCCATCTGCGCGCTCGGCAGGTCGTCGCACAGGACCGCGAACTCGTCGCCGCTGAGCCGGCTGACGACGTCGCTCGGGCGGACCGCGTGGCAGAGCCGCCGCGCGACGCCCCGCAGGAGGCGGTCGCCCGCGCCGTGCCCGAAGCGGTCGTTGACCGACTTGAAGCGGTCGAGGTCGACGTAGATGACCGCGGTGTGCGGGATGCGGCGGCGGGTGGCGGCGACGAGGCGCTCGAGGAAGAGCGTCCGGTTCGGCAGCCCGGTCAGGGGGTCCTCCAGCGCCGCGCGGCGGAGGGCCTCGGCGCCGCGCACGCTGTCGGTCACGTCGGTGATGACGCCGATCCACTCGTGCGGCTCGCCGCCCGGGCGCACCGGGATGCCGCGGGCGCGCACGTGGCGCCAGTCGCCGTCGGCGTGCGCGACGCGGAAGGTCATGTCGAAGCCGGTGCCCTTGCGGCGCGCGTCCAGCCACACCCGCACGACCCGGTCGGCGTCGTCGGGGTGCACGACCTCCGGCCACCGCTCCGGGGGCACGTGGAGGCCGGTCAGCCCGTGCCAGTCGGGCGCCTCGATGACGCGGCCGTCGGCGTCACCGCGCCAGACCGTGTTGCTGAACGCGTGCGCGAGCAGCCGGTAGCGCTCCTCGCTGCGCGCCAGCTCCTCTCGCGCGCGCCGGTGCTCGGTGATGTCGCGGAAGAACATCGCCAGCCCCGTCGGGGTCGGCTGGAGGTTGACCTCGAAGCAGTGGCCGTCCTCGGTCGGCGGGTACCAGTCCTCGATCGTCATCGGCTCCTGCTCGCGCATCGCACGCGACGCCGCGTGGTACAGCGCCGAGCCGACCATCTCGGGGAACACGGTCCAGATGTGGCGGCCGATCAGCGCTTCGCGGTCGACGCCGATCAGCTCCCCGACGCGGCGGTTGACGTAGGTGTAGTGCCAGCGCTCGTCGAGGGCGACGAAGCCGTCGCCCATCTGCTCCAGGATCTCCTCGGCGGAGCGCGCGGGCGCGCGCTGCTCGTGGCGTGACCCGGCCATGGTCGCGTCCTTACCCACCGCGGCGCGGCAGGCAAGACGCCGCCGGTTCGTGGGAGATCTCGGGCGGTTGGCCGCGGTGGCCAACCGCCACGGCGATCGTGCGCCTGACGGACTTGGCCGGAAGGGCTACCGTCGCAGCGATGAGCGAGCACGCGTTGTGGCACCCGTTCGCTGACATGGGCGCCGTCGCCCAGGACCCGTTCGTCCTCGCGGGCGGGGAGGGCGCGTGGGTGTGGGACGAGGAGGGCCGCCGCTACCTGGATGGGTCGGCGGCGCTGTGGTACGCGAACCTCGGCCACGGCCGGCCGGAGATCGCCGACGCCGTCGCGCGGCAGCTGCGCACGCTCGACGCGTACTCGACGTTCGGCGAGTTCTCCAACCGGCCGGCGCTGGAGCTGGCCGAGCGGCTCAGCGACCTCGCGCCGCAGCCCGGCTCGAAGATCTTCCTCGGCTCCGGCGGCGGCGACGCGGTGGACACCGCGGCCAAGATCGCGCGCGCGTTCCACGCGCAGCACGGCCGGCCCGAGCGCGTCCACCTCATCAGCCGCACGCACGGATACCACGGCACCCACGGGATCGGCACCGGCATCGCGGGCATCCCCGCCAACGCGGCCGGGTTCGGCGCGATGGTGCCGGACGCGTCGGTGGTCGCGTGGGACTCCGCGGAGGCGCTGGAGGCCGAGATCGAGCGGATCGGCGCCGAGCGCGTCGCCGCGTTCTTCTGCGAGCCGGTGATCGGCGCGGGCGGCGTCTTCCCGCCGACGCCGGGCTACATCGAGGCGGTCGCGGCGGTGTGCGAGCGGCACGGCGTGCTGTTCGTCGCCGACTGCGTGATCGCGGGCTTCGGCCGGCTCGGCACGTGGTTCGGGATCGACCGCTGGCCCGTCAAGCCGGACCTCATCACGGTCGCGAAGGGCATCACCGGCGGGACGCAGCCGCTCGGCGCGGTCGTGGTCGCCCCGCACGTGGCCGAGCCGTTCTTCACCGCCGGGCCGGGCGCGCCGGTCTTCCGCCACGGCGCGACGTACGCCGGGCACCCGACCGCGTGCGCGGCGGCGATCACCGCGCTCGACCTCTACGAGCGCGATGGGCTGATCGAGCGCGGGCGGACGCTGGAGCAGCCGCTGCTCGACGCGCTCGCGCCGCTGGCCGACAGCCCGCTGGTCAAGGAGGTGCGCGGCGGCGTCGGCTTCCTCGCGGCGGCGGAGCTGGCCGAGGACGTACTCGCCGCCGACCCGGGCGCGGTCGGCGCGTGGCAGCGCGCGGTGCGCGAGCGCGGCGTGCTCGTCCGGGCGCTCGGGCGCGGCCTCGCGGCGTCGCCCCCGCTGGTGACGACCGAGGACGAGATCGCGCAGCTCGGCGAGGCGATGGCCGCGGGCCTGGCCGCCGTCGAGGCGCGCGCGGCGGCCGCCACGCGCGCCTGAGGCCGGCTGCTACTGGCGCAGCAGCGCGACGGTGCCCTGGTCGATCCGCCAGGCGGCGTCCGGTGCACCGAACTCGTCGCGCTGGAACGGGCTCGCGGGGACGAGGACGAACGGGACGTCGGCGGAGCCGATCCGCACGACGACCCGGTACCCGTTCTCGTCCGGCGCGACGTGCGCCGGCAGGTCGCGGAGCTGGCGCGGGCTGCGCGGGAGCGAGGCGGCCCCGAACGCGAGCGCTCCGGCGTCGACCGCCTCGCGGCACAGCGTGCCGGGCCCGGCGGCGCGGCCGACCCGCTCCCGCTCTGGCTGCGTGAGGTAGACGCACGCGTCCTGGCCGTCGCGGCGGACGAGCGCGGCGTCGAGCAGGTCCCGCACCGTGGTCACCGCGTCGCCGGGCGTGCGCTCCGCGGTGGACGCGCGCTCGTGGTCGTGGTGGGCGACGAGGATCGGGACGCCCACGCCCGCGGCGGCGAGGACGAGCGCGGCGGCGACGGCCAGCTTCGCGACCATGGCGCGGCTCAGGCGGCGTCGGCGGTGTGCGTGTCGATCCGCTCGGCGCCGGTCGTGCCGAGCAGCTCGCGCGCGCGGTCGACCTCGGCCTCCAGGCCGTGCGCGACGAGCAGCCACTTGTCCGCGCGCAGGTCGGTCTCGTAGACGAGCACGCCCTCCGGCGGGATGCCGACGCTCGTGAGCGCGCCGCCGATCGCGCCGCCCGCCGCGCCGACGGCGCCGGTGGTGACGAGCCAGAGGAGGTACCCGCCGACCGCGACGTGGCCGACCCCGGGCACCCACACGAGCGCGCCGAGCAGCGCGCCCCACGCCGTGCCGAACGCCGCCCACCGGCCGGTGCGGCGCGCCTTCGTGTCGGTGCCGACGATGTGGCGCTCCTCGTCGAGGCCGCGCGCGAGGAGCGAGAGCTTCGTCATGTCGAACCCGCTCTGCTCGAGCCGGCGCACGGCCGCCTCGGCGTCGCCCTGCGTGGCGTACACGGCGATGGTGGCGTTGCGCTCCGCCGGCGGCACCTCGGCCGGCGCGGGCTGCTGCTGCGTGTCGGTGGTCGTCGTCATGCGCTGCACCGTCCGCCGCCCCGCCGCCCGCCACATCACCCATTCGCGTGACCCCTTCCCGCCCGGGCCATCCTCGCGGATGGCGTGGCGTGGCGTGCGGTCGGCGGTGAGGCGGGATACCGTGCGGGCGATGCCGATCGCGACGCCGCACCACCTCGCCACCGCGGCCGGGGAGCGGGTGCTCGCCGGCGGCGGGTCGGCCGTCGACGCGGCGCTGGCCGCCGCGGCGGTGCTCACGGTCGTCTACCCGCACAACTGCGCGCTGGGCGGGGACCTCATCGCGCTCGTGCGGCGGCCGGACGGGACGTCGGTCGTGGTCAACGCGAGCGGTCCCGCGCCGGCGGGGATCGACGTGGAGCGCGTCCGCGCGGCCGCGCCCGACGGGCGGATGCCGGTGCACGGCCCCGACGCGGTCACCGTGCCGGGGCTCGTCCCCGGCTGGGGCGCGCTGCACGTGCTCGGCGCGCGGCGGCCGTGGGCGGCGCACCTGGCCGACGCGATCACCTGCGCGCGCGAGGGCGTCGCCGTCACCGCGAAGCTCGCCGCCGCGATCGCCGAGACGGCCGGGGTCGCCACCGACCCCGGCCTGCGCGGCGTCTTCGCCGGCCTCGGCCCCGGCGACACGCTCCGCCAGCCCGCGCTCGCCGCGACCCTCGACGCCCTCGCCGCCGACGGGTCCCGCGCGCTGCACGAGGGCCCGCTGGCCGACCGGTTCGCCGCCGGGCTCGCCGCGCTGGGCAGCGCGATCACCGCCGCCGACCTCGCGGCGTTCACGCCGTCGATGGAGGAGCCGCTCCGCGTCCCGTTCGGCGGCGGCCACGAGCTCCTCACCGCCGGGCCCAACTCCTCCGGCGTCCTGCTCGCGCAGGCGCTGCTCGCGCTCGACCACGCGCAGCCCGCCGACCCGCTCGGCGCCGACGCCGCGACCACCGCCGCGATCTTCGCCGCCGGCAACGCGCAGCGCGAGCGGGAGCTGGGCGACCCGCACGGCGCCGGCTGGGACCGCGACGCCTGGCTCGGCCCCGACGCGATCGCCCGCGCGGCGCACGCCACCGCCGCGGCCGGCGACGTCACGCCCGCGCCCCGCCCGAGCGGGGACACGATCGCCATCGCGGCGACCGACGGCGCGGGCGGCGCGGTCTCGCTCATCCAGTCCGTCTACCACGGCTTCGGCGCGCAGCTCCTCGAGCCGGACACCGGCATCGTGCTCCACAACCGCGGCTCCGCGTTCTCCCTCGCGCCCGGCCACCCGAACGAGCTGCGGCCCGGCCGGCGGCCGATGCACACGCTGATGCCCGTCCTCGTCGAGCGCGACGGCGTGCTGCTCGGCGCGCTCGGCACGATGGGCGGCAAGGTCCAGGCGCAGATCCACGTCCAGGTGCTCCTCCGCCTGCTGGCCGGCGCGACCGCGCAGGAGGCGGTGGCCGCGCCCCGGTTCGCCGTCGGCGCGATGGAGGAAGGGGAGCCGGCGACGACCGTGCGCGCGGAGGAGGACTGCGCCGCCACGCTCCCGCACGCGCGGACGGTCCCGCGCCACAGCGAGGAGCTCGGCCACGCGCAGGTCGTGTGGCACGGCGCGGCGGGCAGCGACCCGCGCGCCGACGGCCTGGCCCCCTGACGACTTGTAGTACCGGCCCGCGCCAGACCAGACATCCTGTAGTTGGCCACCGCGCACCCGGCCCGCGACACTGTGGAGCGACGTGCGCACACAGCAGACGCGAGGAGGAGCATGAGCCAGTACGCGGTCATCGACCCGGCCACCGGGGAGACGCTGAAGACCTACGACACGATCAGCGACGGCGACCTGAAGGCGGCCATCGAGCGCGCGGCCGCCGCCCACAAGGGCTGGGGGCGCGAGACGTCCGTCGCCGACCGCGCGAAGGTCATCGCCCGCGTGGCCGAGCTGCACGAGGAGCGCAAGCAGGAGCTGGGCGAGATCATCGTCCGCGAGATGGGCAAGCCGATCGAGCAGGCGGTCGGCGAGGTCGAGTTCAGCGCCGCGATCTACCAGTACTACGCCGACAACGCCGAGAAGCTCATGGCGGACGAGTCGATCGACCTCCTCGAGGGCGAGGGCTCGGCGTTCATCCGCCGCTCGTCGGTCGGTCTGCTCCTCGGCATCATGCCGTGGAACTACCCCTACTACCAGGTGGCCCGCTTCGCCGGCCCGAACCTGGCCGCGGGCAACACGATCCTGCTCAAGCACGCGCCGCAGTGCCCCGAGTCGGCGGCGGCGATGGAGAAGATCTTCCACGAGGCCGGCGTCCCGAAGGACGCCTACATCAACATCTACGCGACCAACGAGCAGATCGAGTGGGTCATCGGCGACCCGCGCGTGCAGGGCGTGTCGCTGACCGGCTCCGGCCGGGCGGGCGCCGCCGTCGCGGAGATCGCCGGCCGCCACCTCAAGAAGGTCGTGCTCGAGCTCGGCGGCTCGGATCCCTTCATCGTCCTGAAGGCCGACGACCTCGACGCGGTCGTCGAGGCCGCGGTCGGCGGGCGGCTGGAGAACTCCGGCCAGGCGTGCAACGCCGCCAAGCGCTTCATCGTGCTCGACGAGCACTACGACGCGTTCGTCGACAAGTTCTCCAAGGCGCTGACGGCGATCGAGCCGGACGACCCGACCAAGGAGGGCGTCACCGTCGGCCCGCTGTCGTCGACCGCCGCGGCCGACCGCCTGGAGGCGCAGGTCAAGCAGGCGCTCGACAACGGCGCGCAGCTCGTCGCCGGCGGCGGCCGTGACGGCAACTTCTTCAAGACGGCCGTCATCACGAACATCACGAAGGACAACCCGGCCTACACCGAGGAGTTCTTCGGCCCGGTCGCGCAGGTGTACAAGGTGCGCGACGAGGCCGAGGCCGTCACGCTCGCCAACGACACCCCGTACGGCCTCGGCTCGTACGTCTTCACGACCGACCAGGACCAGGCGCTCCGCGTCGCCGACCAGATCGAGGCCGGCATGGTCTTCATCAACGCGGTCGGCGCCGAGGGCGTCGAGCTGCCGTTCGGCGGCGTCAAGGCGTCCGGCTTCGGCCGCGAGCTCGGCCGCTTCGGCATGGACGAGTTCGTCAACAAGAAGCTGGTCCGCGTCGGCGGCTAGCACCACCGTTGAGCGGCGGGAGCCCCGCGTGCGGGGCTCCCGCCGGTCCTCACGAGCCGGCCGGCGCCACGGAGAGGGGCGCGCGCGGGCCTGCCGCGGCCGGCGCGTCGACCCCGCGGGGCACGACGATCACCGGGCACGGCGCGTGGTCGAGCACGTGCCGCGACGTGCTGCCGGCGAGCACCGCGCGCAGCGGGCCGTAGCCGCGCGAGCCGACGACCAGCACGTCGACCTCGCGCGCGAGCACCTCCAGACCGGAGCCCGCCGTGCCGTTGACGAGCCGGCTCTCGGGCTCGACCTCGGCGGGCAGGCCGGCGACGAGCTCGTCGAGCGCGCGCTCGCGGCGGCGGCGCAGGTCGTGGTTGAGCTGATCCGACGCCGGGATCGGCGCCTCGCCGTAGCCGGTGAGCACCGGCTCGAACACGCTCAGCACGAGCAGCCGCGCGTGCAGCGCACGCGCGAGGTCGGTCGCGTGGCGGACGGCGACCCACGACTCCTCGCCGCCGTCGAACGCGACGCCGACGACCGCGATCGGGCCCCGCCAGTGCGCGGGCACCGAGGCGACCGGGCACGGCGCGCCGTGGACGAGCCGCTCGGCGGTGGAGCCCGGGGCGAGCCGCGTGGGCCAGTGCCGGTGCGTGCGCCCGACGACGAGCAGCGCGGCGTCCCGCTCCTCGGCCAGCTCGTGCAGGCCGCGCGGCGCCGAGTCGGCGCCGACGACGACCCGCTCGACGCCCGGGTCGGTCACCGCGGCGAGCAGGCGCCGCCGCTCGGCGCCCGCCTCGGCGTTCAGCTCGTCCTCGACGTGCGGGGCGACGCCCTTGCCGATGACGTGCGGGGCGGCGCGATACACGGAGGCGGCGACGACCCGCGCGCCTGCCGGGCCCGCGAGCGCCTCCGCGAAGTCCACGGCGGCGCGCCCTTGTGGGGTGCCGTCGTAGCCGGCGATGTAGGTGCCAGTCATGCTCGCCTCCTTCGGTCCAGGACCGACGCTACGCCCGTCGCGAGCCGGCGGCATCCGTGCGGGCTGCGCGCGCTCGTCCGTAGTCGCCCGCGGCGCTCAGCCGACGCCGCGCAGCAGCACGCCGACGGCGTAGGCGACGAGCGCCGCGGTGCCGCCGATCGCCAGCGTCTCCGCGGCTGAGCGCAGCCGCGAGCCGCCGACGACGCGCGCCTTCAGCGTTCCGACGAGCGCCATCGCGACCGCCGTCAGCGCGGCGCTCCACGCGAACAGCCCGGGGATCTCGCCGTCGAGCAGCGCGTCGAGGACGTACGCGGCGAGCGGCAGGAAGCCGATCGCGACGAACGAGCCGAACGTCGCGAGCGCCGCGCGGGCCGGCTCGCGCGGCGCCGCGCCGTAGCCCAGCTCGTCGACCATCATCGTGTCGACCCACCGCTCGCGGTCGGCGGTGATGACGTCGACGACACGCTCGAGCTCGTCGCCGGCGAAGCCCTTCGCGGCGAAGATCTGGCGGATCTCCTCGCGCTCGCCTTCGGGCACGAGCGCGACGTGCCGCTCCTCGTCGCGCCGCGCGCGCTCGCGCTCCTGCGCCTCCGCCCGCGTGCTGAGGTAGTTGCCGACGGCCATGCTGAAGCCGTCCGCGAGGAGGTTGGCCAGGCCGAGGATCACCACGACGCTCGCGCTCAGCTGCGCCCCCTCGACCCCGGCGACGACGGCGAACGTCGTGACGCTCCCGTCGACCCCGCCGTACACGAGGTCCCCGAGGTGGCTCTCCCGCGGCCGCCGCCCGAGCCGCGCGCGGATCGCGCCGGGCGTGTGCTCGGCCCGCAGGCGGTCGGACGGCTTCCCCGGGGCGCTCATCTCAGCCCCCGGTCGCCGCGGCCACGATCGCGTCGAGCTCGGTCTGCACCAGCAGGGCGGGGTCGAGCGCCATGTCGCCGAGCACGCCCGCGAGCTCGAGCATCACGATGCCGTGGACGCGCGTCCACGTGAGCACGCCGAGGAGCAGCACCGCCGGCGGGCGCGCGCCGGCCCCGGCGCTCGCGTCCCGCGCGGCGGCCCAGCGGCGAAGCTGCTCCTCCAGGGCGCCGGCGGGGTCGGGGGCTCCGGCCTGGCGCGCCTCCGCGGCAAGCGCGCCGATGAGCTCCAGCAGCACCTGCATCGCCGGCTCGATCGCCGCGATCGCCTCGCTCGGGTCTCCCGCGTAGCCGGGCGGCCGGACGCTGAACAGCAGCTCGTACCGGTACGGGTTCGCCAGCGCCCATGCGCGGTAGGCGCCGAGGACGTGCGTGAGGCGCCCAGCCGGGCGGCGGCGCCCCGACTCCGCCGCCGCGGCCTGGACGACGGTCGCGAGCTCCGCGTAGCCGTCGGTGACCAGCGCGGCCAGGAGCTGCTCGCGCGACGCGAAGTAGCGGTAGAGCGCAGGCCCCGACATGCCCATCGCCTTCGCGATCGCGCTGAGCGAGAGCGCCGCCGGCCCGCCCGCGGCGACCTGGTCGACCGCGTGCTGCTTGATCTCGTCGAGCGTCTGGAGGCGCAGGCGCTCGCGGCGGGAGAGGGGCGGGTCGGTCATGACGACAGCGTAACGATTCGGTGCGCTTGTGATGTGCGATAGCTCGTGTTACAGTCTCTAACGAAAGCGAGAGAGACACACTCTTTCGCGCCATCCAAGGAGCACGTGAGCGACATGCAGACCCTCCAGATCGAACTGCCGGGCATCGGCGAGCCCGAGACGCTGCGCCCCGTCCGGCGCGCGCTGCGCGCCCCCGGCGCCCGCGAGGCGGTCGTGCGCGTCGAGGCCACCGGCGTCTCGTTCGCCGAGCAGCAGATGCGGCGCGGCAAGTACTACGACCAGCCGCGGTTCCCCTTCGTCCCCGGCTACGACCTCGTCGGGACGGTCGAGCGGACCGGCGCGGAGGTCGATGCGAGCCTGCGCCCCGGCACCCGCGTCGCCGCGCTCACCAAGACGGGCGCGTGGGCCGAGCGCGTCGTCCTCGACGCCGCCGACCTCGTGCCGGTCCCCGCGGGCGTCGATCCCGCGGACGCCGAGACGCTCGTGGTCAACGGCCTCACGGCCTACCGGATGCTCCACCGCAGCGCGAAGGTCCAGGCCGGTGACACCGTCGTCGTGCACGGCGCGGCCGGCGGGGTCGGGACGCTGCTGGTGCAGCTCGCCCGCGCGGCGGGCGCGCACGTCATCGGCGTCGCCGGCACGGCGCAGCAGGCGAGCGTCCGGGCGCTCGGCGCGACCCCCGTCGACTACCGCACCGAGGACGTCCTCGCGCGCGTGCGTGAGCTGGCGCCGGACGGCGTGGCGGCGGTCTTCGACCACGTCGGCGGCCCCGGCATCCGCGATTCGTGGCGGATGCTCGCCCGCGGCGGGACGCTCGTCAGCTACGGCACCGCCGCGACGAAGGACCGGCCTGGCAACCCGCGGCTCCCCGTCCTGACGCTGCTCGCCCGCCTCACGCTGTGGAACATGCTGCCCAACGGGCGCCGCGCCGGGTTCTTCAACCTCTGGGCCGGCCGCAAGCTCCGCCCGGACCGCCACCGCGCGCAGGTCCGCGCGGACCTGGTGACGCTGCTCGAGCTCCTGCGCGACGGGCGGCTGACCGCCCAGATCGCGGGCCGCTTCCCGCTCGTCGACGCCGCCGAGGCCCTGCGCTTCGCAGAGCGCGGCGGCCACACCGGCAAGGTCCTCCTCCTCGCCGACGCCGCCTGACCGGCGCCTCGCTCTCACACACCCACCAACAACCCCCTGAACCGGAGCACCTCCCATGACCGAGACCCTCGGGCGCGTCGCCGACGCCGCCTTCGTCCACCCGCGCCGCACGCTGCTCGCGTGGGCCGCCATCCTCGTCGTCGCGATCGGCGCGATGAGCGCCTTCGGCGGCAGCTTCGTCGCCGACTACAACACCCCCGGCTCGGACTCCGAGGCGGCGTCCGAGCTGCTCGACGAGCGCTTCGGCGGTCGCTCGGGCGACCAGGTCGACGTCGTCTGGAAGGCCGACGGCGACGCGACCGATCCCGCCGTCACCGCCCGGATCGACCACCTCCTCGACGCGGCGGGCGACGTCCCGGGCGTCGTGCCCGGCGCCGCTGCTCGCGAGGCGCAGGTCGCGCCCGACGGCCGGACCGCGGTCGTCCGGCTCGCGCTCGACCGTCCTTCGAGCGCGATGGCCGCGAGCGACGGCGAGCACCTCGCCGAGCTGGCCCGCGAGGCGACCGGCGACGGGCTGCAGGTCGCGATGGGCGGCACGGTCCCCGGCCTGAAGGCCGAGCCGGCCATGACCGCCGAGCTCGTCGGCATCGCGGTCGCCGCGGTCGTCCTCCTGCTCACGTTCGGCACCGTCGTCGCGGCGGGCCTGCCGCTCCTCGTCGCGCTCTTCGGCGTCGCGGTCGCGGTGCTGTTCGGCGGCGTGCTCGCCGGCGTCCTCGACACCCCTGACTGGTCGCTGCAGGTGTCGCTGATGATCGGCATCGGCGTCGGCATCGACTACGCGCTGCTGATCCTCACCCGCTACCGCAGCGCGTTGGCCGCCGGCAAGGAGCCGCGCGCCGCCAACGTCGAGGCCATGCGCACCGCCGGCCACTCGGTCGTGACCGCAGGTGCCACCGTCGTCGTCTCGCTCGCCGGCCTGTTCCTCATGCGGCTGCCGTACCTGTACGGCGTCGCGCTCGCGTCGAGCCTGGCGGTGCTGCTCGTGATGGCCGCGACCCTGACCCTGCTGCCCGCGATCACGGGCCTCCTCGGCCGGCGGATCGACCGCCGGCAGGTCCTCCGCTTCGGCCGCCCGGTCGCCGTGCCGCACAGGGCGCCCGCGGCGCGGTGGGCCCGCTTCGTCACCCGCCGCCCGCTGGCGATGGTCGCCGTCTCGCTCGCCGCGCTCGTCGTGCTGACCGCGCCGCTCACCGGCATCCGCTTCGGCTTCCCCGACGCCGGCAACGACGCGGCGGACTCGACGACGCGTCAGGCGTACACGATGGTCGAGGAGGGCTTCGGCCCGGGCGCGAACGGCCCGCTGATCGCCGTGGCCGACACCCGTGACCGCGACGCGGTCGAGCGGCTCGCGGCCACCGTCCGGCGGGACCGCGAGGTCGCCGCCGTCGCCCCGCCGCAGTGGAACGAGGCCCGCGACACCGCGCTGCTCGTGATCACGCCCAAGGATGCGCCGGAGTCGCCGGCGACGAAGGAGCTCGTCGACCGGCTGCGCGACGGGGCCCTCGCCCGCGCCGACGTCCCGGTCGCCCTCGGCGGTCAGACCGCCGCCAGCGTCGACCAGTCCGACGTCACCGCCCGCCGCCTGCCGCTGTTCATCGGCGCGGTCGTGCTGCTGTCGTTCGCGCTGCTGCTCGCGGCGTTCCGCGCCCCGATCATCGCGCTGAAGGCCAGCGTCATGACGGTCTTCTCGATCGTCGCGGCGTACGGCGTCGTGGCGCTGGTGGCCGATGGCGGCTGGGCCGGGCAGCTGGTCGGCATCGACTCCGACGTGCCGGTGCCGCCGTTCATCCCGGTGATGATGTTCGCCGTCCTGTTCGGGCTCTCGATGGACTACGAGGTGTTCCTCGTCTCCCGCATCAAGGAGGAGCGCGAGCGGCTCGGTGACGCGGCCGCGGCGGTCACGGCCGGCGTCGCCCGGACGGCGCGCGTGATCGTGGCCGCTGCGGCGATCATGGTCTCGGTGTTCGGCGCCTTCGCGCTGAGCCCCGACGTGATGCTGAAGCTGATCGGCATCGGGCTGGCCTCGGCGATCCTGATCGACGCGACGATCGTCCGGATGGTCCTGGTCCCGGCGTTGATGCGGTTGCTGGGCGAGCGTGCCTGGTGGACGCCCGGCGCAGGTGCCCGCGCCGGGGTGCGCGCGCAGGCGGGGGAGCGCCCGCAGGTCCCCGCCTGATCCGGCGCCTCCCCGCTGGAGGCCGCATGCCCGCCGGGCATGCGGCCTTCGGTCGTTCCCGAACGACGGCCTCGCGGTTCGCGGCGATGCTCGTCCGGATCCGCGCCGGCGTCAGTGGGCGATGGCCTTGAGCGCGATGAGCAGGCCGCCGATCGCGCCGACCGCCGTGGCCTGCGCGACCGCGCGCGGCCAGCCAGAGCCCGCGAGGCGCGCGGCCAGGAGGCCGTAGGCGCAGATGAGCGCGAGGCCCGACCACTTGGCGAGCGTGTAGGCGGTGTCGCGCTCCAGCGCGCCGGCGGCGGCCAGCAGGAAGTAGACCGCCGGGAAGGCCGCGCCGGCGGTGACCGCGACGGCCTCGGTGGCGAAGCGGCGCAGCTCGCGGGCGCCGACGCGGCGGCGCGTACGCGCCTCGGCGCCCACCGCCTCGCTGTAGATCTCCGCGAGGCCCACCGCGACCGCCGCGCCGATCAGCGTCGCCGCGGCCTGGGCCGGGGTCGGCGGGTGCGCCTCGAGCGCGACGACCAGCGCCAGGCCGACGATCGAGCCGTAGATCACGCGGGTCACGTCGCGCGAGCCGAGGTGCTCCTCGACCGCGCGTCGCAGGCCGCTCACCGGAGTCGCCGCCATCACCGCACAGCATCGAACGCGCCACCCCGTCGCGACCTCACCCGATCCGGGCGATGGCGGGTGCGAGGCGCGCGCGTAGCGTCCGCAGTGACCCCGCCCACCGGCGGCGGGGCCGGCCAACCACGAGCTCTTGGAGGAGCGATGGCTGACATGACGAGCGGCGCGCCGCCCCTGTCGCGCGCCGCGGTGAAGACAGAGGAGCGCTCCGGCTGGGTCACCTACGCGGGCGTCATCCTCGCGATCCTCGGCGTCCTCAACCTGATCTACGGGATCGGCGCGATCTCCGACTCCCGCGTCTACGTCGGCGACGTCCAGTACGTGTTCGGCGACCTCAACACGTGGGGCTGGATCCTGTGCTTCATCGGCGCCATCCAGTTCATCACCGCGTTCGGCGTCTGGAACGGCTCGGAGCTCGCCCGCTGGGCCGGCGTGGCCATCGCGGCGGGCAACGCGTGCGTCGTGCTGCTCTGGCTGCCCGCCTTCCCGTTCCTCGCGATGGCGCTGTTCGCGATGGACCTGCTCGTCATCTACGGGCTGATCGCCCACGGCGGCCGCGGGGTGCGCGGCTGAGCGAGAGGAGGAGCCGTGGAGGTCGTCAGCCACCAGAACGTCCGGCTCTCGGCCGGCTGCCACGCGCTCCCGGGCCCGGGCGGCGTGTGCGCGATGGAGCTCGCGTCGATGCTGGCGGGCGAGCCGTTCACCGACCACCCGCGCTCGGTCTCGCGGAGCATCGCGGCGGTGGTGCGCGGCTACAACGACGGCCTCGACGACGACCGGCGCCAGCGGCTGCTCGGCGTCGCCGCCGCGTGCGTGGGCACGCGCGGGACGCGCGCGGTCGAGCGGCAGCGGCGGCGCTGGATCCGCGACGAGCTCGCGCCGGTCGGCGACGGCTGGCCCGTCACCGTCCGGCTCGGGCAGCGGCTCGGGTTCCTCTCGGGCTACCGGGTCGGCCGCATGGTCGCGCGGCAGGTGGTCGCGGACGACGACGACGCGCTGCACGCACGGACGCTCGCGCTCCTCGACCGCCTCGTCGCCCTCGGCGGCGCCGGCCCCGGCGACCGCTCAGGGATCGACGAGGCCGACCTCCCGCGCGCGGTCGACGGCCGCTGAGCGCGACGCGACGCCGAGCTTGCGGTAGACCGACTGCGTCTGCGTCTTGACCGTGTTGCTCGTGACGTGCAGGCGGGCGGCGATCTCGCGGACGGACAGGTGGGTCGGGAGGAACCGCAGGATCCGCAGCTCGGCGAGCGTGAGCGGCGACGGGGTGGAGACCGCGTCGAGCGCGAACGCGTCCACCGCCGCCCACGCACCGTCGAGCCAGGCGCGCAGCGCGACGGCGTCAGGCAGCTCGCCCGCGTGGAGCGACGCCTCGCGCAGCAGCACCCGCGCCGTTCGCCCGTCGCTCAGGCGCAGGTGCGCGAGCGCGGCGGCGAGCGTGACGCACGCCGCGTACCACGGCGGCGGGCCGTGCATCGCGCGCAGGGCCGCGCGGGCCTCGTCGACGTCCTCGCGGGCGCGCTCGACGTCGCCCGTGCGCGCGGTCACCAGCGCGGCGACGGCGAGCGTCAGCGCGGTGCCGCCGTGGCGCGGGCCCGCGTCGGGGCCGCACAGCGCCCGCGCCCGCGAGGCCTTCGCGGCGGCGGCGTCGAGCGCCCCGTCCGCGACGTCCGTGAGCGCCTCGACCGCCAGGCACGCCCCGCGTACGAGCGGCCCCGCCGCCCCCGCCGCGCGGACGCCCTCGGCCAGCAGCGCCCGGCCACCCTCCGCCTCCCCCGCGAGCGTCCGGGCCACGCCGGCCAGCAGGCACGCCGCCGCTCGCGGCACGCCAGGCCGCTCCAGCTCGGCCAGCGCCCGCTCGGCGTCGTCGCGCATCGCGGTCAGGTCGCCCCGGCCCAGCGCGGCCCGCAGCAACCACGCGGACGGGCCGCTCCCCGCCGCCGCGGCCGCGGGCAGCCAGCGCTCGGCGCCGTCCAGGTCGCCCGCGACGACGCGGCACCACGCGGCGAGCGCGGCCAGCTCGGGGCGCGCCGCGACGTCGCGCTCCCCCAGCCCGTCGAGCCGCCGCGCGACGGGCGCCGTCCGCCCGGTCCCCAGGTGCGTCAGCGCCACGCTGGCCAGCAGCCGCGCGGCCCGCGCCGCCTCGTGCCCGGCCACGGCGTGCTCGAGCGCGCGCTCGTCGTCGTGGAGCGAGCCGAACCACCGCGCCGCGCGCGCGTGCAGCCGCCGCTCGAGCCCCGGCTCGGTCGCGCGCAGGTCGGCGCGCAGCGTCGCGGCCAGCAGCGGGTGCAGGCGGAAGCTGCGCGCGGCGCGATCCTCGGGGAGCACGAGCGCGTTCGCCGCCGCCAGCCGCCGCAGCCGCGTCCCGGAGCCCGGCGTCCCGAGCAGCGCGTCGCAGGTGCGCGCGTCGAGCGACGACAGCACGCTGACCGAGCGCAGGAACGCCTGGTCGTCCGCGTGCAGCCCCGCGAGCACCTCCTCGCGCACGTAGCCTGCCAGCTCCTCGTCGTCGGCCCGGAGCGCGTCGAGCGCCGCCGCCGGGTCACGCGCCCGGCGCACGAGCCGCGCGCACAGCCGCACCGCCGCGGGCCACCCCTCGGTCAGCGTGCGCAGCCGCAGCACGCGCGCGTGGTCGAGCAGCACCCCGTCGAGCCGCAGCACGGCGGCGACCTCGGCCGCCGTCAGGGCCAGGTCGGCCGCCCCGAGCGCCAGCACGTCCTCCTCGGCCCGCAGCCGGCCGAGCCGCAGCGGCGGCCGCGAGCGCCCCGCGAGCACGAGCGTCGACCCGGCGGGCACGCGGCGCACGAGCGCGTCGACCTGCTCCGGCGGCGGCCACGCCCCGGAGGCGTCGACGACGAGCAGTCCGGGCCGCGCCGGCGCCAGCTCGTCCAGCCGTGCGCGGACGGGGCGCGGGTCGTGCGCGCACCACTGCTCGACCAGCCGCGTCTTGCCGTAGCCGGCGGGCGCGAGGACGAGCGCGACCCGCGGCCGGCCGGCGACGAACGGCCGGACGAGCCGCGGGCGGGGGACCAGCCGCGAACCGGGCGCGGGGAGAGGCGAGACGGCGGGCAGGGCGGTCGCGGCGCTCATCGCCCTCCAAGCGTCTTCGCCCCGCGCGCGCACCGGCAAGGAGGCGTGCCCGCGTCTGCGCGGAGGACGGCACGACCCCGCGCGCGTGCGCACCGGCGTCACCCGAAGCGGGCGATGACGGGCGTCGCGGGCGGATCTAGCGTCGGCCGCGACCCCGTCGTCCCCCGAGGAGAGGAGCCCGGACGTGAGCGGACCAGACGCAGGAGCCCTACCCGACGAGCTGGGCCCGATCGACTACATCGTCGTCGAGTGGCCCGATCGCCAGCCGAACGGCGAGGCGCTGCCGATGCTGCTGGAGCTGGAGGAGCGCGGCATCGTCCGCATCATCGATCTCGCCGTGATGGCCAAGGACGAGGACGGGACGGTGGGCGCGCTCGACGTCGGCGCGTTCGGCGCGAACAGCGGCTTCGCGGCGCTGGAGGGCGTCGTCTCGGGCATCCTCAGCCAGGAGGACCTCGACGAGGCCGCCGCGGCGCTGGAGCCCGGGACCGCCGCCGCGGTGCTCGTCTGGGAGAACACCTGGGCCGCGCCGTTCGCGTCGGCCGTGCGGCGCTCGGGCGGCGAGCTCGTCGCCAGCGGCCGCATCCCCGTCCAGTCGCTGATCGCGTCGCTCGACGCGATCGAGGCCGCGACCACCTGACCTGAGGAGGAGCCAGATGCCTGGACTGCTGCGCGGGGTCGCCCGCACCGCCGTCATCGCCGGAACGGCGACGTCGGTCAGCAACCGCGTCTCGCGCCGGCAGGCGCGGCGCTGGGGCGAGGAGGAGCAGGCCGCGTACCCACCGCAGGGGTACCCGCCGCCCGAGCAGGCCTACGCCGCCCCGCCGCCCTCGCCGGACCCGGTCGAGCGGCTGGGCGAGCTGGCGCGCCTGCACGAGCAGGGCGCTCTGGACGACGCGGAGTTCGCCGCGGCGAAGGCGCGGCTGCTGGGGACGTAGCCGGCGGCGGTGCCGCGGAGGGCACGGGCCGCGCTCTACGCCCCGCCGTCGTGCTCGGCGAGGTAGATGAGCGCGGCCTTCACCCGCCGGCTCACGTCGAGCGCGTCCGAGAGCCCGAGCTTGAGGAAGATCGCGTTGATGTGCTTCTCCACCGCGCGCTTGGTCAGGTAGAGCGCGTCCGCGATCGCCTGGTTGCTCAGCCCGCGGGCGATGAACGAGAGGATCTCCAGCTCGCGCGGCGTCAGCTCCGCCAGCGGCGAGTCCTCGACGCGGCGTCGCGCGGCGATCAGCGTCTCGACGATCTTCGCGTCCATCATCGAGCCGCCGTCGGCGACCGCCTCGATCGCGGCGACGAGCTGGCCGCGGTGGCTGATGCGCTCCTTGAGCAGGTACGCGCGCCCGTCCGAGCCGTGCTCGAGGAGGGCCAGGCCGTAGCGCGGCTCGGTGTACTGGCTGAGCACGACGACCCCGACGTGCGGGTGCGAGTCGCGCAGCGCCGCGGCGATCTGCAGCCCCTCGTCGGAGCCGGCCGGCGGCATGCGGATGTCGGTCACCACGACGTCGGGCGGGTCGGCCTCGACCGCCCGCAGCACCGCGTCGCGGTCGGCGCACGTGGCGGCGACCTCGATGCCGTCGGCCTCGTCGAGGATGCGCGCCACCGCCTCGCGGGCGAGGTAGCTGTCGTCGGCCACGACGACGCGGAGCGCGGGCCGCTGCGGCACCGGGGCCGGCGCGCTCACGCGGTCTCCTTGGGCGTGGCGCGCGGCACCTCGCCGCGCACGACCGTCCCGACGCGTGGGACCGACGCCACGTCGACCGTCCCGCCGACCGCGGCGAGCCGGTCGCGCATGTTCGTCAGGCCGCCGCCGGGAAGGATCTGGCCGCCCGGCACGCCGGCGCCGTCGTCGCTGATCGTGAACCGCAGGCTGCCCGGGCTCCCGTCGAGCCGGATCGTCGCCCGCCGCGCGCCGCGGGCGTGCTTGAGCACGTTCTGGAGCGCCTCCAGCACGCAGAAGTAGACGGCGCTCTCGGTCTCCGCCGGGTAGCGGCCCACGTCGCGTGCGGTGAGCCGCACCGGCAGCCGCATCGGCGCGGTCGCGGCCCGGATCGCCTCCTCCAGCCCGCGGTCGGCGAGGATCGGCGGGTGGACGCCATGGGCGAGCGCGCGCACCTCGTCGAGCGCCGCGTCGACCTCGCCGGCCAGCGCGTGGAGGCGCGCGGCGGCGTCCGCGGGCGCGCGGCGGACGAGGTCCTCGGCGAGCCCGAGCTCGATCCGCAGCGCCACGAGCCGCTGCTGCGCGCCGTCGTGCAGGTCGCGCTCGATGCGCCGGCGCTCCTCCTCGGCCGTCGCGGCCAGGCGGGCGCGGGAGCGGCGCAGCTCACGCGTCGCGGCCTCGCTCTCGGCCGCCAGCCGCTGGTTGTCGAGGGCGACGGCGGCCATCGCGGTGCCCGCCGCGAGCAGCTCGGGGTCGGCGAGCAGCTCCGCGTCGTGCACCACCGCCGCGACCAGTCGGCCCTCGTGGCGCACCTCGGTCAGCGCGCGCGGGTCGGCGGGGCCTGGGACGCCCGTCGTCCGGCCCGCGGCGTCGCGCCACGGGCGGGCCGGGTCGCCCGACGCGAACACGACGTCGAGGCGCGGGTCGGCGAACGCGTCGGCCAGCCCGCGGCGCAGCGCGCGGGCGCTCGGCATCGACCGCAGGCAGAGCGCGAGCCGCTCGAGCGCGCGGGCGACGAAGAGCCGCTGGCGCAGCAGGCCGGCGAGGAACGCCAGCGCGACGAACGGCAGCGCGAGCGCCTGCGCCCACGCGAGCGCCCGGTTGAGCTCGACCCCGCCACCGGCCAGGCGCGAGGCGGCCGCGGCGCCCGCCACGACGACGGCGAGGGGGAGCACGCCGACCACCGGCGCCACCGCCCGCCGGGTGTGCCGCCACGCCACGTGGTGCCGGCGGTGCACGCGGGCCGTCGTGGCGAGGACCACGAGCAGCAGGGCGACCCACCCCGCGGGGCGCAGGACGCCGTCCACGTACGCCGGCTCGGCGTCGAGCGCGAAGAGCGCGTTGCCCGGGCAGTCCTGGGTGCAGCTCGTGAAGACGCTCGGCGCCTCGAAGTCCTCGGCGAGCACCAGCCGCGGCAGGAAGAGCACCGCGACGACGAGCGCCATCGCGGCCACGATCGCGCGGTCCGCCGCCGCCTCCAGGCGCCCGGACGGGAACGCGAGCAGCAGCCAGATGAACGCGATCGGCGCGAGCCAGCCCGCCACGCGCCCGGCCGTGTAGACCCCGGCGTCGTCCGCCTCGGCGAGCGTCGTGAGGAACCACGCGGCGCCCGCGGCGAACAGCAGCGCCCCGAACCGCGGCCGTGCGCCCACGGTCCACGCGTACGCGCCGACGGCCATCGGGATGCTCGGCACGAGCGCGCGCACCACGGAGGCGACGGGGTCACCGCCGGTCCAGGCCGCCGTCATCGCCGCCGCGGTCAGCGCCGCAGCGAGGGCGGCCGCCATCGCGTACGTGCCCCAGAACCGGCGCGTGCGGAGCAACCGCACCTCCCGTGTGGGTGCGGGCAGGGCGACTCCCATGGAGCGACGCTACAGCCCCTCGTACGCCATGTCACGAGGGCGATTCCGGTGCATCGCCTCGCTGGGAACCGGCGCGTTGGCCGCCGTCCCGGGAAGCCGGCGCGTGAACCACAGCGAGATCAGCGCGAAGAACGCGACCGCGCCCATCGCGTCGCGCAGGCCGTCGAGCTGCGCGTCGCCGTAGTCGCCGGCGACCTCCCGTGCCTGGTCGGCGGAGAGCCCGGCCTTCGTCGCGGCCTGCTCGACGTCGTCGACCGGGACGATCGGGATGCCCGCTTCGGCCTTCTGCGCGAGCTCGGTCCGCGCGGACGCGGGGATCGCCTCGTTCTGCTCGACGCGGTCGACGAACCCGTTGCTCAGCGCGGCGATGAGGATCGCGCCCACGAGCGCGGTGCCGAGCGACGCGCCGAGGTTCTGCGCGGTGCCCTGCAGCCCGCCGGCCTCGTTCGTCTGCTCCGGCGCGACCGCCGACATGATCACGTTGCCGAGCTGCGAGAGCAGGAGGCCGGCGCCGACCCCGAACAGCGCCAGCGCCGCCGCGAACTCGCCGGACTCCAGCTGCACGTCGATCGAGGCCAGCAGCAGCACCGACGCGGCGACGAGCGCGAGCAGCCCCGCCTGCGCGACCCGGCGCGGGGAGACGCCGGAGAGCAGCCGCGGCGCCGCCATCGCCGCGAGGAACATCGTCAGCGACATCGGGAAGAGCTTCTTGCCCGTCTCGAACGCGTCGAGGCCGAGCACGACCTGGAGGTAGACCGGCAGCACGAAGAACGTCCCGAGCAGGATCAGCTGCTGCATCATCAGCGTGGTCAGGCCGCCGCGCAGGTGCCCGATGCGCAGCAGGGCGCGGTCGAGCAGCACGTCGCGGCCGGCGCGCTCGCGCCGCTCCTCCCAGTCGCTGAACGCCCACAGCAGGCCGGCGCCGGCGAGCAGCAGGTACGGGACCATCGAGAACCCGAGGGGCGTGATCTCCTCGCCGCCGATCGTGAGCGCGCCGCTCGGGCGGAACCAGCCCCACGAGCTCGACTTGAGGATCCCGAACACGATGAGCGCCAGGCCGGCCGACGACAGGAGCATGCCGACGACGTCGAGCTTCGGCGCCGCGCCGGCCGCCCGGGGCGCCTGCGCGAGGCGGCCGCGCAGGAGCAGCACGATCGCGACGATCACGACCTCGCCGGCGAAGACGTAGCGCCAGCTCAGCTCGGTCGTCACCCACCCGCCGATCAGCGGGCCGCACGCGATCGCCGCGCCCGCGACGCCGCCGACGACGCCGAACGCGATCGCGCGCTGGTCGCCCTGGTACGTCCCCGCGATGAGCGACACGATCGCCGGGACGACGAGCGCCGCGCCGATCCCCTCGATCAGCGACCAGCCGATGAGCAGCACCGGCAGGCTGGGGCTGACCGCGGTCGTCAGCGAGCCGGCGCCGTAGATCGCCAGGCCGATCGCGAACGCGCGCTCCCTGCCGAGGATGTCCCCGAGCTTCGCGCCCGCCAGCATGAACGCCGCCATCACCAGCGTGTAGGCGGTGATCGCGAGCTGCACGCCCTGGATGGTCGTGTCGAGGTCCGCGACGATCTGCGAGATCGACACGTTCATGACGCTGCTGTCGAGCACCATCACGAACTGCGCGGAGGCCAGGATCGCGAGCGGCGCCCACCCGCGCGGCCCCGCCATCGCGCGCTACCGGGTCCCGGTGCGGTCGTACGGGGAGTGGCGCCCCATCTCGCGCTGCGCGGTGAAGCGCTGCTCGGTCTCGGTCCGCGTGGGCTTGCGCAGGACGCCGTAGAGCAGCGGCCCGAGGAGCGGGAAGATCAGCGCGATCAGGATCCACGCCGCCTTGCGCCCGGTGCTGTACGGCCGCCGGACGACGTCGACGACGACCGCGACCCACAGGACGATCCAGCACACGGCGAGCAGCCAGGTGATCACGCTCATGGCCTGATCGTCCGTCTAGCCCGGCGCACCCGGCAATGGCGCGTGCCGGTGTCCGCCGGTGATGCCTGCACCCTTGGCCGGCGCGTCGACCACGACCGTCCGCGCCAGTCGGTCGTGCAGGCCGCGCCGCCGGTCGTCGACGAGGACGAGGAGGAAGCCGGCGAACAGCGGGAGCGCCGCCAGCGTCAGGCCGGCGAAGCGCAGCAGCGCGCGGCGCGGGAGGAGCGGCTCGCCGCTCGCGGCCGCGACGCGGATGCGCAGGACGCGGTTGCCGGGTGTCTGGCCGTTCGCCGACCAGAACGTCACGAAGTAGCCGACGCTCCACAGCACGTACAGGGCGCCACCGAGGGCGATCCCGATCGTCTGCAGCTCCTCCGGGATCGACACCACCGAGAACGTCAGCCCCACCACGGCCGCGACGAGGAGCGCCAGGCCGTTGATCAGCGCGGCGTCGAGCGCGAACGCGAGCGCGCGGGTCACGAGTCCGACGTAGCCGGCCCGCGCGGCTCCGACCGGCGCGGCCGCGAGCGTCACGGAGCCTGCGGGGCGGCGGGCGTGATGACGACCGGCGGGCGGCGCAGGAGGCGGCGCGCGGCCCGCTCCAGCCGAGCGTCCGCGCGGCGCGTGCGCTCCCCGACGTCCTGCGCGACCTGGTCGGCGAACCCCGCGCTCTGGTGGGAGATCGCCTCCGTGACGGCGGGGCTCTGCGCGATCTCCTCGACCACGAGCCACAGCTCGTCGCTGGCCAGCACCTGCGCGACGAGGCGCTCCGGCAGCGGCGTCGTCAGCAGCTTGTCGACCACGTGCTCGACCGCCCCGCGGTCGACCAGCTCGTCCGCGATGCGCTCGATCAGCCCGCGGCGGACCAGCTCGTCGGCGACCCGGTCCACGAGCCCCGCACGGATCGCGGCGGCCGCGGCGGCGTCAGCGGCCGACAGCGCCAGCCGGCCGCCGGTGCGCGCCGCGCGCGGCGCGAGCCCGAACGGATCGACGATCGTCGCGAGCGGGGGACGGTCGAACGGGAGCACGACGACGACTGTCGCGTCAGCGGCGGGGCGCGGCAAGCCGGTGCACCCCCGTGGCGGGGTGGGGCGCGCATCCCGGCGATGGGCAGGGGCGTCACCTTGCCGGGCGCACGGCCGCTCGCGAGCGTGTGCCGAGACCCGGAGTCGCGAACCAGGAGGACGTCTTGAGCAACCTCATCGCCGTGGCGTACGACGACGTCGGCACGGCCCAGAAGATGCTGACCGAGCTGCGCGGGCTCAGCACCGAGCACGCGCTCACGCTCGAGGACGCCGTGATCGCCGAGCGCCGCCCGGACGGGAAGGTCAAGCTGCACCAGTCGGTCAAGCCCGCCGCGGCCGGTGCCGCGGGCGGCGCGCTGTGGGGCGGTCTGATCGGCTTGCTCTTCCTCGCGCCGTTCCTCGGGATGGCGGTCGGCGCCGCGTCCGGCGGCGCGGTCGGCGCGTTCACCGACGTCGGGGTGAACGACAGGTTCATGAAGGACCTGGCCGAGAACCTGCCGGCCGGCGGGGCCGCGGTGATCGTGCTCGTGCGCGACTCGACGCCGGACAAGGTCCTGCCGCGCATCGGCCAGTACGGCGGCACCGTCCTGCACTCGTCGCTGTCCGACGAGGCCGAGGCGCGCCTGCAGGAGGCGCTGACCCCGGCGGGCGCCGCGACCTGAGCGGATGCCATGCCCACCCCGGCGGACGGCCCGGTGACCGTGCTCGCGGTCGACGACCAGGACGTCTTCCGGCGCGCCGTCCGCGAGCTCATCGCGGCCACGCCGGGGTTCGAGCAGGTCGGCGAGGCCGCGTCGGGGGAGGAGGCGCTGGCGCTCGCCGGCGCGCTGCACCCCGACCTCGTCCTGCTCGACGTCCGCATGCCGGGGATGGACGGGCTGGAGACGTCCCGGCGGCTGCGCCGGGCCGAGCCGGACACGGTCGTCGTGCTCGTGTCGATCGCGCCGTCGCCCGACGCGCTGCGCGACGGCGACGCAGCGGCCTGTCTGCGCAAGCAGGACCTGTCACCGATCTCCCTCGCCCGCGTCTGGCACGCCCACGGCGGCGCCGGCGCGTCGACCGCTCCCTGAGGTGCTCCATGGCCGTCACGACCCGCCTGTCCGACACGCAGCTGCAGGAGCTGCTGCCGCTGCTCGACGACGCCGACAGCGTCGAGCTCAAGCTCACGATCCCGGCCGAGACGCACCGGCACGCGCTGCGCGCGCTCGACCTCGACCCGCTCGACGCGCAGATCCGCCAGGTGCGCTTCCTCGACACCCCCGACCTGACGGTGTACGAGCACGGCCTCGTCGTCCGCCTGCGCCGCATCCAGCGCAAGGGGGACGACGCGGTGGTGAAGCTGCGGCCGGTCGCGCCCGCGGACCTGCCGCCCGAGCTGCGCGCGCGGGAGGGGTTCAGCGTCGAGGTCGACGCGATGCCCGGCGGCTTCACCTGCTCGGCGACGCTCAAGGCGGTTCCGTCGGCGGACATCAAGCGGACGGTCGACGCCGGGCGCCCGCTGCGCAAGCTCTTCACGAAGGAGCAGCGCCGGCTGTACGCGAGCCGCGCCCCGGAGGGCCTCGGGCTCGACGACCTCACCGTGCTCGGCCCGATCTTCGTGCTCAAGCTGCGCTTCGCGCCGCGCGAGCTGGGCCGCCGCCGGATGGTCGCCGAGCTGTGGCTCTACCCCGACGAGTCGCGCGTGCTGGAGCTGTCGACCAAGTGCCCGCCCGCGGAGACGTTCGACGTCGCCGCGCGCACCCGCGCCTACCTGGCCGGGCGCGGGGTCGAGCTCGGCGGCGAGCAGGAGACGAAGACCCGCCGCGCGCTGCAGCAGCTGTCGGCCGCGCTCGTCCCATAGGCCCCGCGCGCGGCCCGCCGGACGCCGTCAGGCGCGGCCGGCGAGCGCGTCGTCCGCCTCGACCTGCTCGCGCCACGCGGGCTTGTCCTCGCGCCAGCCCTCCTCGGTGCGCTTGAGCTTCCAGTAGCCGGAGATCGACTGGTCGGCGGGGTCGAGCCCGCGCTCGGCGACGAGGTGGCGGCGGACGTTGCGGACCGAGGTCGCCTCGCCGTGGAGGAAGATGTGGCCGCGGCCCTCGAGCTGCGGCAGCGCGCGGACGGCGTCGACGAGCAGCTCGGGCTCCTCGCCCGGGCCCTTCGTGCGGTGCAGCCACGTGAGGCGCAGGTCGCCGGGCGTCTCGAGCGGCTGCTCCTCCTCGGGGCCGTCGACCTCGATGACGACCTGCACCGGCACGCCGGCCGGGATGCGGGGGAGCGCGGCGGAGATCGCGGGGATGACCGCGGCGTCTCCCGCGAGCAGATGCCAGTCGGCCTCCGGGTCGGGCGTGTACGCGCCGCCCGGCCCGAGGAGGTCGAGCTCGTCGCCGGGCTGCGCCTTCAGCGCCCACGGCCCGGCCACGCCGGTGTCGCCGTGCACGACGAAGTCGACGGTGATCTCCCGGCGCTCGGGATCCCAGTGGCGCACGGTGTACGTCCGCGTGCGGATCTCGCCGTCAGCGTCGGGGAGGCGGAGCTTGACGTAGTGGTCGGTGAACTCGCCGGCCTCGAACGTGTCGAAGCCCGGGCCGCCGAGCACGAGCCGCACCATGTGCGGCGTCAGGCGCTCGGTCGCCACCACGGTGGCGCGGCGGGGAACGCGGGGAGGCATGCCTTCGAGCTTAGGACGGCCTAACCACGGTCGCCCCGAAGCTCGCACGCAGCCTCCCCTTCTTGATCCACGGGCCTCGCCGGGGCTAGCGTCGCGCCATGCCTGCCCGTCCCGTCGCGGCAGGGGTCGCCCTGCTGCTCCTCGCCCTTGCCCTGCCGCCCGCCGCCGGCGCCACGACGCCCGGCGCGAACGGGCTGATCGCCTTCACCGCGTGTCCGCAGGACCGCCCCAACGCGCCCGCGTGCGGGCAGGAGGTGTGGACGATCGCCGCCGACGGCAGCGGCAAGCGGCCGGTGACGAGCATGTTCTACGGCGCGACGAGCGCCCGCTGGACCCCCGACGGGCAGACGCTGGCGTTCGACACCGAGCGGCTCGACATCCTCTCCGCGCCGCTGTCGGTCTTCGCCACGCGGGTCGTCGGCAACGGCACGTACGCGCAGACGATGGAGGGCGTGCGGACGGTGGCCGAGCGCAACGCGTTCGTGTTCGCGAGCGTGCCGAGCTGGGCGCCGGACGGCGACGCGTACGTCATCGCGCAGGACGACGGCCCGGGCGGCAGCGAGCCGCCCGGCATCACGCTCGTCGCGGCGCACGGCTTCACCCGCCCGCTCGTGGAGGACGACGTGGACGGTCCGGCGCTGGTGTCGACCAGCGAGCCGATGTGGTCGCCCGACGGGACGCGTGTCGCCTTCCTGCAGCGCACGTCCGACGACGGCGGCACGACGTGGTCGCTGCCGACGATCCTCACGATCGACCCCGACCACCCGGGCGCCACGCCTGAGGTGCTCGACGTGCCGACGCACGCCGCCCAGGACCTCGACTGGGCGCCGGACGGGCGGCGGCTGATCTACGCGACCGGCCGGCCGGGCGCGACCCCGGCGCCCGCGGGCATCTGGACGGTGAACGCCGACGGCACCGGCACGCAGCAGCTCACGCCCGACGGGTACGCGCCGGTCTTCTCGCCGGACGGGACGCAGGTCGTGTTCGCGCGTGCGGACGGCCTCTACGTCATGCCGGCCGCGGGCGGCGCCGCGCAGCGCATCCACGCCGGGCCGAGCGACCACCCCGACTGGCAGGCCGTCGCGCCGCCGCCCCCGTCGGGGCCGGCGGGGCCGCAAGGGCCGGCAGGTGGACCAGGGCCGGCGGGCCCCGCGGGCGCGCCGGGTGCGACGGTCGTGCGCTCGTCAAGCGCGCCGACGCCGCTCCTCGCGCTCCGCTCCACCGCCCTGCGCGTCGACGCCAAGCGCGACGTGCGGGTGAGCCTCGTGTGCCGGCCCGGGCCGTGCGCGGGCGCGGTCGAGCTGGCGACGCGGGGCACGAAGCCGCGCACGCTGGCGGTCAAGACGATCGCCGCGCAGGCGGGCAACGTGACGGTCGTGCTGCGGCTGTCCCGCGCGGACGCGCGGCGGGTGCGGACGCGAGCGCTCGACGTCCACGTCCGGACTGCGCTGGCCAACGCGGCGGGCAAGACGGTCGCGCAGCGGCTGGCGGCGCGGCTGAGCGCGGCGAAGGTCGCGCGGCGGCGGTAGGGGCGCCGGGGGCGCTGAGAGCTTCGAGGGCAGCGCGAGGACCTCCGCGCGGCGCTGTTCGCGTGCGTGCGCCGGCTCGGCGCCGGCGTCGACGACGCCTGACCCACCTTCCGGCCCGCTCCTCGGCGTCCCCGCGCCGGGCACGGGGCGAGGAAGGTGCGCGCGCCTGAGCGTGACGTGGGTGTCCCACTAGGGTGGGCGCATGGCAGACCACAAGCCGGTGCTGATCGGCTACGACGGCTCCTCGGGCGCGGCGACCGCGATCGAGGTCGGGGCGCGGCTGCTCGCCGGGCGCGCCGCAACCGTGGCGACGACGTGGAGCCCCGCGGGCGCGCGCGGCGACGTGACCGGCGTGCCCACGCTGGGCGAGCTGACCGAGGTCATCGAGGAGCGCGGCCGGCTCGCGGCCGAGGAGCGCGCGGCGCAGGGCGCCGCCCTCGCGGCCGAGCACGGCTGGGTGGCCGAGCCGCTCACCGTCCGCGGGTTCGGCGGCGACGCGGTCGAGCTGGCCGGCGTCGCCAACGACCGCCACCCGGCCGCGGTCGTCGTCGGCGCACGCGGCCTGAGCGGCGTGCGCGCGGTGCTCGGCAGCGTCTCGGACATGGTCGTCCACTACAGCCCGTCGCCGGTGCTCGTGGTCCCCGACGACACGCCCGCGCCCGCGGACGACGCGCCGGTGGTCGTCGCGTACGACGGCTCCGAGGGCGCCGATCGCGCACTCGCGGCGGCGCGCGAGCTGTTCCCGGAGCGGCCCCGGCTCGTGGTCGTGGTGGGCCCGGACGGCGAGGTCGACGCGCCCGCCGGCGAGGACGTCGTGACCGTGCCGTCCGAGGGCGTCCGCACCGGCGGTCGCGCGGTGGCCGACGCGCTCAAAGCCGTCGCCGACCAGCGCGGCGCGGCGGTCGTCGTCGTCGGCTCCCGCGGCCGCTCCGCGGTCCGCGAGATGCTCCTCGGCTCGGTCGCGATGGCGACGCTCCACCACGTCGAGCGCCCGGTCCTGGTCGTCCGCTCCTAGCCCCGCGCGCCCTCCCGCGGCGCGGATCCGCGAAGCTGTACGGATGTACGAGGTCGCGGAGGAGACGCTGCGGGAGGTCGTCGAGGCGCTCGCGCCGCTCGAGCGGCGGGCCGGGACGGACGGCGAGCGCCAGGCGGCGGAGTGGCTCGCGGAGCGGCTGCGGCGCGCGCACCCGGGCGCGGACGTCGCGATCGACGCCGCGCGGTTCCGCGCGGGCTACCCGGGGGCGCTGCTCCCGCTCGGGCTCGCGGGCGTCGTCGCTGCCGTCCAGGCGCTGCGCGGCCGGTGGCGCTGGCGCTCGGCCGCGCTGGGCACGCTCGCGGCGGCCGCGATCGTCGACGACGTCTCCAACGGCACCCGGCTGTGGCGGCGCCTCGCCACCCGCGAGCAGGAGACCACGAACGTCGTCGCGCAGATCGGCGACGGCGACCGCACGCTCGTCGTCCTCGCCCACCACGACGCCGCGCCCACGGGCATGGTCTTCGACCAGTCCGGCCAGGAGGCGCTCGCCCGCCTCGCGCCCGGGCTGCTCGCCCGCATCGACACGTCCCCGCCGCTGTGGCTGCCGGTCGCGGGGCCGCCCGCGCTGAGCGCGCTGGGCGCGGCCGTGCGCAGCCGCCGCCTCACGGTGACCGGCGGCGCGCTCGGCGTCTTCAGCCTCGTCCTCGGGGTCGACATCGCCCGCAGCCCGATCGTTCCCGGCGCCAACGACAACCTCAGCGCGTGCGCGGCGCTCGTCGCGCTCGCCGAGGCGCTCGCCGCCCGCCCCGTCCCGGGCGTGCGCGTGCTGCTCGCGTCCTGCGGCGCGGAGGAGATCCTCCAGGGCGGCATCTACGACTTCGTCGGGCAGCGGATGGCCGGCCTCGATCCCGCGCGGACGTGGGTCGTCAACCTCGACACGATCGGCTCGCCCGAGCTGCTGATGGTCGAGGCCGAGGGCCCGTTCCGGATGGAGCCCTACTGCGACCCGTCCCTGCGCGACCGGCTCGCGCGCATCGCCGCCGCACAGGGCGCGCCGCTGCGCCGCGGCCTGCGCTCCCGCGCCTCGACCGACGCGGTCGTCCCCAGCCGCGCCAGCTTCCCGACGGCGACGCTCGCGTCGTGGGACCCGCGCACCAAGGTGCTCAGCAACTACCACCTGATGAGCGACACGCCGGAGAACCTCGTCTACCCGACGGTCGCGCGCGCGGTGCGGCTCGTGCTCGGCCTCGCGGACGAGCTCAGCCCGGCAGCGTGAACAGCACCGTCGTCCCGCCGCCGGGCGTCGGGGCGATCCAGATGCGCCCGTCGTGGCGCTCGACGACCTTCAGGCACAGCGCGAGGCCCATCCCGGTGCCGGGGTAGGCGGCCCCGGACGGCAGGCGGGTGAACATCGCGAACGCCTGCTCGGCCTGGTCGGGCGGGATGCCGATGCCGCGATCGGCGACGGCGATCTGCCAGCGCGAGCCCTCCACGCGCTCGGCGGTCACGCGGACCTCCGGCGGCTCGCCCGGACGCGTGTACTTCAGCGCGTTGCCGAGCAGGTTGAGCAGGAGCTGACGCAGCAGCGCGCGCTCGCCGCGGACGGTCGGCAGCGACTCCACCGCGACCTGCGCCCGCGTGTCCGCGATCGTCCCGCGCAGGTCCGCGACCACGTCCTCGGCGATCGCCGCCAGGTCGGCGTCCTCCACGTCCCGCTCGCCGCTCTGCGCACGCGCGTACTCGAGCATCGCGTCGAGCATCGCCCGCATCCGCTCGGTCCCGCGCTCGATCGCGTCGAGGTACGAGAGCGCCTCCGCCGGCAGCGCGTCCGCATGGCGCATCCGCAGGACGGCGGCGAACCCGCTGATCGTCGTCAGCGGGCTGGCGAGGTCGTGCGACGCCGCGTGGGCGTAGTGCTCGAGCGCGGCGTTCGAGCGGCGCAGCTCCTCCTCGATCCGCTTGCGCTCGGTGATGTCCTGGATGATCCCGGCGATGCGGCGCGGCTCGCCCGGCCCGCCGATCGCGCGCCGCCGCCCGTGCACCCAGCGGATCTCGCCGTCGGGGCGCACGATCCGGTAGTCGTGCGCGCCGGGGACCTCGCGGATGGCCTGGTCGACCTCCTCGCGGTCGTCGGGGTGGACGAGGTCGAGGAACGCCGCGCTCGTCTGGGGCGCGGGCCGGCCCTCGAGGCCGAAGATCCGGTGCAGCTCGTCGCTCCACACGACCTGGCCGAGCTCCGCGTCGTGCTCCCAGGAGCCGACGTGCCCGACGACCTGCGCGTCGGCGAGCCGCCGCTCGGACGTGCGCACCGCCTCCTCGGCCGTCTTGCGCTCGGTGATGTCGAGGATCTGGCCGAGGTAGCAGCGCGGCGCGCCGCTCGCGTCGCGCAGCAGCAGGACGGTGACGTCGGCCCACAGCGTCGTCCCGTCCTTGCGCAGGAACCGGCGCTCGACGCGCACCACCGACGTGTCGCCGCGGCGCAGGCGCTGGGCGTTGGAGATCGTGCGCGCGTGCTCGTCGGGATGCGTCAGCTCGACGAAGTTCCGCTGCCGCAGCTCCTCCTCCGTGTAGCCGAGCATCGCGCAGAACGCCGGGTTGACCTCCAGCCACGCGAAGTCCTCGACCGCGGCCATCGCGATCCCCATCGGGGACGCCGTGAACGCGAGGCGGAACGTGTCGCGCGCCTCGCGGAGGTCGCTCTCCGCCTGGCGCACCGCGCGGACGTCGCGGATGAACGCGACGAACCCGGCCTCCTCGCCCGAGTCGACGCGGGAGATCGTCAGCTCGACGGGGAACGTCGCGCCGCTGCGGTGCAGCGCCTCGACCTGCACCGGATCGCCGAGGAGGCGCGGCTCCGCGCCGCCGAGCACGCGCTCGAGGCCCGCGTCGTGCGCGGGCCGGTCGGGTTCGGGGACCAGCACGTCGCGCACGGGGCGCCCCACGGCTTCGTCGGCCGCCCATCCGAACAGCTCGTGCGCCCGGCGGTTCCAGTGGCTGATGCGCCCGTCGGCGTCCATCGCCACGACCGCGTCCGGGGCGCATTCGATGATCTCCTCGACCGTCGTCGCCGGGGAGTGGCGCCGTCCGGGCGGTCCCGCTGTGGCATCCGGGCGGCGAGCTTCCTGCATCCTCCGTCCATCTACCCGCCGCGCACCGCGCGACACGGTGACCGCCGTTCAGCCGCAGCGCCGGGTCCGGAGCCGTACGCTCCCGCGCCATGGCCCTCCCGCGCACCGTCTTCGACGACGACCACAAGCTCTTCCGCGAGTCCGCCGCCGCGTTCGTCGACCGCGAGATCCTGCCGCGGCGCGAGGAGATCCGCGAGACGCGCCGCATCCCCAAGGAGCTGTGGCTGCGGGCCGGCGAGGGCGGGTTCCTCGGCGTCGCGATCCCTGAGGAGTACGGCGGCAGCGACGTCGACTTCCGCTTCAACGCGATCTTCAACGAGGAGCTCTCGCGCGCCGGGATGGCCTACGCGTCGTCGTTCACGATCCACGCCGACGTGTGCGCGCCGTACTTGACGCGGCTGACGACCGACGAGCAGAAGGAGCGGTGGCTGCCGAAGTTCGTCACGGGCGAGATGGTCACGGCGATCGGGATGACCGAGCCGGAGGCGGGCTCGGACCTGCAGGGGCTGAAGACGACGGCCAAGCGCGACGGCGACGAGTGGGTCATCAACGGCTCCAAGACGTTCATCACGAACGGCGCGCACGCGGAGATGGTCATCGTCGCGGCGCGGACGGCGACCGACCCGCGCGGGCGCGGCATCTCGCTCTTCGCGGTCGAGGAGGGGATGGAGGGCTTCACGCGCGGGCGCAAGCTCCACAAGGTCGGCCAGCACGAGGCGGACACGGCGGAGCTGTTCTTCGAGGACGTGCGCGTGACCGAGGACCAGCTCATCGGCGAGCTCGACCGCGGGTTCCACCACATGATGGAGCACCTCGCGCAGGAGCGGCTGGGCTCGGCGATCTCCAACACCGCGCACGCGCGCACGGCGTTCGACACGACGCTGGAGTACATCCGCACGCGCAAGGCGTTCGGGCGGCCGGTCGGCACGTTCCAGAGCTCGCGCTTCCTCGCGGCCGACCTCCAGACGCGCCTGGACGTGACGCAGGCGTTCGTCGACCAGTGCCTGGCGGCGCACGCGGTCGGCCAGCTGTCGGCGGTCGACGCGGCGAAGGCGAAGTGGTGGAGCGCCGAGGTGCAGAACCAGGTGATCGACGCCTGCGTCCAGCTCCACGGCGGCTACGGCTACATGGAGGAGTACGAGGTCGCGCACGCCTGGATGGACGCGCGCGTGACGAAGATCTGGGCGGGCTCGAACGAGATCATGAAGGAGATCATCGGGCGCGACCTCGGGCTGGGCGACGTGCGCGTGTGACTGCCGCGCGCTCGCGCGCACCGGGACCAGCGGTCATGATCGGCCCATGCGCGCGATGGTGCTGGACGGGCCGGGCCAGGCGCTCCGGCTCGCCGAGCTGGACGACCCGGTCGCGGGCGCCGGCGAGGTGCTCCTGCGGGTGCGCGCGTGCGGGGTCTGCCGCACCGACCTGCACATCGCCGACGGCGAGCTGACCCCGCCGCGGTGGCCGCTCGTGCTCGGCCACCAGATCGTCGCCGAGCGCGTGGACGACGGCCGGCGCGTCGGCGTGCCGTGGCTGGGGTGGACCGACGGGACGTGCCGCTACTGCACGAGCGGACGGGAGAACCTGTGCGACCACGCGGAGTTCACCGGCCTGGATCGCGACGGCGGGTTCGCGGAGCGGTGCGTCGCCGACGAGCGGTTCTGCCTCCCGCTCCCCGACGGGTTCGGCGACCTCGAGGTGGCGCCGCTGCTGTGCGCCGGGCTGATCGGGCACCGCACGCTGCGGCTCGCCGCCGACCCGGCGCGCGTCGGCCTCTACGGCTTCGGCGCGGCGGCGCACATCGTCTGCCAGATCGCGGTGCACGAAGGACGCGAGGTCTACGCGTTCACCCGCGAGGGGGACACGGCGACCCAGGACTTCGCGCGGTCGCTCGGCGCGGTGTGGGCCGGCGGGTCGGCCGACGCGCCGCCGGCGCCGCTCGACGCCGCGCTGATCTTCGCGCCGGCGGGGGAGCTCGTCCCGCGCGCGCTGGCGGCGGTCGCCAAGGGCGGCGTCGTGGTGTGCGGCGGCATCCACATGAGCGACATCCCGTCCTTCCCGTACGCCGCGCTGTGGGGCGAGCGGGTGATCCGCTCGGTGGCGAACCTCACCCGCGCCGACGGCCACGAGCTCCTCAAGCTCGCCGCGGCCGTCCCGGTGGTGACGCAGGTGACGCCGTACGCGCTCGCGGACGCCGGGCGCGCGCTCGACGACCTCCGCGCGGGGCGGATCGAGGGCGCCGCGGTGGTCGACGTCACGGCCTGACGCCACTTTGCCCTTGACGTGACGCCAAAGTGATGTCACTATGGCGTCATGGACTTGACGCCGTACGCCGAGCATCTCCGCAACGAGCTGCTGGTCGCCGCAGACGCCGGGGGTGAGGAGGCTCGGGCCCTCGCTGAGCGCCTGATCGCTCCGCTCGACTCCGCCGTCCGCCTCACGCTGCTGGACGCGCTCTCCGCCGCTGCGGACGAGATCACCCGCGAGTCGGCGCCGGGCTCGGTGGAGCTGCGGCTCCGTGGCGGGCAGCCCGAGTTCGTCGTGACGCCGCCGCCGGCGGCCGACGATGCCACCGGTGATGTCACGGTGACGCTGCAGGCGGACATCGGCCGCGCGGGCGACACCGACGAGGGCGCCACCGCGCGCATCAGCCTCCGCGTGCCGGAGAGCCTGAAGGCGGCGATCGACGACGCCGCGGCCGCCGCGCGCGTCTCGGTCAACACCTGGCTCGTCCGGGCGGCCGCCGCCGCGGTCGCGAGCCCGGGCGCGGCAGGTCGCTCTCAGACGCGCCCCCGCACCCGCGGCGGCGCGCTCGGCGGCGACTCCTTCACCGGCTGGGCGCGCTAGCCGCCCCGCTCACCACATCCGATCCCTTCGCAGCAGCGCCTGGACCCAGGAGGTTCACCCGTGCCCACGTTCACCACCCCCACCCCGATCTCCGCCGCCATCGACCTCGGCGTCGGCGGCGTCCGGCTCGTCGCCTCGGCGACCGGCGAGACCACGGTCACCGTCCGCCCGAGCGACCCCGGCAAGCACGCCGACGTGCAGGCCGTCGAGGCCACGCGGGTCGACTTCGCCGACGGCACCCTCCGCATCAAGGGCAAGCGCCCCGGCCTGCGGGCGATCGGCCCGCGCGGCCGCAGCGGCTCGGTCGACGTCACCGTCGAGCTGCCCGCCGGGTCCACCGTCGACGCCTCCACGGGCTGGGGCGACGTCGACACCGAGGGTGAGCTCCGCGACACGCGCGTGAAGACCGGCCTCGGCCACCTGCGGGTCGACACGGTCCGCGCGCTCACCGCCAAGACCGGCCTCGGCGACATCACCGTCGGCGCGGCGCTCGAGGCCGAGCTGCAGTCCGGCTCGGGCGACATCCGGCTCACCGCCGCCGAGCGCGGCGCGCGGATCAAGAACGCCAACGGCGACATCGAGGTCGCGAGCGCGGAGGGGGACCTGCGCCTGACGACGGCGAACGGCTCCATCGCGGTCGACCGCGCGGGCGCCGGCGTGGCCGCGAAGTCCGCGTTCGGCGACATCCGGCTCGGCGCCGTCGCACGCGGCGAGGTGGTCGTCGAGAGCGGCGCCGGCGACGTCGAGATCGGCATCGCCGAGGGGACCGCCGCGTGGCTCGACGTGCGCGCGAGCGCCGGCCGCGTGGAGAACGAGCTGGACGCCGGCGGCGCGCCCGCCGCCGGTGAGGAGACCGTCCGCGTCCGTGCCCGCACGGCCGTCGGCACCATCACGATCCGGAGGACCACCCATGTCTGAGCACGCCATCGACGCCGCGGGCCTGCGGCTCGCGTACGGCGACGTCCAGGCGCTCGACGGCCTCGACCTCCAGGTCCCGGCCGGCATCGTCTTCGGCCTGCTCGGTCCGAACGGCGCGGGCAAGACGACGCTCGTGCGGGTGCTGGCGACGCTGCTGAAGCCGTCGGCCGGCACCGCGCGCGTCTTCGGCCGCGACATCGCCGCGCAGCCGCTCGCCGTCCGCCGCCGCATCGGCCTGGCCGGGCAGTTCTCGGCGGTCGACGGCGAGCTGACGGGCCGCGAGAACGTGGAGATGGTCGGGCGCCTGTACCGGCTCTCGGCGCGCGAGGCCCGCCGCCGCGCGGCCGAGGTGCTCGAGCGCTTCTCGCTCACCGACGTCGCCGACCGCCGCGTGTCGACCTACTCGGGCGGCATGCGCCGCCGGCTCGACCTCGGCGCGAGCCTCGTCGGGCGCCCGCCGCTCCTGCTCCTCGACGAGCCGACGACCGGCCTGGACCCGCGCACGCGCCAGGAGCTGTGGCAGACCGTCGACGAGCTGCGCGCCGAGGGCACGACCGTGCTCCTGACGACGCAGTACCTCGAGGAGGCCGACCGGCTCGCGCAGCGGGTCGCGGTCGTCGACCGCGGCCGCATCGTGGCCGACGGCACGCCGGCCGAGCTGAAGGCGACCGTCGGCAGCGAGCTCCTCGTGGTCCGGGTGGCCGACCGCACCCGCGTGCGGGAGGCGGCCGCCGCGCTCGCGCCGCTGGCCTCGGGCGAGGAGCCGCTCGTGGACGAGGCGGCGGGCGAGGTCCGCGTCGCCGTCCCGTCGGCCGACGCGTCCGCCGAGGCCGTGCGCCGGCTCGACGCCGGTGCCCTCGCCATCGCCGCGATCGAGGTCCAGCAGCCGAGCCTCGACGACGTCTTCCTGACCATCACCGGCCGCCGCGCCGACGACGACCCGACCGCCACCGACCCCGCCCTGGAGCTGGCCGCATGACCACCGCAATCGCACCCGCGATCGAGCCCGAGCGGGTCTCGCTCGCCGAGACGTTCGCCGACACCCGCGTGATGGCCGCGCGGCAGCTGCGCAAGACCGTGCGCCGGCCGATGCTCGTCGTCCTGGCGTTCGTGCAGCCCGTGATCCTGCTGCTGATGTTCCGCTACGTCTTCGGCGGCGCGATCGACACCGGCGGCCTGGACTACGTCGACTTCCTGATCCCCGGCATCGTCGTGCAGACCGCGATCCTCGGCGCGCTGATGACGGGGATGGGGCTCAACGAGGACGTCGCCGGCGGGATGGTCGACCGCCTGCGCTCGCTGCCGATGGCGCGCTCGGCGGTGCTGCTCGGCCGCACGCTGGCCGACGTCGCGGTGAACGTCCTGACGCTCGCCGTGATGGTGACCGTCGGCGTCGCCGTCGGCTTCCGGCCCGAGGGGAGCGCGGCCGAGCTGCTGCTCGCCTTCGTGCTGGTGCTCGCGTTCTCCTACGTCTTCTCGTGGATCAGCGCGTGGGTCGGCCTGGCGATCAAGGACCCCGAGGCGGTGCAGTCGGCAGGCTTCCTGTGGGTCTTCCCGGTGACGTTCATCTCGTCGGCCTTCGTCCCGGCCGACTCGATGCCGGCGGCCCTGACCTGGTTCGCCGAGATCAACCCGGTGACGCTGGTCGTCGACGCCACCCGCGCGCTGACCGTCACCGGCGGCGACGCGGCGGGCCCGGCGCTCGGCGCGCTGGCCTGGCTCGCCGGCCTGCTCGCGGTCTTCGTGCCGCTGGCCGTCCGGACCTACCGGCGCGCGTGAGCGTCAGCCGCGGCGGTCCCGCTTGGCCTTGGCGCGCGCCTTGGCCTTGCGGACCTTCGCGTGCCAGGCCTTGAGCGCGCCCTTGTAGGCCGCCTGGCTCAGGCGCGCGTGCAGGCCGGAGTCGTCGGCGCTGCGTTCGCGCTTCAGCAGCTCCTCGCGCTGGGAAAAGTCGCCCCACTCGCCGTTGTCCGGGAGCGTGATCTCGCGCGCGAGCGGCGCCAGCGTCCCGTTCTCCAGGATGAGCTCCATGCCGGCGCCCGGGACGTCGGTGATGAACTTCTGCCCGCGCTCGGCGATGTTCGTGGACTTCATGTCGGGCGGCACGACGTACCGGGTGCCGGCCACGCCCGCGACGGTGGCGGGCCCGACGGGGACGACGATCCCCTTCTCGATCAGCTGGCGGTTGTACGCCGCCGGGTGGCCGGCGTAGGGCGGCGTCGCGCGGGTCTTGGTGGTGTGGATCGTCGGCGGCTTGTCCGACCAGAACGGCCCGTCGGACGGCTTGGCGCCGCGCGGCGGCATGGCGGTGGTCCGCAGCGTGAACCACGTCTGCCCGTGCTCGGTGCCGAACGACTCGTTCATCAGCAGGCCGGTCGGGACGTGGGTCGTGACGGTGCGCCACCGCTCGTTCGAGGCCCAGTACTCGGTGCGGCTGTGCTGCGCGACGGGGGAGCCGGTGAGGCGGAAGTCGATCACGCCGTGCTCCACGACCCCGTCGGGGAGGCCGGCGTCGTAGAGCGCGGGGTCGTAGACGGGGTCCTCGGCGGTCGCGGCAGGCGGCGCGACGGCGGCGAGGGCGACGGCGAGCGCGGCGCCGGCGAGCGCGGCGGCGCGGCGTGGGGTGCGGCGCGGCAGGGTCATGCTGCGAACGACCGGCGGGCGCCCGGAAGGTCCCGCACCTTGGGCGTCGCCGCAAAGAGGCGGGACCTTCTGCGCACATACCGGTTGACATGGGTGTGTCTGTCTACGTTCGGGGCGTCGTGCTGCTCTCCTGCGCGTGCCTGCTCACCGGCGGCGCCGCGCGTGCGGAGGCCGCCCGGACGGTCGAGGTCTGCGCGAGCCGGGCGGGCCTGTACGACGCGCCCGGACGGGCGATCGTCGGGGTGGTGCACCGCGGGGATTTGCTCACCGTGCTGCCGCGCCGGGCGCGCCACCGGGGCTGGCTCCCGGTGGGCGCGCGGTTCGGGACGCGAGGGTGGATCCGCAGCCGCTACCTGTGCTCGGAGGACCCGTCGTGAGCGCGTCGCCCACGCCCCGGCCGTACGCGCGGCTGACGGACACCGAGCTCGTCACGGCGTTCCGGGCAGGGGACGAGCGGGCGTTCGGCGAGCTGTGCGAGCGCCACCGGGCCGCGCTGCTGCGGTACGCGCGCGGCATCGTGCGGACGCAGCCGGGCCTCGCCGAGGACGTCGTGCAGGAGGCGCTGATGCGCGCCTACCGCGCGCTGCGCCGCGACGACCGGCACGTGCAGGCGCGCGCGTACCTCTTCCGCGTCGTGCGCAACTGCTGCCTCGACGAGCTCGGGCGGCACACCGACTCGGTCGCGCTCCACCTGCTCCATCCGGGCGAGGAGCCGCCGTCGCTCGGGGCGTCGCCGCACGACGCGACCGTCCGGCGCGACGCGACGCTCACCGCGCTGGAGGACGTCGCGCGGCTGCCCGCCACGCAGCGCCACGCGCTCGTGCGGCGGGAGCTGGACGGGCTGACGCACGTGGAGCTCGCGCGGGAGCTGGGCGTGAGCGTCCAGGCGACGAAGAACCTCGTGCATCGCGCGCGCGAGAACCTGGCCCGGACGGCCGCCGCCCGGGACGCGCGGTGCGACGACGTGCGCCACGACCTGCTCGTCGCCCACGACCGGCGCCGCCGCCCGGCGATGCCCGTGCTGCGCCACGTCGCGCTGTGCCGGGACTGCCGGGCGTTCCGGACGGGCCTGAAGGCGGGCCGACGGCAGCTGGGCGCGCTCGTGCCGGCGCCCGCCGCGCTCGGTGCGCTCGCGCTCGTCGTCGGCGGCACGAAGCTCTCCGCGGGCAAGGTGACCGCCGGCGCGGCGGCTGCGGCCGTCGCGGTCGGTGGCGTGTACGGGCTCGAGACGCGCGTCTGGCACGCGGGGGAGCCGGCCCCGATGCGCCTGGAGGGCGTCGCGCTGCCGGGCGGCGCCGTCGCGCGCGGCGCAGCCGTGCCCGCGCGGACCGCGGTCGTGACGGGCACGCTGACGATCCCCGGCGGCGGCGCGACGGCCCAGGCCGACCTGCCCTGCCCGCGCGGCATGCGCGTCGCGGGCCTCGTCCCGGCGGGCGGCGGCGGCCTCTCCCACGGCTTCGCCCCCACGACCGTCGTCGGCGCGAGCGCCACCGCCCGCGTGGTGGTCGCCGGCCGCCCGGCCTCCGGCGACCGCCGCGTGACCGTCGCGGCGCTCTGCCGCCCGTCAGGCCGCTTCGACGCGCTCCCGCTGGCGCCGCGCCCGCGCTGACGCGCCGCGCCGTCTGGCCCGCCCCTCGCCGCGGCCGCCGCGCCTCTCCCGCCCGCCGCTGCCGCGCGCCCCCCTTCCGCCCCTCCCGGCGCAACTGGTACGGTCGCCGCGCCTTTTCGGGGGCGTAGGGTCGTTGGAGAGACGAGGGGGAAGTGTTGAGGGTCAAGCAGCTGGCCGTGGCGGTCGCCGGGATGGCGCTCGTCCTGCCGCAGGCCGCGCAGGCGGCCGGATCGACGTCGTGCGACGGGTACGACACGTCGAAGCCGTGTCTGATGCCGTTCCCGAACGACGCGCGGCTGACGGTCGCCGATCGGAAGACCGACACGGGCCGGCGCGTGCGGCTGCCGCAGGCCGCGATGCCGGCGAACAAGGACGGCAAGCGGATCGCCGCGCGCGAGTACAACCGCAACGACGGGTTCTCCCCGGGGCAGACGCTCGTCGCGAAGGTCAAGGGCGTCAACGAGGCCCAGCTCCCGCCGCTCACCGACCTGCGCAAGTCGCTCGCCAAGGACGCGTCGGTCGTCGTGATCGACGCGCGCACCGGCGAGCGCCAGCTGCTGTGGGCCGAGCTCGACCACTCGGTCAAGCGCGACCCCGCGCTCCTCATCCACCCGGCGAAGAACTGGGAGGAGGGCCGCCGCTACGTCGTCGCCCTGCGCGATCTCGGCACGAAGGTGCGCGCCTCTCGCGCGTTCGCCCGGCTGAAGCGTGGCCAGGGCCGGCTCGCGCGGTCGTACCGGCAGGTGTTCGGGCCGCTGGAGAAGGCGGGCATCGACCGCGACGAGCTCGTGATGGCGTGGGACTTCACGGTCGCGAGCGAGCGATCCCTGAGCGAGCGCGCGCTGACGATCCGCGACGACGCGTTCCGCCAGCTCGGCGACACGAACCTCACCGACGGCGTCGTGCAGGGCCGCGCGCCGCAGTTCGCGGTGACCGAGATCACCGAGTTCACGCCGGAGCAGAACGCGAAGTTGCTGCGGCGCGTCGACGGCACGATCACCGTCCCGTGCTACCTGAACACGACCGGCTGCGCGGTCGGCTCGCGGCTCAACTACGCGTCGTCGGGCAAGGACGCGCTGCCGGTCCAGCGGCCGGGGAACACGCAGAACGCGAAGTTCGCCTGCGTCGTGCCGCGGGTGGCGGCGAGCGCGCCCGCGCGGATCTCGCTCTACGGGCACGGCCTGCTCGGCTCGCTGCGTGAGCTGAACGCGGCGAACATCGCCGACATGGCGTCCGAGCACGACATGGTCTTCTGCGGCACCGAGTGGAGCGGCATGGCCGGCGAGGACATCCCGAACGCGATCAAGTCGCTCGGGGAGCTGTCGAACTTCGCGACGATCCCGGACCGGCTGCAGCAGGGCTTCGTGAACTTCCAGATGCTCGGGCGGCTGATGCTCCACCCGCAGGGGCTGTCGTCGCACGCGGCGTTCGCGGGCCTGCTGAACACGCGCGAGCTCTACTACGACGGCAACTCGCAGGGCGGCATCATGGGCGGCGCGCTGACGGCGCTCGGGGTCGACTTCCGCCGGGCGGTGCTCGGCGTGCCCGGGATGAACTTCTCGGTGCTGCTGCAGCGCTCGTCGAACTGGGACGTCTACGGCAAGGTGCTCGAGCCGGCGTACCCGGACGGGACCGACCGCGCGGTCGCGCTCGCGATGATCCAGATGCTGTGGGACCGCGGCGAGGGCAACGGCTACGCGCACCACATGACGGACGACCCGCTGCCCAAGACGCCCGCGAAGGACGTCCTGCTGCAGGTCGCGTTCGGCGACTGGCAGGTCACGACCTGGCAGGCCGAGGTCGAGGCCCGCACGATCGGCGCCCGCACCCCGCGCGCGATCTTCGACCCGGGCCGCGGGACCGACGCGGTGCCGCTCTACGGCGTGGAACGGATCGCTTCGTTCCCCTACGACGGCAGCGCGATCACGTACTGGGACAGCGGCCCGGGCTTCAACGGCAAGCCGCCGGCGACGAACACCCCGCCGCGGCAGGGCAAGGACTCGCACGAGTCGGTCCGCTCGACGCCTGCGGCGCGGCTGCAGAAGTCCGAGTTCCTCAAGCCCGGTGGGCGGGTCGTGGACGTGTGCGGTGGCAAGCCCTGCCACTCCCACGACTACGCGCCTTGAGCGACACGAGCGACGGGTAGCTCGGTGAGCTGTCATCCGATGACAGCTCACCGAACGCCCTCCTGCGGGGTGGTCGTCGTGCCGGCGGCCGGGTTGCTCGCCGGCAGACGGTCGCCCGGCGCGCCGGCTCAGGAGCGCGCGAGCTCGAGCTGCGCCGTCCAGCGCCGCCGCTTCTCGACGTAGTCGGGCGGCAGCAGCCCGTACGCGCTCTCGGCGGCGTCGAGCCAGCGGAGCGCGCTGCGGGCGTCGCCGGCCTCCGCGTCCTCGTCGGCGAACACCAGCGCGACCTCCCGCGCCGCGTCGCGCTGCTGCGCGTCGACCGTGACGTCGGTCGCCCCGTTGCGGTCGTGGAGGAGCGCGCGGCCGCCCAGCGCGGGCTCGGCGTGCGTCGTCAGGTACGGCCCGAGGTGGCGCGCGGCGATCTTCGCGGGCGGCCACCACAGCGGCGCCTGCGCCGCCACGGGCGGGAGCGCCGCGTCGGGGTCCTCCGCCGCGCGGAAGTACCACGGGAGCGCGCCCGTCAGCAGCTGCGCCCGGAGGACCGGGCGGAACGGCGCGGGGTCGTCGACGAGCCCGAGCCGCGCGCCGATCGCGTCCGCGACCGCGTCGGCCTGCTGCGCCGCGAGCCCGCCCTGCTTGACCGGGTGGTTCGTGCCGTCGCCCGCGGCGTAGACGTCCTCGACGCCGACGATCGCCCCGTGCTCGTCGACCGGCAGGAACCCGGCGGCGTCCAGCGGCAGGCCGGGCACACGCGGGCCGTCGAGCACCGGCAGCGTGAAGATCCGCTGCGCCGCCAGCGCGCCGTCGGACGTCAGCAGCGTCCCCATCGCGACCGCGAACGGCTGCGCGCGGGAACGGAGCAGCACTCCGGAGTGCGCGAGCAGCTCGTGGACCTTCGCCGACGCGGGCCGGCCGAAGATGTCCAGCGGGTCGGATTCCGGCGTCACGAGCGTGATCTCGGCGCCCGTGCCGGCCTCGGCCGCGACGCCCGCGGTCATGATCGCCAGCTCGTAGAGCGGCAGCGGCCACGTGACGCCGTCGGGGACGGCGAACGCAATGTGGTGGAGCCCGCCGGCGCGCAGCTCCTCCAGCGTGCGGCGCAGCGCGACGACGCCCGAGGGCCCGTCGAACGTGACCGTGCCCTCCAGCGCGGGCCGTCGCCGCGCCCCGCTGGCGACGACCAGCACGTCGTACTCGAGCGTCGCGAACCGCTCGGTCTCGACGCGGTGGCCGACGACGTCGACGTAGGAGAGGGCGTCGTGGCGGTACCGCGCTCCGTGCTCGGCGCAGATCGCGCGCAGGTCGAAGCGGCGGATCTCCTCGGTCCCGAACGGCGCGGCGACCGCGAGCGGCCGCACGACGAGGTCGGGGCTGGGGGCGATGAGCTCGATCGAGACCCGGTCGCCCGCGATGGCGCGCAGGGCCATGAGGGCCTCGACGCCCGCGATGCCGCCCCCCGCGATCAGGACGCGCAGCCGCCGGTCGCGAGGAAGGTCGGTGAGGTGCTCGGCGGTCATGGAGCGATGATCCGCCCCCGACCGGCCCGGGCCATCCGCCCAGCCTGCTCGTGCCGTTCAGTACTTCGCCGCAGCCCGCTCGACGAGCTGCACCTCGGCCTCGACCGCGTCGGTGATCGTGCGGCGCTCGCGCAGCGCCCAGGGCAGGCCGGCGAGGGCGGCGGCGGTCGCCCGCGGGTCGGTGCGGGCGGTCGCCGCGGTGGCCCGGAGCGCCGCTCCGGCCGGGCGGCGGAGCCACGCGGACCACAGCGCGTTGCGGTGCTGCACGCGCGTGCGGCCGTGGCGCGGGCCGGCGGCCGGGTGGTGGTGCGCGACGACGTCGTCGGCGTAGGCGAGCGCCCAGCCCGCCGCGCGCAGGTCGAGCGCGAGCAGCTCTTCCTCGCCGCCGACGCCGTAGCGCGGGTGGAACCCGCCGACGCCGAGGAACGCGTCGCGGCGGACGACCGCGCCGCAGGCGACGAAGCCGAGCAGCCGCGGGCCGGGCAGCTCGGGGGCGGCGCCCAGCGGGCTGACGCGCATCGCGGCGCAGACGGGGTCCAGCCGCTGCTCCGGCCCGACCAGCACGCGCGCGGCGAGCAGGCCGAGCCGCGGCGTGCGGTCGAAGTGGGCGGCGGCGCGGGTGAGGGCGTCGCGGGCCCACCAGGAGTCGTCGTCGGCGAACGCGACGAGCGGCGTGTCGAGCGCTGCGACCGCCTCGTTGCGCGCCGCCGCCCCGCGGCCGCGCGCTGCGATCACGGTGACCTGCGGGAAGTGGTCGCTGACCGCTGCCGCGGTGCCGTCGGTGGAGCGATCGTCAGCCACGACGATCGGCGGCGCGCCGGGGAGCGTGGTGAGGTGCGCGAGCGTCGCCAGCAGGAGCTCACGGCGGTCGCGCGTCGCGATCGCGATGCCGACCGGCGCGCCGCTCACGCGACCGCCGCCGCGTGCTCGTGGCGGTCGAGCGCCCCGAGCTGGTCGAGCACGTGCTCCGGCCGGATGCGCATCAGGCCCGCATGCGGCGTGGTCGCGTGCGGGTCGCCGCGCAGCCCGGCCCACAGGACACGGTGGATCGGCCGGGCGGGCGGCGGGCCCCAGAGCGTCGGCGGCGTGGGGCCGAACAGCACCACCGACGGCGTCCGCAGCGCGGTCGCGAGATGCGCGACGCCGGTGTCCCCGCACACCACGCGGGCGGCGCCGCCGACGAGCGCGGCGAGCTCGCGCAGGTCGGTCCGCCCGGCGAACACGCACTCGGGCGGGACCCCGGCCGCGGCGGCGATCTCGGCGGCGAGCGGCGCCTCGTCCGCGCTCCCCGTCAGCACGACGCGGCGCCCGGCCTGGCGCTCGGCCCGCGCGACGGCGACCCACCGCGGCGCCGGCCACCGGCGCGCCTCGCTCGCGGCGCCGGGGTGGAGGATCGTGACCCCCGGAGCAGCACCCCGGAGTGGCGGTCGGTGGAGGTCGAGCCGCGAGGGGTCGGCGGGGATGCCGTGCTCGGCCAGCATCCGGCACCAGCGCGCGACCTCGTGCTCCTCCTCCCGCCAGCTGGGCCCGGCGGCGTCGCCTGGGCGCGCGAACGCGATCAGCCGCTCGGGCGCGAGGGCCTCCAGCAGGGCGTGGCTCTGCGGTCCCCGCCCGTGGAGGTTGACTGCGACGGCCGGCCGGTGCAGGTCGGCGGGGAGCGGCTCCAGGCCGGCGTGGTCGACGATGCGGAACGGCAGGTCGGCGAGCTCGAGCAGCGGCTGCAGCGCCGCGGGTGCGGCCAGGACCAGGTCGTGCGCGCCGGGCGGGAACGCGTCCGCGACCGCGCGGAGCGCCGGCACGCCGGTCAGCAGGTCGCCGAGACCGAGCGCGCGCAGGACGACGACCCGGCGGCTCACGGCCAGGAGGGCTCGGTCGCGGGCGTGACGACGAGCTCGCGCAGCTCGACGCCGGGCGGCCGCGTGAGCGCGAACAGCACCGCCTCGGCGACCTCGGACGGCGGGTTGAGGCGCGCGTCCGGCCCGGGCTTGTACTGCTCGGGGCGGTCGTCGAAGAACGCCGTCTGCATGCCGCCCGGCACGAGCATCGTCACGCCGATCCGGCCCTGCGTCTCCACGGCCAGCGCGCGCGAGAACCCGACGACGCCGAACTTCGACGCGCAGTAGGCGGTGGCGTCGCTCAGCGCGCGGAGGCCGAGCGTGGACGCGACGGTGACGACCCGGCCGCGGTTGCGCTCGAGCGCGGGGAGCGCCGCGCGGGCGACGGCGGCGGTGCCGAGCAGGTTGACCGCGACGACGCGGTCCCACGTCGCGCCCCCGACCTCGTCGAGCTTCCCGCACGCGTCGGTGCCGGCGGCGGTGACGACGCCGCGCACGTCGTCGTGGCGCTCGATCACGCGCTGGACGGCGGTCTCGGCGGCGCGCGGGTCGGAGAGGTCGACCTGCTCGTGCTCGAAGCCGTTGGCCGACGGGTTGAGGTCGAGCGACACGGGCGTCCCGCCCTCGCGCGCGACGGCCTCGGCGACGGCGGCGCCCAGCCCGGACGCGGCGCCGGTGACGATGACGGTTCCGAGCGACTCAGACGGCACGGATGGCGGCCTCCTGCAGGATCGTGGTGGTGGAACGGCCCTCGAGGTACGGGAGCAGCGCGATCCGCCCGCCCCAGCTCGCGAGGGCCTCGGCCTCCGGGAGCTCCTCGACCGCGTAGTCGCCGCCCTTCGCCCACACGTCGGGGCGCAGGCGCTCGAGCGCGACGGTCGGGGTGTCCTCGGAGAAGGTGATGACGGCGTCGACGCACCGCAGCGCGCGCAGCACGTCCGCGCGGTCCGCTTGTCCGACCACCGGCCGGCCCGGGCCCTTGAGGCGGCGGACGGACTCGTCGTCGTTGAGCAGCACGACGAGGCAGTCGCCGAGCGCGCGGGCGGCCTCCAGGGTGCGGACGTGACCGGGGTGGAGGAGGTCGAAGCACCCGCCGGTGGCGACGACCGTGCCGCCGGCCGCGCGGACGTGGGCGACGAGGGTCGCGGCGTCGGTGGGGGCGGCGGAGGGTTTCCCGGTGGCGGGGGCGGGCACGCGCACCGCGCCGGCGCCGCCGGCGGCGACGAACGCGCTGGCCGCCGCGACCGCGCCCTCGACCGCCTCCCGCGCGCCCGCGCCGTCCGCGAGCAGCGCGGCCGCGCGAGACGCGAAGCGGTCCCCGGCGCCGCACGGGTCGCCGCCGTCGGCGGGCTGCGCGGGCACCTCCGCCACCGCGCCGTTTGCCGTCGCGAGCACGGCCCCGCGCGCGCCGCGCGTGACCACGACGTGCGCCGCGCGCCACCGGGCCGCGAGGGCCGCGGCGTGGCCCGCCGCCGGCGGCCCTGCCGACACTCCGGAGTGCTGCTCTACCGCCCCCGCGAACCCCTCCGCCTCCGCCGCGTTCGGCGTCGCGAGCGCCGCGCCGGCGACGGGCACCGGGCCGCGCGGGTGCGGGTCCCACACGAGCGGCACCGACCGCGCCGCCTCGGTCAGCGCCTCGCGCACGTCCGCCGCGGCCGCGACGCCGCGGCCGTAGTCCGCCACGAGCACCGCCTCCGCCCAGCCGATCGCCGCGCGCGCCTCGGCCGTCAACGGCCCGCAGGCCGCGCCGCGCCCACCGCGGTCCAGCCGCAGGAGCGAGCGCCCGTCGGCCCGCACGCGCACCTTCTCCGGCGTCGCGCCGCGCAGCCCGAGGTCGACCACGCGCACGCCGCACGCCTCCAGCGCGCCCCGCAGCTCGCGCCCGGCCGCGTCCGCGCCCAGCGCGGTCACCAGCGTCACGTCGCGCCCGTCGCTCGCGGCGAGCACGGCCGCCAGCCCCGCGCCGCCCGGGCGCATGCGCACCTCGGACTCGTCCACGACCGGCACCGGCGCGTCGGGCGCCAGGCGCTCGACCACGCCGTCGACGTCCCGGTCGAGCAGCGCGTCCCCGACGACGACCAGCGGCGCCACGCGCTCCGCCCCGCTCACGCGTGCACTCCCAGCGGCGGGACGGCGTGCCGCTCCGCTCCATCGCCCTGCGCCGCGATCCGCCGGTCGACCGCCTCGCAGACCGCGTGAACCGCCACCAGGTGCAGCTCCTGCACCGTCCCGGCCGCGCCGCTCATGCACACCGCGTCGTCGCTCAGCTCCGCGAGCGGGTTCGGCCCCGGCCCGGTCAGCGCCCACGTGGTCAGGCCGCACTCGCGCGCGGCCCGCACGGCCGCCAGCACGTTCCGCGAGCACCCCGACGTCGACAGCGCGAGCAGCACGTCGCCCGGTCGCCCGTGGGCGCGCACCTGCCGCGCGAACCCCTCGTCGAGCCCGTAGTCGTTGGTGATCGCGGTCAGCGAGGACGTGTCGGCGTGCAGGCAGATCGCCGACAGCGGCCGCCGCTCGCCCACGAACCGCCCGACCAGCTCGGCGGTCAGGTGCTGGGCCTCCGCGGCGCTCCCGCCGTTCCCCACCGTCAGCAGCCGCGCGCCCGCCGCCAGCCGGTCCGCCAGCCGCTCGCCCCACGCGTCCAGCCGCGCGATGTCGCGCTCCAGCGCGCTCAGGCCCTCGCGCAGTGCGGAGATCCGGTCGGCGCCGCCACCGGACACCGCGCCGGCCCGTGCGAACCGCCGCGCCGGAGCCCGCCGCCGCGCCGGCGACGCCAGCTCCCGGTAGACCTCGAGCGTCGCCGCGGCGACCCGCTCCCAGTCGTACAGCCGCCGCGCCCGCGACGCGCCCGCGGCACCGTACTCGCGCCGCGCGTCCTCGTCGTCGAGCAGCGCGCGCAGCGCGTCCGCCAGCCGGTCCGGATCGCGCGGCGGCACGTGCACGCCGGTGATCCCGTCCACGACGGTGTCGATCATCCCGCCGACCGCCGAGGCGACGACCGGGACGCCGCACGCCATCGCCTCCAGCGGCACGATCCCGAACGGCTCGTACCACGGCGCGCACACGACGACGTCGGCCGACCGCAGCAGCGCCGGCAGGTCGTCGCGTGAGACGCGGCCGCGCAGCTCCACCCGGTCCGCCACCCCCGAGGCGCGCGCGATGCCGTTCAGCCGCTGCGCCTCGGCGTCGCCCGCCAGCCCGGTGCGATCCGGCCCGCCGGCGACGATCAGCTCCGCGTCCGGGACGTCCGCCAGCGCGCGGACGAGGTTCCCCACACCCTTGCGCTGCACGAGCCGTGACACGCCGACGATGCGCCGCAGCCCCGGCGTCCGCGGCTCGGCCGGCCCGTCCGGCGTGAAGCGCCGCAGGTCGACCCCGCACGGGATCACCGTCACCCGCTCGCTCACCGCGCCGAGCCGCATCAGCTCGAACGCCTCGTCGGTGCACGTCGCGACGATCCGGTCGGCGCCGCGGACGATCGCACGCTCGATCTCGAGCCGTCCCGACGGGCTCGTGTCGAGGTCGCCCTGGTAGCGCTTCTTGACGACCCCGAGCGCGTGGAACGTCTGCGCGACCGGGATGCCGAACGCCCGCGCGGCGGGGAGCGTCGCGTGGCCGGACATCCAGAAGTGCGCGTGGACGACGTCCGGCCGCCAGCGCGCCCACGCGTCGCGCAGGTAGGCGGAGAACGCCTCCATGTGGGGGAGCAGCTCGTCCTTGGGCAGCGCGCGCGGCGGCCCCGCGTCGACGTGCTCCACGACGACGCCCGGCTCCAGCTCCACGCGCGCGGGCGTGCGCGCGTCGTCGCGGCGGGTGTACACGACCACCTCGTGGCCGCGGCGCGCGAGCGCTCCCGCCAACGCGGCGACGTGCACGTTCTGCCCACCCGCGTCCTCTCCGCCGAGCACGGCCAGCGGGCTGGCGTGCTCGGACACCATCGCGATCCTCATGCCGTCACCTCCCTCGTGGCGACCTGGTGCAGCGTCCGGTCCCAATCGGCCAGGAACCGGTCGAGCCCGTACCGGGCGAGCGCCGCCTCCCGCGCCCGCGCACCGTCCTCCCGCGCCCGGTCGGGCTCCTCGACGTACGTCCGGATCGCACGCACGAGCGTGTCGACGTCGGTGGAGAGCACCCCCGCGCCCGCCGGGACGGCCTCGATCGCCTCCGTCGTCGCGAGCGCCACGACCGGCATGCCGAGGTGCATCGCCTCCAGCAGCGAGAGGCCGAGCGACGTCCACCGGATCGGGTGGGTGTACACGCGGCGCCGGGCCAGCTCGTCGTGCATCTGCGCCTGCGGGACGTCCTCGAAGCCGCCCAGCGCGCCCGCGTCCATCCCGAAGAGGTCGACCGGAGCAGCACTCCGGAGCCGGGGGAGCAGGTCCGTGCCCGTGACGCGCCCGCGGCGTCGGGCCTCGTTGATCACGACCGCCTGCCGCGGCAGCTCGCCGGTGTAGCGGTGGCCGGGGTCGACGATGCCGTGCTCGATGACGGTCGTCGGCGCGGCGCCGCAGTCCCAGAAGAGGTCGTTGAAGTGCGTGACGTGGGCGATCAGGAGGTCCTCGCGTCCGGCGGCCGGGTGCTGCAGGTCGTTGATCCGGCCCTGCGGCGCGTTGTGCTCGACGTAGACGGCCGGGACGTCGGCGCCCGGGCGGCGGCCGGTCCAGCGCTCGGCCAGGTCGGTGAGCTCGTGGGGCCGCTGGAGGAGCACGACGTCGAAGTCGGTCTCGCGCAGCTCCTCGGGCGTGGCCTCGGTGACGCTCGCCGGCCACTCCCACGTCCGCGCGCGGCCCCGGCCGTCGGCCGAGCGGTCGGGCAGGACGGGGACGACGTACTCGTGCTCGCCCTGGACGAACGCGGTCGTCCACGAGCCGTGCACGTGCCACAGCAGGATCCTCATGCGGCCACGGCCTCCTCTCTGCGGGGTGCGCCGGCCAGGCGGGCGACGGCCGCGACCACGCGCTCGGTGGGGACGCCCTCCAGGCACGGATGGCCGGGGACGGGGCAGTCGCGCGCGCGGCAGCCGGCGCACGGGACGTCGACGTGGAGCAGCTCGTGCGCCACCCCGTACGGCCGCCAGCGGACGGCGGGGACGGTCGGGGCGTAGAGCGAGGCGACCGGCGTGCCGACCGCGGCGGCCAGGTGCGCGGGGCCGGTGTTGCCGACGACGATGCAGCGGGCGCCCGCGATGACGCCGGCGAGCTCGTGCAGGGTCGTCGCGCCGCCGAGGTCGAGCGCGTGCGCGCCCGCGACCTGCGCTGTGAGCGCGGTCTCGCCCGGCGCGCCCGTGACGACGACGGAGTGCTGCTCTGCCAGCGCCTCGACCAGCGCCGCGTTGCGACGCGGGGCCCACGCGCGGGCGGTGACCGAGGCGCCGGGGTGGACGACGACGTACGCGTCGGGGAGCCCGAGGTGGTCGACTGGCGGGGGCGTCGTGATGCGCAGCGCGCCGCCGTCGCCGGGCGGGAGGGAGAAGCCGAGCGCGGCCGCGAGGGAGAGCGAGCGCTCCACCTCGTGGACGTCGTCGCTGATGCGGTGGCGGACGTCGAGGAGCGAGCCGGGGTAGTCGACGCTCGTCGCGCCGATGCGGGGGACGCCCGCGAGGCGGAGGAGCAGCGCGAGAGGGAGCGGGCTCTGGTGGAACGAGGTGAGGATCGCGGCGACGTCGGGCTCCCGCGCGCGGATGTCCGCGGTGAGCGCGTCGATCGCGGCCGGGTCGACGGGGTGCGGATGCGCGTCGATCCACGGGCAGTGGTGGGTGAGGACCTCGTCGACGCCGGGGAGGAGGTGCGCGGCGGCGCGTCCGCGGGGGCCGCAGAGGTAGGTGACCCGGTCGGCGCCCGCGGCGAACGCGCGGGTCGCGGGGCCGGAGAGCAGGACGTCGCCGTCGTTGTCCATGCGGGCGACGAGGACGTGCCTCATGCGCGGCCTCCGGCGAGCAGGAGGTCGACGGCGGTCAGGAGGTCGGGCGCGACCTCGGGCGCGGCGGCGACCTCCTCGTGGCGCGTGACCGGCGTGGGCACGAGCACGGGTCGCGCGCCGGCCGCGCGGGCGGCGTCGACGTCGGCGCCGATGTCGCCGATCACCGCGCACTGCTGCGGCGCGACGCCGAGCGTCGCTGCGGCGCGCAGCACGAGCCCCGGCTGCGGCTTGCGGCAGTCGCACCCCTCGTCCGGCGCGTGCGGGCAGACGTGCCACGACCCGACCGCCCCGTCGAGCAGCCGGTCCACGCGCGCGTTGACCGCCGCGACCTGCTCCGCCGTCAGCAGTCCGCGCCCGATCCCGCTCTGGTTCGACACGACCGCGAGGGCGATCCCCGCCGCCCGCAGCCGCGCGACGGCCTCCCGCGCGCCGGGCACGAGCTGGACCTTCGCCGGATCGCCGTTGTACGGCACATCCACGACGAGCGTCCCGTCGCGGTCGAGGAGGACCGCGCGCGGGGGAGCGGGCGAGGGTGCGGCTGCGCGCGCGGGCGGGGAGGCGGCGCGCGGCGCGAGCGGCGCGGGGCGGGAGCGGCGGACGCGGAGCTCGCCGCGGGCGCGGTGCCAGGTCGCGGCGGGCGGGATCAGGACGCTCGTCGCGACCATCCGGGCGACCTCGTCGCGCGTCCGGGGCCCGGGCGCGATGCGGCGGCGGGCGAAGTCGGCGGTCGCGGCAAGCCACCCCGCGGTGGCGAGGGCGGACGCGCGGGGCCGGCCGGCGGCGGTGAAGGTCAGCGCGGCGAGGCCGAGGGCGGTCGTCGCGGCGTTCGCGCGCAGGCGGCCGCGCGGGGCCTGCGCACGCTCGCGCCAGTCCGGCCCGTGGAGCGCGCGCATCAGCGCGTCGTCGGCGTTCCCGCGCTGGAGCCGCACGCTGGTGTCCCACCGCGCCGGCCCGACCGGGTGCACGACCACGCGCTCCCCGCGCGCCAGGTCGAGCCCGGCGGCCTGCGCGCGGACGGCGAGATCCGCGTCCTCGCGGTACGCGCGTGGGAAGCGCTCGTCGAACCCGCCGAGCCGCTCGAGCGCGTCGCGGCGGTAGGCCATGTCGGCGGTCGCCCACGCCGCGCCCTCCAGGCCCTGGACGTTCCGCTCCCAGTCGGTCAGCCGCCGGTCGCCCGGGACGGGCACCACGATCCGGCCCTGCGACGCGATACCGACCGATCGGTCGAGGTCGCTGGTCAGCTTGCCGGACCAGTCCGCGCGCACCTCGACGTCGTCGTCGAGGAACGCGACCCACTCGGCGGTCGCCGCGCGCCACCCCACGTTGCGCGCGGCGGCCGGCCCGGCGGCCGCGCCGGCGAGCACCTCGACGCCGGCGGGCACCTCGAGCGGCTGCGCCGGCTGCGGACGGTCGTCGACGACGATGATCCGCGCCGGCGGCGGCCCGCTCGCCGCGCGCAGCGACCGCAGCAGCCGCTGCAGCGACGGGCGCCCGACCGTCGGGATGACCACGTCGTACGTCACGCGGGGCGCTCGGGGGACGGGGGTGCGGGGGAGGCGCCAGCGCGCGTGGGTATGGCGACGCGCGAGAAGCGCGGCGTGCGGCGCGGCCGGCGGACGAGGTACGGGCCGATGGCGAGCACGTCGACCGGCGCGGAGCCGAAGCACTCGAGCGCGTCCCGCGGGTCGTCGACCATCGGCCGGCCCGCGGTGTTGAGCGACGTGTTGACCACGACCGGCACGCCGGTGCGCTCCGCGAAGGCCTCCAGCACGCGGGCGACGAGGGGCTCCTCGGCGCGGTCGACGGTCTGGATGCGCGCGGTGCCGTCGACGTGGACGACGGCCGGGATCCGCTCCGCCCACCCGTCGCGCACGCCGTGCGTGAAGAGCATGTGCGGCGACGGGATCGGCCCGTCGCAGAAGATCTCCGCCGCCCGCTCGGCGAGCACCATCGGCGCGACCGGGCGGAACTGCTCGCGGCCCTTGACGTCGTTGAGCCGCTCCAGGTTCTCCTTGCGGCGCGGGTCGGCCATCAGCGAGCGGTGGCCGAGCGCGCGCGGGCCGTACTCGCTCGCGCCCTGGAACCACGCGACGACCGCGTCGTCCGCCAGCGCCTCCGCGACCGCCTCGGCGATGTCGTCCGGCTGCTCGTACACGACGCCCGCCGTGTCGAGCCACGCGGCGAGCTCCTGGTCAGACCAGCTGCGTCCCAGCGCGGCGGTCGTCATCGGCCGCACCGCGTCGCCGCCTTCGGTCGCGACGTAGAGCGCCGCGCCGAGCGCCGTCCCCGCATCGCCGGACGCCGGCTGCACCCACACCTCGTCGAACGGCGACTCGCGCCACAGCCGCGAGTTCGCCACGCAGTTCAGCGCGACCCCGCCCGACAGGGTCAGCAGGCGCTCGCCGGTCCGCTCGTGCAGCCACGCGCACAGCTCCAGCAGCACCTCCTCCAGCCGCGTCTGCACCGTCGACGCCAGGTCCGCGTGCGCGTCGTCCAGCGCGCGCCCGTCCGCCTCCGGCGCGAACGACGACCACGCGACCGGCTCGGTCACGAACCCGCCCGACCCGTCCGTCCGCATGAGCTCCCGGAACGCGTCCAGCCACCGCGGCGTCCCGTACGACGCCAGCGCCATCACCTTGTACTCGTCCGACGACCGGCGGAAGCCGAGGTGCGCGGTCAGCTCCTCGTACAGCAGCCCGAGCGAGTGCGGCAGCCGCTGGCGCGCGAGGATCTCGAGCCGCCCGTCCCGGACGTGCCCGGCGAGGTGCGAGAACGACTCGCCCCGCCCGTCCACGCACAGCGTCGCGCACGACGCCGCCCCACCCGGCGCCGCGAGGTACGCGGACGCGGCGTGCGCGACGTGGTGGGGAACGAACCGGACGTCGGCTGGGTCGAGCCCCGGCAGGGAAGACGCCAGGAACAGCGGCGCGCGCCGCACGTAGAGCGTCCGCAGGTCCTCCCACCCGTCCGCGGTGATGTCGTCGCCGGGGTCGGGCGCGAGCGCCGGGTCGTAGGAGTACGCGACCGCGTCGAGGTCGGCCGGCGTCAGTCCCGCGTGCTCGAGGCACCAGCGGGCCGACTGCGTCGGCATCTCCCAGGTCGAGAACGGGACCGGCTCCTTGCCGTGCTTGCGCCGGCTGAACCGCTCCTCCTCGGCCGCGGCGACGATCTGCCCGTCGACGACGAGCGCCGCGGCGGGGTCGTGGAAGACGGAGTTGATGCCCAGGACACGCACGACGCCGCGCTATCCACTTCTCCTGCGGTCGAGCGGTTCGTGTTGGGAATGAACGGTCGTCACCGGCAGTTGGCGCCTGACCCCGGCACACGCCGACCGGACATCTCGTCGTCTCGAAGCGCGAGCTCCGAGACGGAACGACCGTGGACCGGTACATCTGTACCGCCGATGCTCTGGTGGTGAGGGTCGACACGCTGGACCTCGTGCGCGCGCAGGGCGTTCTCCGGACGCTCCTCCTCGCGCTGCTCGCACGCGTCCCGCTCTCCGCGATCGGCCTCCTGCTCGTCCTCGAGGTCCGCGACCTGGACCACTCCTACGCGCTCGCCGGCGCGTGCAGCGGCGCGTGCGCGCTGGGTATGGCGTTCGGCTCCCCGGCGCTCGGGCGCCTCATCGACCGCACCGGCCAGGCGCCGGTCCTCGTCTGGTCCGGCCTGGCCGTGATGGCGTGCACCACGGCCTTCGCGCTGCTCCCCGAGAGCACCCCCGCGCCCCTCTTCCTCCTCGTCGCCCTGGCGATCGGCGCCACGCAGCCGCCGGTCGGCTCGTGCGTCCGGGTGCTCTGGCGGCGCATGCTCGACAAGCCGCGGTTCGGCGCGCTCGTGACGCTCGACGCCTCGCTGCAGGAGCTCGCGTTCATGTCCGGCCCGCTGCTGCTGATCGCCGTGGCGACCGCGAGCACCCCCGCGTCCGCGCTCGTCGTCACCGGCGCCCTGCTCGGCGGCACCGCGCTCGTCTTCGCCGCCCTGCCGGAGACCCGCCGGCTCGGCGGCGCGGCCGGCACCTCGCAGGTCACGACCGAGGCGAACCCCACCCCGGCCCCCGCCCGCAGCCCGCTCGCCGACCCCAGCATCCGCGTGCTGCTCGTCATCTCGGCGCTGATGGGCATCGCGTTCGGCGCGACCGAGATCGGCATCGTCACCGGGGCCGAGGAGGAGCACGCGTCCGGCAGCGCGGGCATCCTCTTCGCGCTCTGGGGCGTCGGCAGCTTCGCCGGCGGCCTCGTGTGGGCGCGCCGCGGCGCGGGCCTCGACCAGACCCGCGCGGCGCTCGCGTTCCTCACCGTCCTCGGCATCACGTCGCTGGCGCTCGTCGCCGCGACCGACCTGTGGCTGCTCGGTGCCGGCCTGGTCCTCGCGGGCGCGGCCGTCGCCCCGCTGTTCGGCGTCCTCTACGGGCTGATGGCCGACGTCGCCGCGCCCGAGACGCTGACCGAGGCGTTCACGTGGGAGACGTCGGCCATCACCGCCGGCATCGCGCTCGGCTCGACCATCGCGGGGGCGATCGCGGGCGCGCTGGAGCCGACCGCGTCGTTCGCTGTCGCCGGCGCCGCGTTCCTCGGCGCCGCGGTCCTCGCCGGCGGCTGGGGCGGGAACCTCCGCGTGGCGACAACGTGTCGCGTCGCCACCGCCCACCACTAGACGCCTCGCCCGTGACGCCGTTCGCCGCCGCCCGCTACTCCTTCCTGAGATGAGCGCAGCGCGCCGCAACGGCGACATCTCGTACTGGTACGCCAGCACCTCGACCCCGGGGCGCCGCCCGGCGCTCGACGGCCCCCGCACCGCTGACGTGGCCATCGTCGGCGGCGGGTTCACCGGCCTATGGGCCGCGTACTACCTCAAGACGCAGCGCCCCGAGCTCGACGTCGTGGTGCTGGAGCGCGAGTTCGCCGGCTTCGGCGCCTCGGGCCGCAACGGCGGCTGGCTCTCGTCCGCGTTCTCGGCCTCGCGCGAGAAGCTCGCCGCGGCGAAGGGCCGCGACGCGGTCATCGCGCTCCAGCGGACGATGCAGGACACCGTCGACGAGGTGATCGACGTGTGCGCGCGCGAGGAGATCGACGCGGACATCGTCAAGAGCGGCGTCCTCCACGTCGCCCGCGGGCCGGCGCAGCAGGCGCGCCTGGAGCACGAGCGCGACGAGGACGCCCGCTGGGGGCTGACCGCGCCCGACGTGGTCGAGCTCGACGCCGCGGCGCTGGCAGAGCGCGTGCGCGTGGCGGACGCGACCGGCGCGCTCTTCAGCCCGCACTGCGCGCGGGTGCAGCCGGCCAAGCTCGTCCAGGGCCTGGCGGCGGCGGTCGAGCGGCTCGGCGTGCGCATCTACGAGGGGACCGAGGTCACGCAGGTCGATCCCGGCATCGCGCGGACCGCCCGCGGCGACGTCACCGCCGGCCACGTCCTCATCTGCCTGGAGGGCTTCACGCGCACGCTCGCCGGCCACCGCCGCGACTGGATCCCGCTCAACTCGGCGATGGTCGTCACCGAGCCGCTGAGCGACGCGGCGTGGCGGCAGATCGGCTGGGAGGGGTGCGAGCTGCTCGGCGACGGCGCGCACGCGTACATGTACGCGCAGCGGACGGCGGACGGGCGGATCGCGCTCGGCGGCCGTGGCGTGCCCTACCGGTTCGGGTCGCGGACGGACGTGAACGGCGTGACGCAGGAGCGCACGATCGCCCAGCTCGTCGGGATCCTCCACGACATGTTCCCGGCGGCCGCGGGCGCCGCGGTGGAGCACGCGTGGTGCGGCGTCCTCGGCGTCCCGCGCGACTGGTCGCCGATGGTGCGGGTCGACCACGACACGCGCGTCGGCATCGCGGGCGGCTACGTCGGCAACGGGGTCGCGACCGCGAACCTCGCGGGCCGCACGCTCGCCGACCTGGTCCTCGGCCGCCAGACCCCGCGCACGCTGCTGCCGTGGGTCGGCCGGACGGCCCGCAAGTGGGAGCCCGAGCCGCTGCGCTTCATCGGCGCGCACCTCGTCTACGGGCTCTACCGCGCGGCGGACCGGCGCGAGCGCGCGGGTCTGGAGCGCACCTCGCGCCTGGCCAAGGCCGCGTCGTTGCTCGCCGGCCGCTAGTCAGCCCGCTCCGCCGCGCCGGCCGCGCTCGATCTCCTCCGCGCGCGCGAGCCACGTCGACACCGGGACGTCGAGCACCGCGGCGATCCGCCGCAGGCTCGTGTAGCTCGGGTTCCGCTCGCCGCGCTCGATCCCGCCGACGTACGTCCGGTCGAGCCCCGATTCGAGCGCGAGCTCCATCTGCGCCATGCCGCGCTCGGCGCGGAGGTCGCGCAGCGCCCGACCGAGCGCTTCGTGCTCGGAGGAGCGCACCGCCACGGCGCGGGACGGTGACGGACCGGTACGTATAAGACGACGGACTATAAGTCCCCTGACTCGTCCACATCGCCAGACCGTCGATGCCGGCGGGAGGCCACGCGGCGTGCGCGCCTCCCGCCGAAGCGCTACGCCGCCGCCGGGACCGCCGCGCGCGCGAACGCGAGGAGGTCGGCGTGGAGCCGCTCCTTGTGCGTCTCGGACAGGCCGTGCGGCGCGCCCGCGTACGTCTTCAGCTCCGCCCCCGCGACAAGCGCCGCGGACGCCTTGCCGCCGACCTCGTACGGGACGACCTGGTCGTCGTCGCCGTGGATGACGAGCGTCGGGACGTCGAACTTCGCGAGGTCCGGGCGCATGTCGGTGGCGCTGAACGCGGCGATCGAGTCGTACGTGTTCTTCGCGCCCGCGGCCATGCCCTCGCGGACGAACTCGTCGCGCGCGCCCTGCGACACGGTGGAGCCCGGGCGGTTGTTGCCGAAGAACGGGCCCTCCGCGAAGTCGCGGTAGAGCTGCGCGCGATCCTTGAGCGAGTCCGCGCGGATGCCGTCGAAGACCTCGAGCGGGACGCCGCCCGGGTTGTCGTCGGTCTTGAGCATGAACGGCGGGACCGCGGACACGAGCGCGACCTTCGCCACGCGGTCGGTGCCGTGGCGGCCGACGTAGCGCGCCACCTCGCCGCCGCCGGTCGAGAAGCCGACGAGGATGACGTCGCGGAGGTCGAGCTGCTCGATCAGCGCCGCGAGGTCGTCGGCGTAGTGGTCCATGTCGTTGCCGTCCCAGACCTGCTCCGAGCGGCCGTGCCCGCGGCGGTCGTGGGCGATCGCGCGGAAGCCGTTGGTCGCCAGGTGCAGCTGCGCGGACTCCCAGCTGTCGGAGCTGAGCGGCCAGCCGTGGCTGAGGACGACCGGCTGGCCGTCGCGGGGACCCCAGTCCTTGTAGAAGATCTGGACGTCGTCGGGGGTCGTGATGAAGGGCATTCGGGTCCTTGGGTTCCGGGGTGGGTGAAGGGGTCAGGCGGCCTCGACGAGCTGCCGCAGCGAGCTGCTCGACGCGAGGCGGCGGAGCGCGCGCTCCTCGATCTGGCGGGTGCGCTCGGCCGACAGGCCGATCTCGCGTCCCGCGCGGGCGAGCGTGTGCTCGTCGCCGGTGGTGCCGAAGCGCAGCTCGATCACGCGGCGCTCGTTGTCGGGCAGCGACGCGACCGCCTCGGCGATGGCGCGCTCCTGCCAGCGATCGGTCGTGACCTCCTCCGGGGAGGCCTCGCCGGCCGGCAGGAGCGCGCCCATCGTGGTGTCGCCGTCGTCGCCGACGGGGCGATCGAGCGACGCCGGCGGCCGGTCCGCCGCGCGCGCGGTGAGCACGTCCTCGACGGACAGCTCGGTGGCGGCGGCGATCTCCTCGACGCTCGGGTCGCGGCCGAGCTCCAGCGCGAGCTCCCGTTCGGCGCGCACGATCTTGCGCACGCGCTGCGAGAGGTACACCGGGACCCGGACCGTGCGGCCCGTGTTCTCCACGCCGCGCTGGATCGACTGGCGGATCCACAGCGAGGCGTAGGTCGAGAAGCGGAAGCCGCGGCGCCAGTCGAACTTCTCCGTCGCGCGGATCAGCCCGAGCATCCCGTCCTGGACCAGGTCCGCCATCGGGTGGCCCTGGCCGAGGTAGCGCCGCGCGATCGACACGACGAGGCGGATGTTGGAGTTGATGAGGCGCTCGCGGGCGACGAGGTCGCCGCGCTCGATGCGCTTGGCCAGCGCGATCTCCTCCTGCGCGGTGAGCAGCGGCCAGCGGCGGCTGGCGTTGAGGAGCAGCGCGAGGCTGTCGTTCGTGTCGGTGAAGGTGTGCGGACTGCTCATCGCTCAGCCCTCCTGGCCCAGCCACGCGCGGAGCATCCAGCGCTCCTTCTCGACGAACTTGATCAGCGCGATCACGTCGTCCTGGGAGGCCGGGTCGGCGTTGCCGAGCGGCGTCAGCTCGGCCCGCGCGAGGGCGGCGAGCCCGTCGAGCCCGTCGGCGATCGCGCCGACCGCGTCCGGCACGTCGAGGCGCCCGGCGGGGAGCTGCGGGAGCGGCGTGTCGCCCGCGACCGTCGCGCTGCGCCCGTCCGGCTGCGTGCCGACGGTGACGGCGCGCTCGGCCAGCTCGTCCGCGTGGTCGCGCAGCCCGTCGGAGATCTCGTCGAGCTGCAGGTGGATCGGGCGGAACCCGGCGCCCGCGAGGTTCCAGTGGGCCTGCTTGACGCTCAGCTGCAGATCGAGCGTCGCGACGAGCAGCCGCTGGAGCCGCGCGCCGGTGTCGGTGTCGGTGAAGGTGGGGAAGGGGGCGACGGTCGGCATGGCAGGCACTCTCGCCGCGGCGCCTCACCCCCGCATCGCACGTTCGTGTGATCCGTCCCGCGGGCCCGCGCCGGGCCCTCCCTCACCCGGCGCGCAGGCCGTCGAGCGCGAGCTCGACCATCCGGCGCCACGCGTCGGGCTCGACCTCGCGCACCGCGCGCGCCGCGGTGACCACGAGGACGACGTCGCGGCGGCTGGCGTCGGGGCGGATGGTGCCCTGCTCGACCGCACGGGCGAGGAGGACGTCGAGCGTGCGGCGGACCTCCTCGCGCGCGGCGTGGAGCGGGGAGTCGTCGGTGGAGGTCGCGAGGCGCAGCGCCCGCGCCGTCACGTCGTCGGCCGCGCTCTCGCCGAGAACCGCCCACAGCAGGCGCTCGAGCGCCGGGCCGGCGTCCGCCTCCTCCAGCGCACGCGCGAGCAGCGCCTGGATGCGTGCGAGGTGCGTCTCCGCGAGCGCCAGGATCAGCTCCTCCTTCGACGCGAACTGGCGGTAGAGCGACCCCACGCCCGCGCCCGCGGCCCGCGCGACGGCGGGCATCGGCGCGTCGAGGCCGTGCTCGGCGAAGACCCGCTCGGCGGCGGCCAGCAGGCGCTCCCGCTTGGCCGTCCCGGGGAGGTCGGCCCAGGGCTCGCCGGCGAGAGGAGAGGCTCCGGAACCCACGTTCCGTGATCGTACTCACGGGGCCATGTGGCAGGGTGGGATGCCGACGCGCATGGAAGCCCCGCCGACCACCGCCTCGCCCACCCTCGGGCGCTCCACGACCGCCGGCGTCGCCGCCGCGCTGATCATCGTCGCCGCGGTCACCGTGGTGATCTACCCGCTGCAGGAGATCGACCCCGGCGTCTCCAGCGGCGTGCTCTACGTGCTCGGCGTCCTCATCGTCGCCGCGACGTGGGGGCTGCGGCTCGGGCTCTTCACCTCGTTCGGCAGCGCGTTCGCGCTGTTCGTCTTCCACACGAGCCCCAGCGCGGGCTTCACCGGCGCGGAGGCCGACGACCTGGTCGCGATCGTGATCATGCTCGTCACCTCGATCGTCGCCGCGGTGATCGCCGACAACGCGCGCCTGCGCGCGGACGACGCCGAGGCCCGCCTGCGGCTGGAGGCCGAGCTGCGCCAGCGCGACGTCGAGCGCATCCGGCTCGAGGAGGTCCAGGCGTCGCGCGCCCGCGTCGTCGCCGCGGGTGACGCCGAGCGCAAGCGCGTCGTGCGCGACCTGCACGACGGCGCGCAGCAACGGCTCGTCCACACGGTCGTGACGCTCAAGCTCGCCCGCCGCGCGTTCGGCAACGGGCAGGACGACGCGGAGGCGCGCGCGATGCTCGAGGAGGCGCTCGGCCACGCGGAGAGCGCGATCGCCGAGCTGCGCGAGCTGGCGCACGGGATCATCCCCTCCGTCCTGGCCCGCGGCGGCCTGCTCGCGGGCGTCGAGGCGCTGGCCGACCGCATGCCGATCGCGGTCGACGTCGACGTGCCCGAGGGCCGGCTCCCCGGCGACATCGAGGCGACCGCGTACTTCGTCGTCGCCGAGGCGCTGACGAACGTCGCGAAGCACGCGCACGCGACGCGCGCAGAGGTCACCGCGACGGTCGAGGACGGCGTCCTGCGGGTGGCGGTGTGCGATGACGGCGTCGGTGGCGCCCGCGGCGACGGGCACGGGCTGACCGGGCTGAGCGACCGCCTGGAGGTCGTCGGCGGCCTGCTGAGCGTCGCGCCGCGCGAGGGCGGGGGAACGCGGGTCGCCGCGCGCATCCCGCTCCCGCCACCGGAGGCCGGGCACGAGGCGGCGGCGGACGGCGACGCGGCCGCTACCGCGCGTTCCGCAGGTACGTCAGGACCGCCAGCACCCGCCGGTGATCGCCGGCCTGCGGCCTGATCTGCAGCTTGGAGAAGATCGCCGTCACGTGCTTCTCGACGGCGGCCTCGGTGACCACCAGCGCCTCCGCGATCCCCGCGTTCGACTTGCCCTCGGCCATCACGGCGAGCACCTCGCGCTCGCGCTTGCTCAGCTCGTCGAGCGGGCCCTGCGACGTGCGCCGCCGGCCGAGCATCCGCCCGACGACCTCGGGGTCGAGCGCGCTGCCGCCCTGGGCGACGCGGCGGACGGCGTCGGTGAACGCCTCGACGTCGCCGACGCGCTCCTTGAGCAGGTAGCCGACGCCCTCGGGCTTGTCGCCGATCAGGTCGAGCGCGAACCGCTCCTCGTAGTGCTGCGAGAGCACGAGCACGCCGACCTCGGGCCGTTGCTGGCGCAGCTCGAGCGCGGCGAGCAGCCCGTCGTCGCCCATGCCCGGCGGCATCTGCACGTCGACCACGACCGCGTCCGGGCGGTGCGCAAGTGCCTTGCGCAGGAAGTCCTCCGCATCGCCGGCCTTGGCCAGCACCTCAAAGCCCTCAGCGGTGAGCAGCTGGGCGATCCCCTCACGTAGGAGGACGTCGTCCTCGCCGAGCACCACGCTGATCGCCGTCATCGGGCGGTCAACCTAGCGTGCGCGCGCTAGTCGTCGAGGAGGAGATCGAGCCCCGTGCCCGGCAGGTCGTGCTTGGGCACGAACCCGCGGATCCCGCTGCGGCGCGCCGCCTCGTCGCTCGTCGCGTCGGCGTCGACCGAGGTGAGCACGACGCGCGGGCTCCAGGGCAGCGCCGCCAGCTCCGCGGCCAGCGCCGTCCCGTCGCCGTCGGGGAGGCCGACGTCGACGAGCATCGCGTCGGGCCGCAGCTCGCTCGCGGCCGCAGCACCCTGCGCCGCGGTCTCCGCCTCGCCCACGACGTCGAGCCCCCCGCGGCTCAGGACGCGCCGCGCCAGAGCGCGGAACGTGGGGTCGTCGTCGATGAGGAGGACGGACAGCGGCATGGGTTCAAGGATCGCAACGGTTCGGCAACAGGAGGTAGGGCTACCCCTACGTCGGGGTCGGGGATCTCGCGGGTGCTCCGGGGGTGCGTGGGCATGTCCGGAAGGGCGCCGTGCCGCGAGTCTGCCGGGCATGCCGATGCAGACCCTCAACCCGCCGCGCCCCACCCAGCCCCGGCTGCGCGGCCGGGACGCCGAGCTGGAGCTCCTCGGGGAGCGTCTCGCCGCCGCCGCCGCGGGGCACGGCGCCGTCGTGGTCGTCGAGGGCCCGGCCGGGATCGGCAAGAGCCGCATCGTCGCCGAGGCGCTGGAGATGGCGCGCCGCGCGGGCGCCCGGCGGCTCACCGCGAGCGCCCACGACCTCGACGAGGGCACGCCGCTCGGGCCGCTGCTGAGCGCGGTCGTCGGCGCCGAGGAGCGGCTGCTCGACCCGTCCGCGCTGCGCGAGCTCGCCGGCGCGCCCGACGGCCGCTTCTGGCTGCTGGAGGAGCTGCACGGCGCGCTGGAGCGCGCGGCGCTCGACGGGCCGCTGCTCGTCGCGCTCGACGACCTCCAGTGGGCCGATCCCGCCACGAGCTGGGCGCTGCGGACGCTGATCCCGCGCCTCGCCGGCTGGCCCGTCGTGTGGCTGCTGGCCGCGCGGCCCGACGCCGGCCTCGCCGCCGCGTTGGAGACCGCCGACGTGCTGTCGCTGGGCGCGCTGGAGCCGGACGCGGTCGCCGCCGTGGCGGGCGACGTGCTGGGCGGGACGCCCGACGAGCGCGTGCTGGAGCTGGCCGCGCGCGCGGGCGGCAACCCGTTCCTGCTCGTCGAGCTGCTGCGCGGCCTGGCCGAGGAGGAGCGCGTCGTCGTCGCGGACGGCGAGGCGCGGCTCGACGGCCCGGTGGAGCTGCCGGCGCGTGTGGCCGAGTCGATGGGCGCGCGGCTGGCGCGGCTCGGCGACGCGGCGCGCGAGGCGGTGGAGCTGGCCTCGGTGCTCGGGCCGCGCTTCTCGGCGCTGCGGCTCGCCGAGCTGCTCGACCGCCAGGCCCACACGCTCGTCGCGCCGCTGCGCGAGGCGCTCCAGGCGGGCCTGCTCACGGAGCACGGCGACGAGCTCGCGTTCCGCCACGACCTGCTGCGCGAGGGCGTCTACGCCGCGCTCCCCAAGCCCGTCCGCGACGCGCTGCACCGCCAGGTCGCCGGGGCGCTGCTGGCGGGCGGGGGAACCGCGGCCGAGGCCGCGCGCCACCTGCTCGTCGCGACGCTGCCCGCCGACCGCGCGACGATCGACGTCCTGCGCGCCGCCGCGCGCGAGCTGGCGACGACCTCGCCGGGCGCGGCCGCCGAGCTAGGCGTACGCGCGATCTCGCTGGCCGGGCCGCACGACGGGCTCCTCGGGGCGCTCGCGGCGGAGACGATCCCGCTGCTGGCCGAGGTCGGGCGCCACGACGAGGCGCGTGCCGTCGCCGACCGCGCGCTCACCGGCCACATCGCGCCGGACGAGGAGGCGCGCGTGCGGGCGGGCCTTGCGCAGCTGCTCGGGCTGCACGACGTCGCCGCGGCCGAGGCCGAGTGCCGGCGCGGCCTGGAGCTCGCGGGCGTCGCGGCGTCCACGCGTGCCGAGCTGCTCGCCATCCTCGCCCGCGCCACCGGGCTGCGCGGCGACATGGCGCACGCCGCGCGGGCGGCGGACGAGGCGCTGGCGGTCGCGCGCGACGCCGGCCACGGCGCCGCGGAGGTGCTCGCGCTGACCGAGCTCGGGCTCCTGGCCTTCCGCGCCGACCGCTGGGACGAGGCGCTGGAGCGGCTCGAGCAGGCCGTCGCGGCCGCCGAGCGCGGCGGGCCCGGCGCGCGGGCGCTGACGATCCCCGAGCTCTGGCGTGACGTGGTCGTCGGGCTGCGCGACGGGGTCGACGAGGCGCTCGCCGACGCCACCCGCCGCAACGACGCCGCCAGCCGCGACGGGCGCCAGTGGGAGCTGCGCGTCTGGACGATGGCGCGGTCCCTGCTGCTGCTCGACGCCGGTCGCCTGGGCGACGCGCGCGCCGAGGCCGAGGCGCTGCTGACCATGCACGCCGAGGCCGACACGGGCAGCCTGGGCGTCGCGGTCGCGCGGTTCGTCGCCGCACGGGTCGGCGAGCACGTCACCGGTGACGCGCTCCCGGCGGCCGTCCAGCGCCCGACCGGCCTGCACGATCCCGCCGACGTGCCGCGCGCGGTCCGCGCCGCCCTGCAGGCCGCGGACGCCGCGGGCGCCGTCCGCGCGGCGGAGCTGGCCGAGGACGTCGCCACGCGCGCCGCCGCGAACCCGGGCATCGCCACGCTCGACGGCGCCGCCGCCCATGCCGCGGGGCTGGTCGTCGCCGCGTCGGGGAGCCTGGGGCTCGCGCGGACGCACCTGCACGACGCGGTCGCCGTCTTCCGCCGCTCGCCCCGCGTGCTGGCGCTCGCCTCCGCGCTGGAGGACCTCGGCGCGGTCGCGGGCGAGGCCGGCGAGCAGGCCGAGGCCGTCGCGGCGCTCGACGAGGCGCTCACGGTGCTCGTGGCCGCGGGCGCCGAGCACGACGCCGCGCGCGTCCGCCGGCGCCTGCGCGCGCTGGGCGTCCGCCGCCGCCGGGCCGCCGCGCCGCGCGCCGCCGCCGCAACCGGCTGGGACGCGCTCACCGACTCCGAGCGCCAGGTCGCGCGCCTGATCGCGGCCGGCGCGACGAACCGCGAGGCGGCCGAGCAGCTCTTCGTCTCCCCGCACACCGTCAGCACCCACCTGCGCCACGCGTTCGCCAAGCTCGGCATCAACTCGCGCGTGCAGCTGGCCCACCTCGCCCACGACCACGCGACGATCTGAGGTTCCCCGCCATGACCGACGACTCCCTCCTCGACCGCATCGAGCGCCTCATCCACGAGGAGCACCAGCTCCAGCACCGCGAGCAGGACGACGCGAAGGACGACGCCGCCCTCGGCGCCGACCGCGAGCGCCTCCAGGCCATCAAGGTCGACCTCGACCAGTGCTGGGACCTCCTGCGCCAGCGCCGCGCCCGCCGCGCCGCCGGCGCCGACCCCGACGGCGCGCAGGTCCGCGACGCCGCGGTGGTCGAGAGCTACCGCCAGTAGAGGACGTCGCGCAGCGACCAGCGCTCGCGGTCGAGCGTCGCGGTCAGGACGATCGCGACGTCCTGGCTCGCGCGGTCGCGCTCGCCGAGCGGGCCGAGCTGGTCGCGGGAGACCGTCGCGAACGCGTCCAGGCGCGCGAGGAGCGCGGGCAGCGGCTCCGGCTCGGCCGCGGGCGCCGGGGCGGTCGCGGGCGGCGTCACGCCGAGCGCGTCCATCCGCGCCGCGAGCGCGTCCGCGGGGTGGCGCAGCGCGGCGGCGGCCGTGTCGAGGTTCGCGCGCTCGAGCGTCGAGGCGCACTCCAGGGTGCCGGTCAGCAGCGTCTGCAGCCGCCGGCCGAGGTCGTCGTGGTGGCGCATGGTGCGGCGACCGTCCCACCGGCCGGCGGCCGCCGCATCACGCGTTCGCGCGATCTCGAGACCTCACGCGCGGCGCGCGCGCACGACGACCCGGCCACCGCGGCTCGGGATCATCGTCACGTTGCGGTGCGCCGCGTGCTCGGCCTCCGGCACGTCGGCGTCGAGGTCCAGCCGCCGCGCCATCTCGCCCAGCACGACCCGCATCTCCGCCATCGCCAGCGACGCGCCGAGGCACCGCCGGATGCCGCCGCCGAACGGGATCCACTCGTACGTCCCGGGCTTGCGATCCTCCCACCGCTCGGGGCGGAACGCGAACGGCTCGGGGTACAGGTCCTCGCGGTGGTGCAGGAGCAGGATGCTCATCGACACGCCCGACCCGGCGGGCACGGCGTAGTCGCCCAGCCGCCACGGCACCGTCACCCGGCGGCCGATGATGGGGATGACCGGGCGCGAGCGCATCGCCTCGTGGATCGTCTGCTCCACCACGGCCTTCGCGGCGTCGTCGTCGCCCCCGCGCACCGTCTCGACCAGCCGCGCCTGCGCGTCCGGGAAGCGGACCAGCCGCTCCCACGCCCACGCCAGCTGGTTGGCCGTCGTCTCGTGGCCGGCGAGCACGAGCGTGAGCAGCTCGTCGCGCAGCTCCTGGTCGGTGAGCGCCTCGCCGTCCTCGGTCCGGGCGTCGATCAGCAGCGAGAGGATGTCGCGCCGCTCGCCGCGGTCGGCGGCCTCGCGGCGCGCGCGGATGATCGCGAACAGCGGCCGGTCGACGATGTCGAGCACGACCTTCAGCGGGCCCTTCGCCTCCATCTGCCCGATCGTCAGCAGCTCCGTCACCTGCGCGAGCGGGTGCGTCGACGCGTTCATGATGTGGCGGACGGCCTCGCGCAGCCGGCGCTCGTCGGTGCCCTTCGCCGGCTGGCCGCCGATGCCGAAGATGCCGGCCATGATCACGTCGAGCGTGATCGCCTGCATGCGCGGCGCGAGCGCGATCGGCTCCCCGACCGGCCACGCCGAGATCTCGCGCTCGGTGACGTCCTCGATCATCGCGACGTACTGCGCGATCGCCTCGCCGTGGAACGACGGCAGCAGCAGCTTGCGCTGGCGCATGTGCCGCGGGCCGATCGCGGTGAGCACGCTGTTCGGCCCGACGACCGGCCGCAACGGCGACTCGCCGGTGATCGACGGGGCGAGCTCCGCCTTCGCGGTGAAGAGCGACTTGACGTGGTCGGGGTGCGACGTGATCGCCACGCCGCCCGGGATCGTGCCCTCCATCCGGAAGACCTCGCCCAGCTCCCGCCGTGCCTTGAACATCAGCTGGATCTGCCGCTGGTTGAACCGCAGCGCCTGCAGCGTGCGGGGGAGGCCGATGGCCGGCGGGAGCGGCAGCTGGAGCCCGTCCTCCAGCGGACCGGCGGGCGACGGCGGCGCCGCGAGCGGCGCGGCGGCGTCGGGGGACAGCGTGGCAGCGCACATGACGTCAGACACGGTGTCATGGATCGATGTCATCGTGTTGTGGCGGACGTCACAGAGCGGGTCACACGCCGGGGTGAGGCGCGCTCACCCGCGCGCGGACGAGCGTGGCCGTCGTGCGCCGGCTCGCCCTCACGCTCGCGACCCTCTGCCTGCTCGTGGGCGCCGTCGCCGTGTACGCCGACCGCGTCGCGCTGCAGACCGACGTGTGGACGGACATGAGCGTCGCGCTGCTCGACGACGACGAGGTCCGCACCGCGCTCGCCGCGTACATCGCCGACCAGGCCGTCGCGTCGGCCGACGTCGAGGACCGGCTGCAGGCGCGCCTACCCGCCGTCGCGCAGCCGCTGGCCCCCGTCGCCGCCGGCTTCGTGCGCGACCGCGCGCCCGGGTTCACCGAGCGGCTGCTCGAGACGCAGCAGGTGCAGGACCTGTGGCGCGAGGCGAACCGCCTGTCGCACGAGAAGCTCGTCAAGCTCCTCACCGACGAGGAGGCGGGCAACGAGATCATCCGGCGCGAGGGCGGGACGGTCACGCTGAACCTGCAGCCGATCGCCGACCGCCTGCGCGAGCGCCTCGGCGTCGGCGAGCGGATCGGCCTGACGCTCCCGCCCACCGCCGCGCGGCTGGAGATCCTGTCGAGCGACGAGGTCGAGCAGGCGCAGACCGCCGCGCGCCTGCTCCAGGTCCTCGCCTGGATCCTGCCGGTGCTCGCGCTCGTCCTCTACGCGGTCGCGGTCTGGCGCGCGCCCCCGGGCCGCGGCGCGCGCACGGTGGTGACCGTCGGGCTGCTGATCGCGCTCACCGGCGTGCTCGTGCTGGTGACCCGGCGCCTGCTCGGCGGCGTCGTCGTCGACGCGCTCGCCCAGCCGGGCAGCACCGGCATCGCCGCGCAGCACGCGTTCGACATCCTCACCGACCTCCTGCGCACCAGCGGGATCGGGCTGACCGTGCTCGGGCTGCTCGTCGCGCTCGCCGGCTGGCTCTCGACGCAGGGCCGCCGCGCGACCGTCCTCCGCACGCGCCTGGCGCCGGTCCTGCGCGAGGAGCCCGCCGTCGCGTACGGCGTCGCTGTCGCCGCGTTCGCGGTGCTGGTCGCGTGGGCGCCCCTGCCGGCGCTGCGCACGATCGCCGGCGCTCTCCTCGTCCTCGTCCTCCTCCTCGCATGGGTCGCGGCGCTGCGGCATCAGGTCCTGGCGGCCGGCTCCTGACCGGGGTCATCGGGGCGCCCGTCCGGTTCCTCACGGACTGGGCGACGCGGTTCCTCCAGATCCAGGGCGTGGACCGCGCGGCCGCGCTCGGCGGGCAGGCGTTCACCGCGCTCTTCCCGCTGCTGATCGTCTACGCGACGATCGTCCCCGGGCGCGACAGCAGCGACTTCGCGGACACGCTGATCCGGCGGTTCGAGCTGAGCGGCGCGTCGGCGGCGAGCGTCGAGCAGGCGTTCGCCCCCGCCGGCACGGTCGAGAGCAGCGTCACGTTCCTCAGCGTCGCGCTGCTCATCGTCTCGGCGCTCTCGTTCACGCGCGCGATGCAGCGGCTGTACGAGCTGGCGCACGGGTTGCCGAAGCTCGGCATGCGCGGCACGCCGTACGGCCTGGCGTGGCTCGTGTTCGTCGCGATCTACCTCGCCGTGCGGCCGCTGATCGCCGGCAGCGGCCCGAGCATCGGCACGCCGGTGCTGTCGCTCGCGCTGGCGTCGGTGCTGTGGCTCGGCACGCCGTACCTCCTGCTCGGGAGGCGGCTCCACTGGAACGCGCTCGTCCCGACCGCCGTGCTCACCGGCACCGCGATGACGATCTACGGCGGGGCCGGGCTCATCTGGCTGCCGCACACCGTCGAGACGTCGGCCGACCAGTTCGGGATCATCGGCGTGGCCTTCGCGCTGCTGACGTGGCTCGTCGGGGCCGGGTTCGCGCTGGTGCTCGCCGCGACCGGTGGCGCGCAGATCTCCGAGCGCCTGCGCCGCCCCGGGTGAGCGGCGCGGCCGGGCGTGGCACGCTCACCGCGATGCGTGCGCAGCTGGTCGGAGAGCGAGGAGCCTGGAAGGCCACGCTGGCGATCGGGCTCGCGCTGTGGGGCTGCGCGGTCGCGGCGTTCGCGGCGACCGACGACGTGATCCTGCTGCCGTCGGTGATCCTGCTCGGCGCGTTCCTCGTGCCGGTCGTCGCCGTCGAGTGGTGGTGGGAGCGGCGCCAGCACACGCAGCTCAGCGTCCCGTTCCTCGCGCGGACGTTCGTCGTCGCGGGGACGGCGGGGCTGGTCGCCGCCGGGGCGATGGAGACGTGGCTCCTGCCGGGGCGCTCGATCGAGGCGCTGTGGGTCGCGGTGATCGAGGAGACGATCAAGCTCCTGCTCGTGGTGGGCGCGGCCCTGCGGCTCCCGCGCCTGGAGCCCCGCGACGGCATCCTGCTCGGGGCGACCGTCGGGTTCGGGTTCGCGGCGTTCGAGAGCGCGGGCTACGCGCTGAACGCGGCGATGGGCGACGGGCAGTTCGACTTCACCGCGCTCGTGCGCAACGAGCTGCTGCGCGGGCTGGAGGCGCCGTTCCTCCATGGCGCGTGGACCGGTGCGGTCGGCGGCGCGCTGTTCGCCGGCGCGGTCCGCCGCGGCGACCGGCTGCGCCCCTCGTGGCTGCTGGCCGGCGTCTTCCTCGTGGCGGTGACGCTCCACGCGCTGTGGGACGCGTCCTCCGCAGCGGCGCTCGCGATCGCCGTGCTGCTCGACGGCACGTCGATGCAGGCGGTGGCGCTCGAGACCGGCGTGCTCCCCGATCCGTCGGAGGTCTCGCCCTGGCTGTACGGCGCGCTGCAGAACGCGATCCAGATCGCGGTCGCGGTGCTCGGGCTGTGGGTCCTGCGGCGGGGCTACAGGAGGACACGCCTGACCCGGTAGTGCCAACTACGCAACAGACTGGTTTCTTGTAGAAGAACCTCCTCTAGGGTTGCTTCCGCACAGTGGTCGTAGGGGAGTCGGCCTGGTGGAGCAAGCGGAGACGGGGAGGAGTGGGACGACGGGTGCGCCTGCGGTGCTGGCGACCAAGCTCCGTGCGCCTCCTCCTGCCCCGGACCACCTCTCCCGCCCGCGCCTCGTGGAGGCGCTCCAGCGCGGTGCCGACCGGCGCCTGACGCTGCTCGCGGCGCCGGCAGGGTTCGGCAAGACGACGCTGCTCGCCGCGTGGCGCGCCGAGGAGCAGGTGCGCCGCCCGTTCGCGTGGGTGACGCTCGACGAGCACGACGTCGAGCCCGCCGCGCTGTGGCGGCACGTGGTCGAGGCGCTCCGGCTCGCGGCTCCCGACACGCTCGACGGCGCGGCGCAGCGGCTGGCCGAGGCCCCCGGCGACCTCGACGGCCTGCTCGCCGCGCTCGTCAACGACCTGGTCGGCGGCGAGCCGGCGGTGCTCGTGCTCGACGACGTCCACGCGCTTCGCGGCACCGAGGCGCTGGCCGGCCTCGCCTGGCTGGTCGAGCACGGCCCGCACGAGCTGCAGCTCGTCCTCAGCGGCCGCACGCAGCCGCCGCTCCCGCTCGCCGCCCTGCGCGCCCGCGGGGAGCTCGCCGAGCTGGGGACCGACGAGCTGCGGCTGACCGAGGAGGAGGGCGCCGAGTTCCTCGCCCAAGCCGCAGGCGACGAGGAGCTGCTGCCCGACGAGGCGCGCGTCCTCATGTCGCGCACCGAGGGGTGGCCCGCGGTGCTGCGGCTCGCGGCCACCACGCTGCAGGGCCCGGGCGACCGCGCATCGCTCGTCGCGGGGTTCGGCGGGACGAGCCGCCTCGTCGCGGACTTCCTGCGCGAGGAGGTCCTGGCCGCGCACACCCGGCCCGAACGCGAGCTGCTGCGGCGCATCTCGCTCGTCGACCGCCTCTCCGGGCCGCTGTGCGACGCGCTGCTCGACCGGGAGGGCTCGACCGCGCTGCTGGAGGACCTGCTCCGCCGCCAGCTGCTCCTGCGCCCGCTGGACGACCGCCGCCGCTGGTACCAGCTGCACCCGCTCCTGCGCGACCTGCTGCGCGCCGAGCTGGAGGAGCTGCACCCCGACGAGCTGCGCGCGCTGCACCTGCGAGCCGGCGCCTGGCACCGCGACCGGGAGCTGATCGGCCCGGCGATCGGCCACCTGGCCGCGGCCGAGGAGCACCTGGCCGCGGCGGAGCTGATCGCGGCCTACTGGTACCTGGCCGGGGAGGAGGGCGGCGTCGCCGTCGTGCAGGGGTGGCTGTCGCTCATCCCGCGCGAGACCGTCCGCGGCTGCGCGCGCCTGCTGCTCGTCCAGGCGTGGCTGGCCTCGATGTCGGGCCACCGCGAGCCGGCGGCCCGCGCGCTGCGCGAGGTGCGCGCGCTGGCCGACCGCGCGGAGGGGCCGCTCCCCGACGGGCTCAGCTCGGTCGAGTCGGCGTTCAACGTCCTGCAGGCCTGCTTCCCCTGGGGGCGTGCCGTCACCGCCGCGCGTTCGGCCCGCCGCGCCGTCGAGCTGGAGGGCGTGGACTCCGTGTGGCGGCCGGTGAGCTGCTTCCTGCTCGGCCGCGCGCTCTTCCAGCTCGACGCGCTGGACGAGGCGACCGCGTGGGGCCGCGAGGCGCTGGAGCTCGCGCAGCAGTGGGAGCTGCACGACATCGTCGCCGCCGCCTACGCGCTGCTGTCGCAGATCGAGGGCCGGCACGAGCGCCGCGACGAGCAGCTGCGGCTGGCCGAGCTGGCCGACGCCGCCGACGCCGCCACGGAGTTCCGCACGAGCGCGCCGCACGTCGACGTGGCGATGGGGCTGGCGCTGGAGGCGCACGGGCGGACGGCGGACGCGCTCGGGCGGCTGGAGCGCGCGGTGCGCGTGCGCAAGGAGGGCGGCCAGCCGCTGGAGGTGCTCGACGGGCTCATCGCGCTCGCGCAGGTGCGGCTGAGCGCGCGCGACCTCGACGGCGCGGAGGTCGCGGTCGCCGAGGCCGACGCGACGCTGGAGACGTGCGCCGAGCCGGGCGCGCTCGCACGGCAGGTCGACGAGCTGCGCCGGCGGCTGCGCGGGGCGCAGGACGACGCGCCGCGCCCGCAGGACCTCAGCCAGCGCGAGCGCACGGTCCTGCGGATGCTCGACAGCGGCCGCTCCGAGCGGGAGATCGCCGACGCGCTCTACGTCTCGTTCAACACCGTCCACACCCACGTCAAGGCGATCTACCGGAAGCTGGGCGTCAGCTCGCGCGCCGACGCGGTGCGGGTGGCGCGCGCGGGCGAGTCCCGGGCTCACCTAGGTGAAACCGCGCCGTAGGTGATGCGGGGTCACCCGCGTGTCCGAAAGCCTGTGAGCGCATGCCCCGTGGGAGGACAGGGCCATGAGCGCCCTTCCGTCGTCGCCTGGGCCGGCCGGTGCGGACCGGCCGCTCGAGGTCGTGCGGGAGCGCCTCGATCGTCGACTGGACGAGGTGGTCGCGGCGATGCCGCTCACCGTCGTCACCGGCCCGGCAGGGACCGGCAAGACGATGCTGCTCAGCGCCTTCGCGCGCCGTTCCGGCGCCGCCTGGCTCACCGTCAGGAGGGCCCATGCGGACCCGAGCAGGCTGTGGCGGGACGTCGCGGCCGCGCTGAGCGCCACGGGCATCGACGTCGCGCGCGCTCGTCCCGCCGGCGCGGCGTCCGGCGTCGTGCGCGCCGTCGGCGACGCGGTCGCCGGGGGCGCGCCGGCGCCGACACTCGTGCTCGACGACCTCGACCACGGCGGCGCGCTGGCGGCCGACGCGGTGGCGACGCTCGTCGACTGCCTGCCGTTCGCGATCCACCTCGTCGTCGCCGGGCGGGCCGAACCCGCGCTCGGGCTGCCGCGCCGACGTGTCGCGGGCGAGGTGGCGGAGATCCGGGCGCGCGACCTCGCGTTCACCCCCGTAGAGGCCGGCGCGCTCCTGCGTGCGGCAGGCCTGGAGCTCCAGGACGAGCAGACGGCCAGGCTGGTCGCCCGCACCGAGGGGTGGGCGGCCGGCCTGCGCCTGGCGGCGCTCGCGCTGCGGCGCGGGGAGGACCCGGAGCGGTTCCTCGCCGAGTTCGCCGGCGACGACTGGGCCGTCGCGGACTACCTCGTGGGCGAGCTGCTGGAGGCGCTCGACGACGACGCGCGCGAGCTGCTCGTGTGCACGAGCGTCGTCGACCGCGTCACCGGGCCGCTGGCCGACGCGCTGACCGGGCGCGACGACGGCGAGGAGCGGCTCCGCGACCTGGAGCGCAGCGGCTGCCTGATCGTCCCCCTCGACGGCCACGGCCACTGGTTCCGCTACCACGCGCTGCTGCTCGAGCTGCTGCGCTCCCGCCTGGCCCAGCGCGGGCCCGAGGCCGTCCGCGCGCTGCACGCGCGCGCGGCCGAGTGGCTCGTCGAGGCCGGGCACGGATCCGAGGCGGTCCGCCACCTCGTCGCCGCGCGCGACCCCGGGCAGGTCGCGCGCCTGCTCGGCGACCGGTGGGTGGACCTCCTCCTCGACCCGCCGCCGCGCGGCACGCTCGTCGACGCCGACGGGCAGCTGCCGCCGGACGGCCGCGTGGTGGTCGCGGCCGCGGCGGCCTGCCTCGACGCGGGTGAGCCGGCGGATGCGCTTCGCGCCCTCGCCCGCGTCGACTGCGGGCCCTCGCTCGTCGGGGCGATGGCCGCGCTCCTCCAGGCCCGCGCAGAGGGCGACGCGGACGGCGCCCGGGCCGCGGCGGCGATCCTCGAACGGCCGGGCGACGGCGGGCGGACCCGCTGGCGCCTGGACGACCAGCTCCGGCTGCTGACCCGGTTCCACGTCGGGATGACCGAGTTCGCGGCGGGAGAGCGGGCGGCGGCGGAGGCCACGCTCGACGGGGCGATCGTGCTAGCCCGGGAGCTCGGCCACCACCGCCCGCTCGTCGATGCGCTCGCGCGGTCGGCGGCGGTGGCGCTCCTCGATGGACGGATCGGGCGGGCGGAGGCCGACGCGCACGCCGCCGTCGCGCTGCTCGACGCCCACCGTGGAGCCCGCGCGGCCGCCGCGTGGGCGTACGCGACGCTCGCGGCCGTCGCCTTCCTGCGCGACGAGCCGACGAGCGCGCACGGCTTCCTGGACGTCGGGACGTCGGCCGCGCACACCGCGCGGGACGCCGTCGCGGCAGCGGCCCTCCGCGGCGTGCGCGGGCACCTGCACGTCGCCGGAGGTGACCGCGGCGAAGGGGCGAAGCTGCTCCGATCGGTCGCCGATGAGGCCGTCGAGGCGCCGCTCCTGGGGAGCTGGCTGGCTGCGCTCGGACCGCGGCCGGTCAGCTCCGACGACCCGCACGCGCGGCCGCTCGACGAGGCGCTCGCGCGGCTGGTCGGCGGGGACGCGCTCTCCGCCGCGCGGCGCGCCGACCCGCTGCTCGACCCGCTGTCCGGCATGCACCTGGTCGAGCGCATCCACGCGCAGCTGATCGCCGCCGCGGCGCGGCAGGCCGTCGGGCAGCCGCGGCTCGCCGAGCGCGGGCTGGAGGCGGCGCTGGAGCTGGCCGGGTCCGAGGGCGTGTGGCAGCCCTTCCTCGCCCGCGGGGCCACCATCCGGCGGCAGCTCGCCCACCACGCCGAGTCGCCCAGCCCCCACGCGCCGGCGGCGGGCGAGCTGCTCGGCCGGTTCGTGCGCGCGCAGGGGCCCGGCTCCGCGGAGCTGGACGAGGAGCTGAGCGAGCGCGAGCGGCAGGTCCTGCGGCTGCTGCCGACGCTCATGTCCTCGACCGAGATGGGGGCCGAGCTGTACGTCTCGGTCAACACCGTCAAGACCCACACGCGCTCGATCTACCGCAAGCTGGGCGTGTCGTCGCGGCGGGCGGCGGTCGTCCGCGCGCAGCAGCTCGGCCTGCTGTGAAGGATCCTCACCCCGCCGGGTGATGCCAGGTCACCCGGCGCCGTCCGACCCTCCTGTGGTGATGGGCGGCTCCGCGTACGAGATCCGGATCCGCGGGCGCGTCAGCGACGCCGTGCTCGAGTCCTTCGGGCCGATGGAGAGCGACGTGCAGCGGGTCGAGACCGTGCTCTACGGGCCGCTCACCGACCAGGCCGAGCTGCACGCGCTGCTCGACCGGATCGCCGCGCTGGGGCTCGAGCTGGTCGAGGTGCGCAAGCTCCCGTCCGGCGGCTCGGCGGCGTGACGGAGCGCCTTCGCCGCGTACATGCGCTCGTCCGCCAGACGCAGCCCGGCCGTGACGTCGGCGGCTTCTGCCGGGACGAGCGCGGTGCCGGCGCTCCCGGTCACGCCGGAGGCGCCGAGGCGGTCGGCGATCGCCCGCTCGAGCTGCCGGCCGAGCGCGGGGTCGGGAGCGTCGACGAGGGCGCAGAGCTCGTCGCCGCCGAGCCGGTAGACGCGGCCGCGGGCGCCGACGGCCTCGGCCAGCGCCTCGCCCGCGCGGACGAGGAGCGCGTCGCCGGCGGCGTGGCCGTGGCGGTCGTTGTAGCGCTTGAAGCCGTCGAGGTCGCAGAGGACGACGGTGGCCGGGCCGGCGGTCGTCGCGGCGTCCTGCTCGAAGGAGCGGCGGTTCGGCAGGCCGGTCAGGGCGTCGTGGAGGGCGAGGTCGCGCAGGTGCGCGGCGTGCTCGTCGGCGCGGGCGAGCAGCGCGCGCCGAGCCGACGACAGCAGGACGAGCACGAGGACGAGCGCGGCGGCGAAGAGGACGAGCTGGCCGGCGCGCGCCTGCCACGCCAGGGCGGAGGAGCGGTCCTCCTGCGCGGCGACGACCGTGGGCGCGAGCGTCGCGATGCGGTCGAGGTGGAGCCAGATCGCCATCCCCGCGAGCGTCGACCGGTCCCGCGCGTACGCGCGCATGGCCCGCTCGGCCCGGGCCAGCGCGTCGGCGAGCGCGCGGACGTCGGCGTCGCCGCCGGACACCGCGACCAGCACGCGCGCCTGCTCGCGCGCGCGGCCGACGCGGGCCTGGACGAACGGGAGCAGCCCCGGCACGTCCTCCTCGGCGACCTTGCCCTGCAGCACCGTGCCGAAGTCGCGCGTGGCGCTCAGCTCGTTCTCGAGCACGAGCGCCGCAGCACGCGCGTCGCGCGCGTCGTCCTCCCGCGCCGCGAACCACACGCCGCTGGCGACGAGGACGGCGCCGATCGCCGCGAGCGCGAGCAGCCACGGCCAGCGCCGCAGCGGCGGGCGGTCGGGCATCGGCGCAGGGCGGTCCACGAGGAGGTGATCGACGGCCGGCCGCGCCCGCTTGACGGTCCGCCGGCGACGTGGCGCAGCGCCCCTCCGCACCCCGGCCGGCGCGGCGTGACGCCCGTTGTAGCGTGGCCGGCATGCCCTCCAGCTGGCCCGCGCTCCCGCCCTACGACGCGTGGCGCGCGACGTGCGACACGCTCCACGCCCACACGCAGGTGCTCGGCAAGCTCGCGGTCGCGCTCGCGCCGCCCGAGCCGCAGCTCCAGCACGCCGCGCTGCGCCTGACCGCGCGCGGGTGGGAGACGTACCCACTGCCCGCCCCGGACGGCTCCGGCGCGGTCGTCGTCGCGCTCGACCTCCACGCGCACGAGGCGGTCGTCGAGCACAGCGCGCGCGGCGTCACGGCGCGCATCCCGCTCACGCCGCACCGCCCGGTGGGCGAGGTGACGCGGGAGCTGGTCGCGGCGGTGCGCGCGGTCGCCGGCGACGTGACGATCGACCCGACGCCGCAGGAGGTGACGTGGACGGTGCCGCTCGACGAGGACGACGAGCACGCGACGTACGAGCCGGCGCAGGTCGGGCCGTACTTCGCCGCCGCGACCCGCGCGGCGCTCGTGCTGGCGGCGTACCGCGCGCCGTACCGCGGCCGGTCGACGCCGGTCAACGCGTGGTGGGGCTCGTTCGACCTCGCCGTGAGCCTCTTCTCGGGCGAGCACGCGGCGCCGCCGTCGAACGACTTCATCATGCGCAACGCGATGGACTCGCAGGAGGTCGCGGTCGGCTGGTGGCCCGGCGACGCGCGCCACCCGCAGCCCGCGTTCTACGCCTACGCGCACCCGGCGCCCGACCGCTTCGCCGAGGGCACGCTCGAGCCGGCCGCCGCCCGCTGGGACGGCACGCTCGGCGAGTTCCTCCTCGACCACGAGGCCGCCCGCGCGACCGGCGATCCTCACGCGGCCGCGCTCGCCTTCGTCCGCTCCGCCTTCCGCCACGCCTGCGAGGTCTGCGACTGGGACCCGGCGCTCCCCGCCTCCGCGCACGGCACCCCGCCCCCGATCCGCTAGCCGGTCGCCCGCGCGGGTGAGGGGCGCTCACCCGCCCGCCGGGCACCGTGGCGCGCATGCGGGACGTGCCGGCGAGCGAGGCGTACGCGGGCGGGGAGGCGTTCCGGGGGCGGGAGGAGGCGCCGCTGCTGGAGCGGGCGGTGCCGCTCAGCCGGGACGTGCGGCCGGGGCGCGGATACGGGAAGGGCGCCGCGCGCGGGGACGTGGCGGCGGGGCTCACCGTGGCGGCGCTGGCGGTGCCGTCGGGGATGGCGTACGCGGAGCTGGCGGGGCTCAGCCCGGTCGTCGGCCTGTACGCGCTGCTGCTGCCGGCGGTCGGGTACGCGCTGCTGGGGTCGTCGCGGCCGCTCGTCGTGGGGCCGGAGGGGACGCTCGCGGCGCTGGTCGCCGCCGCGGTGCTGCCGCGGGCGGAGGCGGGAAGCGCCGAGGCCGGCGCGCTCGCGGCGCTGCTCGCGCTCGCGGTCGGTGCGCTGTTCGTCCTTGCGCGCGTCGTGCGGATCGGGTGGATCGCGGACTACTTCTCGCGCCCCGTGCTCGTGGGCTACATCCACGGGGTCGCGCTCGTCATCGTCGTCTCGCAGCTGCCCAAGCTCCTCGGGCTGGACGTCGACGCGACGAACGCGATCCCCCAGCTGGAGGAGATCGCGCGGGAGCTCGGCGACGTGCACGCGGCGACGCTCGCGCTCGGCGCCGGGACCGTGGCGCTGCTCCTCGTCCTCCGCCGCGTCGGCCCCGCGATCCCGGCCGCGCTCGTCGCCGTCGTCGCCGGCATCGTGCTCTCCGACCTGCTCGACCTCGCCTCCCACGGCGTCCGCGTGGTCGGCGACATCGAGGCCGGGCTCCCCGCGCTCGGCCTGCCCGACGTCTCCACCGGCGACGCCCTCGCGCTGCTGCCCGCCGCGGCCGGGATCTTCCTCGTGGCGTTCGCGGACGAGGTGCTCACCGCGCGCTCGTACGCGGGCGCGCGCTCCGAGCACGTCGACGTCGGGCAGGAGCTGCTCGGGATGGGCGCGGCGAACGCCGCGGCCGGCCTGTCGCAGGGGATGCCGATCGGCGCGAGCGGCTCGCGGACCGCGGTCAACGACGCGATGGGCGGGCGGAGCCAGATCGCGGCGCTCGTCGCGGCGGTCGCGGTGCTCGTCGTGCTGCTCGTCCTCACCGGCCCGATCGCCGAGCTCCCCAGCGCGGTGCTCGGCGCCGCGATCGTCGTCGCGGCCGCCGGCCTGGTCGACCCGGCGGCGTGGCGCGCGCTGTGGACGGCCGACCGGGTCGAGGCCGCGCTCGCGCTCACCACCGCGGTCGGCGTGATCGTCGTCGGCGTGCTGGAGGCGGTGCTCGTCGCGGTCGCGCTGGCGATCTTCGACGTCGTCCGGCGCAGCGCGCGGCCGCACGACGCGGTGCTCGGGTGGTCGGAGCGGCAGGGCCGGTACGTGGACGTCGCCGTGCACCCGCACGCGACGGTCACGCCGGGCGTCGTCGTCTACCGGCTCGACGACCGGCTCTTCTTCGCCAACGCCGGCTACGTCCGCGGCCGCGTCCACGAGGCGCTCGCGGCGGCGCCCGGGCAGCCGCGGGCGCTCGTGCTGGACGCGGAGGCGATCGCCCACGTCGACACGGCCGGGCTCGACGCGCTCGACCGGCTGGTGCAGGCGCTCCGCGGCGCCGGCGTGGACGTCCGGGTGGCACGTGCCAAGGCGGGGCTGCTCGACAAGCTCGCGCGCGGCGGCGTGCTCGCCACGCTGGGGGAGGACCACGTGCACGGCACGGTGCGCGACGCGGTGCGCCGGGCGCGCGGCGACGCGCCGTCACCGGTCCCTCACCCCGCGAGGTGATGCCCGCTCACCCGCGCGCCGGACACCGTGCTGCGCATGGGAGAGGCCATCGGGCAGGTCCTGTCGCTGGGCGTCGGCGTCGCGCTCAGCCCGGTGCCGATCATCGCCGTGGTGCTGATGCTCGGAACGCCGCGCGCCCGCACGAACGGGCCCGCGTTCCTCGTCGGCTGGCTCGCCGGGCTGACGGTGGTGGGGACGATCGTCCTGCTCGCGTCGACCGGCGCCGACGCGCACGACGACGGCGGGCCGGCGACGTGGGCGAGCTGGCTGAAGATCGTCCTCGGGGTGCTGCTCCTGCTGATCGCGGTGCGGCAGTGGCGCGGCCGGCCGCAGGCCGGGGAGGAGGCGGAGCTGCCGAAGTGGATGGCGACGATCGACCGCTTCACGCCGGCCAAGGCGACCGGGATGGGCGCCGTGCTGTCGGGCGTGAACCCGAAGAACCTCCTGCTGACCGTCGGCGCCGCGGCGGCGATCGCGCAGACCGGCGCGACCGGCGGCGACGCGGCGGTCGCGCTCGGCGTGTTCGTCCTGCTCGGGACGCTCGGGCCGGGGCTGCCGGTCGCGATCTTCTTCGCGATGGGCGACCGCGCGACCCACGTGCTCACCGACCTGAAGGGGTGGATGGCCGCGAACAACGCGGCGATCATGGCGGTGCTCGTGCTGGTCATCGGCGCGAAGCTCGTGGGGGACGGGATCGCGGCCCTGACGGCATGAGCGGCGTGCCCGGCGGCCTGCTCTTCCCCTCGCTGCGCGGCTACCGGCGCGGCTGGCTGCGCTCCGACGTCGTGGCCGGCCTGACCGTGTGGGCGGTGCTCGTCCCCGAATCGCTCGCGTACGCGTCGATCGCCGGCGTCTCGCCGGTCGTCGGCCTCTACGCGGCGCCGGCCGCGCTGCTGCTCTACGCGGCGTTCGGATCGTCGCGCCACCTCGTCGTCGGCCCGATGTCGGCGACCGCGGCGCTGTCGGCGGCGACCGTCGCGGACGTCGCGACACGGGGCGACTTCACCGCGCTCACGGCGGTGCTCGCGCTGTGCGCCGGCGCGGCCGCGCTGCTGGCGGGGCTGGCGCGGCTCGGGTTCCTCGCCGCGTTCATCTCAGAGCCGGTGCTGAAGGGCTTCATCATCGGCCTGGCGCTCACGATCATCATCGGCCAGGTGCCGAAGCTGCTCGGGGTGGACGGCGGCGACGGGAGCTTCTTCGAGAAGGCGTGGGACCTGGTCGGCGAGCTCGACGCGATCGACGCCGCGACGCTGTGGGTCGGCGCCGGCTCGCTCGCGGTCGTGCTGCTGCTCAAGCGGTACGCGCCGGTGGTGCCGGCCTCGCTCGTGGCGGTGGCGCTCGGGGTCGGCGCGGTCGCGGCCCTGTCGCTCGACGAGCACGGCGTCGACATCGTCGGCTCGATCGCGTCCGGGCTCCCGTCGGTCGGGCTGCCGGACGCCGACGCGGCGGACTACGGCGCGCTGGCGGCGGGCGGGATCGCGGTGATGCTCGTCGGGTTCGCGGAAGGCCTGGGCGCGGCGAAGACGTACGCGGCGAAGGCGCACTACGACGTGAGCGCGAACCGCGAGCTCGTCGGCCTCGGCGCGGCGAACGTGGGCGCCGGGCTCGCCAGCGGGATGGTGGTGAACGGGTCGCTGTCCAAGACGGCGGTGAACGGCGGGGCGGGCGCGAAGACGCAGGTGTCGGGGCTCGTCGTCGCGGCGCTGACCGTGGCGACGCTGGTGCTGCTGACCGGGCTGTTCGAGCAGCTGCCCGAGGCGACGCTGGCGGCGATCGTGATCGCGGCGGTGGTCGAGCTGGTCGACGTGGACGCGCTGCGGCGCCTCTTCCGCGCGGCGGCCGGGCCGGGGCGCGTGGCGGCGCGGCCGGACTTCGTGGCGGCCGTCGCGGCGATGCTCGGCGTGCTCGTCTTCGACACGCTGCCCGGGCTCTTCATCGGCATCGGCGTGTCGCTGCTGCTCCTCCTCTACCGCGCGTCGCGGCCGCACGTGGCGGAGCTCGGGCGCGTGCCGGGCGCGAGCGGCCAGTGGGGCGACGTCGCGCGCCACCCGGAGAACGTCGAGGTGCCGGGCGTGGTCGTGCTGCGGGTCGACGGCGGGCTCTTCTTCGCCAACGCCGACGCGGTCCGCGCGCGGATCCGACGGGCCGCGGCGCGGGAGGACGTGCACGCGATCGTGCTCGACGCCGAGACGATGCCGTTCGTGGACGTGACCGCCGCGGGGGTCCTGACCGAGCTGGCCGACGACCTCGAGCGCCGCGGCGTGCGGCTCGTCGTGGCGCGGCAGGTGGGCGAGGTGCGCGACCTCGTGCGCCGCGCCGCGGCCGACCCCCGCATCACGCGCCGCTTCACGAGCGTCGAGGACGCGGTGGAGGCGGTCGCCGGCGACGACGACGCGCCTGCGGCGGCGCGATCCACCCACGCGGAGGAGGAGGCGGGCCGGTGAAGGACATGGCATGGATCCCCGCGGGGCGGTTCGCGATGGGCAGCGACCGCTTCTACCCCGAGGAACGGCCGGTGCACGAGGTCGAGGTGGAGGGGTTCTGGATCGACCGCCACCCCGTGACCGTCCGGCAGTTCCGCCGCTTCGTGGCGGAGACGGGCTACGTCACGGTGGCCGAGCGCCCGCTCGACCGGTCGGTGTACCCGGACGTCGATCCGGCCCTGCTGGTCCCCGGGTCGCTGGTGTTCGTCAAGCCTCCCGGGAGGGTGTCCCTGGACGACGTGCGCGCGTGGTGGCGGTACGTCCCGGGCGCGACGTGGCGCACGCCGCGCGGACCGGGCTCCTCGGTCGCCGGCCTCGACCGCCACCCGGTCACCCAGGTGGCGTGGGAGGACGCGGCGGCGTACGCGACCTGGGCCGGCAAGGCGCTGCCGACCGAGGCCGAGTGGGAGCGCGCGGCCCGCGGCGGGCTCGACGGTGCGCTGTTCGCGTGGGGTGACGACGAGCGCCCCGGCGGCCGGCTGATGGCCAACCACTGGCAGGGCGAGTTCCCCTGGGACAACCGGCGCGCGAACGGCTACGAGGGCACGTCGCCGGCCGGCGCGTTCCCGCCCAACGGGTTCGGCCTCTACGACATGACCGGCAACGTGTGGGAGTGGACGGCCGACCTCTTCCGCCGCCGCCACGCCGACCCGGCTCCCAAGCCGTGCTGCGCGCCGCCCCCGGCGCCCGGCGCGATCCCCCGCCGGGTCATCAAGGGCGGCTCGCACCTGTGCGCGCCGAACTACTGCCTGCGCTACCGCCCCGCCGCCCGCCAGGGCGAGGCGGTCGACACCTCCACGACCCACATCGGCTTCCGCTGCGTGGTCCGCGCGGGCTAGTCGCGTGCGAGGTAGGCCAGGACCTCCTTCTCGTGGTCGACGTAGTGCCCGCCGCTGACGTCGATCACGACGCGCTCGATCGCCCCGCCTGCGAACGCGAACGGCGCGCGGTAGGCGGGGTCGACCGGGGAGCCGCTGTCGCGCCCGATGCACAGGCCGTCGCCCGTCAGCGAGAAGGTGCCCGGCTGCGTGACGATCTCCTCCGACGCGACCTCCTCGGTGTCGACGTAGAGCCGCAGCGTCCCCACGGCGCTCTGCGTGTCGGGGTCGTCGCCCGTCTTCGTGAACTCCGCCGTCAGCACGTGGGCGCCGACCGCGAGCGGATCCGGCGCGCTCACGGTCTGCAGCCGCTCGCCGAGCCAGTTGTAGACGTAGTGCAGGCAGCCCTCCCGGACGTAGAGCGCGTGGCCGCCGGCGGTGCCGCCGTGGGCGAACAGCACGCCCGCGGCCTCCGGCGTGTCGATCCGGACGCCCGCGGCGATCGTGTACGAGCGGCGCCGGACGTTGACCGCGACGCTCTCAGGGATCTCCGCCGTGCCCGGGTAGTAGACGTACCGGTCGCGCGGCTCGCTCGGCTGCGGCCGCGGCGAGGTGAGGATCTCGCGCGCGCTGCGGTCGTCGAGCGGCAGGCCGTGGTAGACGCCCGCGTTGTAGAACCACAGGCCCTTCATCGCCTCCAGCCGCTCGGGCTCCTGCGCGGCGAGGTCGCGCAGCTGCGTGCGGTCGGTGCGCAGGTCGTACAGCTCCCACCGGTCGCGCTCGAAGTCGCTCCACCCCGACAGCGGCGGGTGGAGCGTCGTCGCCAGCCAGCCCTCGTGGTAGAGCGCCCGCATCCCGAGCATCGAGTAGAACTGCGACGCGCGCCCGGGCGCCGCCGTGTCGGTGATCGACGCGGCGAAGCTCTCGCCCTCGATCGGGCTCTGCGTGAAGCCCTTCAGCACGTCGGGCGGCTCGATGTCGAGCAGGTCGTAGAGCGTCGGCACGACGTCGACCGCATGGACGTACTGGTCGCGCACCTCGCCGCGCGCCGCGATGCCCTTGGGCCACGACACGATGAGCGGGTCGGCGACGCCGCCCTCGTAGCCGGCGAACCGCTTCCAGTACGGGAACGGCGTGTCGAACGCCCACGCCCAGCCCGTGCAGTAGTGGTTGTACGAGCGCGGGCCGCCGAGCTCGTCCAGGCGCTCCAGGTTCGCCTCGACGCTGTCCGGGACGTTGTTGAAGAACTTGTTCTCGTTGAACGAGCCGTTCGGCCCGCCCTCGCCGCTCGCGCCGTTGTCGGACACCACGACGACGATCGTGTTCTCCAGCTGGCCGGACGCCTCGAGGTCGTCGATCAGGCGGCCGATCTGCGCGTCGGTGTACGAGAGGAACCCGGCGTAGACCTCGGCCATCCGCGCGAACAGGCGCCGCTCGTCGTCGTTCAGCGAGTCCCACGGCCGCACGTGGTCGAGCTGGGGCCACGGCTGCCCGTCCGGCCCGGTCGCGTCCGGCTCGCCGTGCGGGTTGATCGGCGACAGCTCGGTGTCGCCTGGCAGCAGCCCGAGCTCCTTCTGCCGGGCGAGGATCGCCGGGCGGATCGCCTCGTATCCCTCGTCGAACCTCCCCTCGTACCGGTCCGACCACTCGCGGAAGACGTGGTGCGGCGCGTGCCCGGCGCCCGGGCAGAAGTACATGAACCACGGCTTGTCGGGGGCGACGGCCTTCGCGTCGCGGACGAACTCGATCGCGCGGTCGGCCAGGTCGGCGGACAGGTGGTAGCCGTCCTCCGGCTGGGCGGGCTGGTCGATCGGGTGGTTGTCGTAGACGAGGTCCGGATACCACTGGTTCGTCTCGCCGCCGAGGAACCCGTAGAACCGCTCGAACCCGCGGCCGAGCGGCCAGCGGCCCTTCCACGCCGAGAGGTCGATCTCGTCGCCCGGCGTCAGATGCCACTTGCCGACCGCATACGTGTTCCAGCCGCGCTCGTTGAGGACCTCGGCGATCGTGCCGTTCTCGAACGGGATGCGCGCCGAGAAGCCGGGGAAGCCGGCCGACGCCTCGGTGATGCACGCCATGTTGTTCGAGGTCGCGTTGCGGCCGTTGAGCAGGCTCGAGCGCGTCGGCGAGCACAGCGCCGTCGTGTGGAAGTTCGAGTAGCGCAGCCCGCTGTCGGCGATCCGCCGCATCGCCGGCGTCTCGATCGGCCCGCCGAACACGTCCATCGCCCCGTACCCGACGTCGTCCCAGACGATCATCAGGACGTTCGGCGCCCCCGCGGGCGCGCGCGGCTGCAGGAACGGCGTCCAGTCCGGCTGCGCGTCGCGGATGTCGGTCGCGACCTTCCCGTTCCACTGCGGCTGCGGCATGCCAACGCTCCCCGTCGTTCGTGTGCCAGGCGGATGGTGCCCGCGGCGAGGGTGAGCGCCCCTCACTCGGCGGGGTGAGGCGCGACCACCCGGCGCGCGGGCACGGTCCCGCGCATGCGTGACCTGCTCGCCGGCGACCTGCGCTCCCACGACGAGATCTGCGACGCCGTCTACCTCCACACCGGCGACGTCGCGCTCAAGCGGGGGCGCTTCTGGCTCCTGCTGGTGCTCGCGACGACGATCGCGACGGCGGGGATCGTCGGGGACTCCACCGCGACGGTGATCGGGGCGATGATCATCGCCCCGCTCGCGACCCCGATCCAGGGCGTCGCCGTGGCGATCGCCGAGGCCGAGGCCCAGCCGCTGCTGCGCTCCGCGGGCGTGCTGGCGGCCGCGATCGTGGTCGTCGTCCTGCTCGCGGCCGGGCTCGCGTGGCTCCTGCCGGTGCTGGTCGAGCCGCGGGACAACAGCCAGATCACCGGCCGGGTCGCGCCGACGCTCGTCGACCTGCTCGCCGCCACCGCGACGGGGGCCGCGGGCGCGTTCGCCGTCGCGCGGCGCGACATCGGCGACATCCTGCCCGGCGTCGCCATCGCGATCTCGCTCGTCCCGCCGCTGGCCGTGGTCGGCGTCACCGCGGTCGAGGACGACTGGGACGGCGCGCTCGGCGCGTTCCTCCTGTTCGCGACGAACGTGCTGGCGATCGTCGTCGTCGGCGTCGCCGTGTTCGCCGGCCTGCGCGCGATCCGCACGCGCGAGGCGGTGCCGCACCTGCGCCGCGGGCGCGTCGTCGCGGTGCTCGCGGTGACCGGCGTCATCGTCGTCGCGGCGCTCGCGGCGGTGACGGCGCGGACGGTGCAGCAGACGCTGTGGACGCAGCGCGCGACGGACGTGGCGCGCGCCTGGGCCCACGACGGCGGCGAGCGAGTCGCGGGCGTCCGGTTCGAGGGCGACACGCTCGTGGTCGTGGTGGAGGGCCGCGGCGAGCCCGACCGCGACGCCGAGCTGCCGCAGCGGCTGCGCGGCGAGGTCCCGTCGGGCACGCCCGTCCGGGTCAACCGCGTCGCGGGGGACCGCCGGGACGTCGGCGCGGTCCCCTGACGGCGTCAGCAGGCGGCGCGGGCGCGGGGCGGGGGCGCGGCGGCGGCCGCCGCCGGCGGGCAGGGATCGACGACTGCGACCGCGCGGGCGGCGAAGACCCGGCCGGTGTTGGCCGCCTCGGCCGTGGCGCGGTTGCGGGCGCGCGGCGTCGCGGCCGTGGTGCGGGCGTCGAGCGTGAACGTGCGCTCGGCGCCCGGACCGAGGCCGGGGAGCGCCCAGCAGACGCGGCGCGGGCCGCTGCGCGCGGCGCCCGGTGCGCGGACGAGGCGCAGCTCAGTGGGGAGCGTGTCGCAGACCCGGACGGCCTCGGCGGCGGTGTCGCCGGCGTGGCGCAGCCGCAGGCGGAAGCGCACGACCTCGCCGAGCTCGTAGACGCGGCGCGCGCTGGACTTCCGCAGCTGGAGGGCGGCCCCGCCGCGCACGCGGACCCTGGCGCGCGCCGTCGCGGGGAGCGCACCCTCCGCGACCGCCGCCGCGACGTTCGCGGACGTCCCCGCCCGCAGCACCCGCGCGCGCACGCGGACCTCGACCGCGGTGCCCGGCGCGAGGTCGCCGACACGGCACAGCACCAGGCGGTCGCGGACCGTGCACGTCCCCGCCGACGGGCGCGCGGACAGCACGCGCGCGGGGAGCGAGGCCGCATCGACGAGGAGCACCCGCCGCGCTGCCGCGCCGCCGCGGTTCTCCGCCCGGACGACGTACTCGACCACCCGCCCGACGCGCACCGCCGTCGGCGTCGCGGCCTTCGTCAGCACGATGCGCGCGGCCGCGGACGGGGAGGGCTCCGTCGAGGGGGCCGTCACGGCCGGCACGGGCGTCGTCGTGGTGTCCGCGTTGTCCGCCGGGTGCGGGTCCGGCGTCTCGCTCTCCGCGCGCGCGGTGTTCGCCAGCTCCTGCGCGCCCGCCACCGGCTCGGCGGTCACGACGACCTGCGCCGCCGCGCCCGCGCGCAGGGTCCCGAGCGTGCACGTCATCCGGCGCGGCGCGACCGTGCACCGCCCCGCGCTCGGCTCCGCCCGCACGAGCCACAGCCCGGGCCCGGGCTCGTCGACGAGCGTCACGGCGTCCGCGTCCGCCGGCCCGCGGTTCGACACCACGATCGCGTGGCTCGTCCCGTCACGCGTCACCTTGCGCACGCGCAGGTCGGCCTCGCGCGAGACGGTGAACGGGTCCTCCGCCCGCAGCGGCTCGGGCAGCTCGTCCCCGGCGAGCGTCGCCACGTTCACCAGCTCCCCACGCGCGTCCGGGGCGACGTCGACCGGGATCTGCACCGGCGGCAGCGCCGTCCCCGCCGGCACCGGCGCGTCGATCGCGTACGTGCACCGCACCGCGCGCGTTCCGACGACCGTCTCGTCGCATGCCCAGCCCGTGCCGCGCGGCTCGCCGGCCACCCGCACGCCCGGCGGCAGCGCGTCCTCGAGCAGCACCGGGAGCGTCGCCGGCCCGCCGCCGGTGGCCACCCCGGCCCGGAGGACGAACGTCCCGCGCGCGCCCGCCGCCAGCTCCCCCTCGTGGGCCTTGGCGAGGGTCCAGCGCGGCAGCGGCAGCACGCTCTCGATGCGGAGGTTCTGCAGCTCGTGGATGTTCGTCCCGTCGCCGGTCGACGACGCGAGCCCGAACACGAACGTCTCCGGCGGGTCGGGCGGCAGCGGCTCGTCCAGCCGGCCGTCGACCGTCCCGTCGCGGTCCAGGTCGACCGCCAGCCGGATGCGCGCGCCGGGCCGGCGCGGCGGGTCGACCTCGAGCGCGAACCGGTTCCCGACGCCCGGCGCGTCGCGGTCCACGGCGTCCGGGGCGTCGAGCGCGCCGACCGACAGCGCGGGCGTCAGCAGGCAGTAGCCCTCGAGCCAGTCGCTGCCCGGCGTCCCCGGACCCCGCACCGCCAGCGACTGCGCGTGCAGGTTGCGGTCGGCCCGCGTGGCGCACCCCGCCCCGCGCGCCTCGCGGTCGTTGGCGAAGTTGCCGAACTCGTCGATGCCCAACCCGACGTAGCCGCCGGGCACGCCGGGGATCGTGGCCGGCGCCGACGCCGGTGAGTCGAAGTCGTCGTTGGACTGCGCGTAGCCGAGGCTGCCCCCGAACGCGCCGGGCGCGTGCTCCTCGGTCCCGTCGGCGAGGAAGATCGCGATGCCGTCGGCGGCGCCGAACCCGGGCACGCGCTGCCCGCGGTAGGCGAACGCGTCGAACGTCAGCCGGACGCCTGCGGTGAGCGGCAGCGGCTCGGTATGGATGACCGATCCCGCGCGGTGCGTCCCGTTGTCGGTGAGCCGCAGCGCGCCCGTGCCGGGCGCGTCGCCGCCGGGATCGACCGAAGGGCTCCCGGCCGCGCAGCCGGGGATGGGCGCCTGGGTGGTCGCCACCGACGCCGTCAGGCAGGGGCGCCACCCGGTCGAGCCGCGGACCGCGAAGGGCTCGCTCGCCGTCGGCCCGCGGAAGCTCTCGTCGAACAGCACATCGGCGGGAGCGGCGCCGGGAAGGGCCGCGAGCCCCGCCAGCACCGTCCCCGCCACCACGCCGAGCCGCCGCCGCTCAGCCACCGTCCGGCGTCGTCGCCGTGCCCGGCTCGACCTGCTCGCGCACGTCGGACGCGAGGCCCTCCAGGTCCGAGCGCAGGTCGTCGAGCTTGTCCTGCGCCTCGGCCTTGGCGTCCTCGCCCTGCTGCCCGAGTGCGTCGACCGCCTCGTCGAGCTGCCGCTGGAGCGTGTCGACCTCCTGCTGCAGCGCATCGATGGCCGCGTCGGTCGAGCCGTCGTCGTCCGTGGACGCGGCTGCGGGCGGCGCGCTCTCCACGGTCTGCACCACCGTCGTCGTCCCCCCGTCGCCGTCGTCGTCCGCGCTCGCCGTCAGCGCCCACACGAAGCAGCCCACGGCCGCGACGGCGAGCACCGCGCACAGGGCGACCAGCCCGCGCGGGCGGTGCTTCGACGGCGGCGGCGGGGCCGACGCGGGCGGGTCGCCGGGCGGCGGAGGCGAGGTCGACATCAGTCGCGGGCCATGGCGGCGGCGAGGTGCCGCTCGCGGTCGATGTACGCGTCGTCGGCGACGTCGAAGACGACCTCGTGGATCGTCCCGCCGGCGAACTCGGTCTGCGCCCGGTACCGCTGCGAGACGGCGTCGCCGCCGTCGCGCCCGATGCACAGGCCCTCGCCGCACAGCGAGTAGTGGCCGCTCTGGGTCCGCATCGCGGTCTCCGCGACGACCTCCTCGTCGATCCACAGCCGCATCGTCCCGTGCGACTCGCCGCGGTCGCCGGTCCGCTCCTTGACGAACTCGACCCCGAGCACGTGCCGCCCCGGCGTGATGCCGTCGGCGCTCACGTGCTGCTCGGGCGGGATGCCGATGAAGTTGTTGACGTAGTGGAGCGTGCCGTCCTCGACGAACAGCGCGTAGCCGCCGAACCGCGAGCCCTGCGCGGCGATCACGCCCTTCGCGCCCATCTCCACCGTGATGTCGGCGAGGATCTTGAACGAGCGCCCGTGCGTCGACGCCGCGCTGCGCTCGGGCACCGGGACCGTGCCCGGGAAGTACGTGTACGTCCCGGACGGCGGCACGGGCGCCTGGAACTCGTACTTGAGGTAGTCGAGGATGCCGAGGTCGCACAGCGGCAGCACGTCGTACTTGCCGGCCTCCGCGAACCACAGGTCGACGAGCTCCTTGACCTTCTCGGGGTGCTCGGCCGCCAGGTCGTGCGCCTCCGCGCGGTCGGCGTCGGTGTGGAAGAGCTGCCAGCGGTCCTGGTCGAAGTTGCCGATGTTCGACGGCATCGGCCCGTGCTCGGCCACGACCTTCCATCCCTCGTGCCACAGCGCCCGCGTCCCGAGCATCTCGTAGTACTGCGTCACCCGCGCGGTCGGCGCGTCCGGCGCGTCGAACGAGTAGAGCATCGACGCGCCCGGCAGCGGCGTCTGCTCGTAGCCGAGCACCGTGTCAGGCATCTGCACGCCGCAGGCCTCGAGGATCGTCGGCACGAGGTCGATCGCGTGGTGGTACTGGTGGCGGACCTCGCCGCGCGCGCGGATGCCCTTCGGCCAGTGGACCACCAGCGGGTCGCACACGCCGCCCTGGTACGAGTAGCGCTTGAACATCCGGAACGGCGTCGAGAAGGCCACCGCCCACCCGGTCGGGTAGTGGTTGTACGTGTCCGCCGAGCCCAGCTTGTCGAGCATCGCGAGGTTCTCCTCGGCGGTGTCCGGCCAGCTGTTGAAGAACCGGTTCTCGTTGACCGAGCCGTTCGGCGAGCCCTCGCCCGACGCGCCGTTGTCCGCGGCGTAGAAGATCAGCGTGTTGTCGAGCTGGCCGGTCTCCTCGAGGTGGTCGATCACCCGCCCGACCTCGTGGTCGGTGTACTCGGAGAACCCCGCGTAGACCTCGGCCATCCGCGAGAACAGGCGCTTCTCCTCGTCCGACAGCGTCTCCCACGGGCGGACGGCGTCGTTCGGCGACGTCGTCCCCTCGGTCATCGGGTTGAGCTCGGTCAGGTCCGTCCCGGCCGGCAGGACGCCCTGCGCGATCATCCGCTCCAGCACCCACTCGCGGTACGCCTCGTAGCCGTCGTCGAACTTCCCGCGGTACTTCTCGATCCACTCCGGCGGCGCGTGGTGCGGGGCGTGGTTCGCGCCGGGGCAGTAGAACATGTACCAGGGCTTGTCAGGTTGGGACTGCTTGCTGTCCCGGATCATCCCGATCGCCCTGTCGGCCAGGTCCTTGGAGAGGTGGTAGCCCGCCTCGGGCTGGTACGGCTGGTCGATGTAGTGGTTGTCCTCGGCCAGGTCGGGATACCACTGGTTCGTCTCGCCGCCGATGAAGCCGTAGAAGCGGTCGAACCCGCGCGCGAGCGGCCAGTTGCGCTTGGTCGAGCCCTGGTCGAACTCGTCGACCGGCACGTTGTGGTTCTTGCCGACCCAGAACGTGCTCCAGCCCGCGTCCCGCAGCACCTGTGCGCAGAACGCGTTCTCCATCGGGATGTGGGTGTTGTTGCCGGGGAAGCCGGTCGCGCTCTCGGCGATCGTCGCGAAGCCGTTCTGGTGGTGGTTGCGGCCGGTGAGGATGCACGAGCGTGTGGGTCCGCACAGCGCCGTCGTGTGCCACTGCGTGTACCGCAGGCCGTTGTCGGAGAGCCGCTTGAGCGTCGGCATCTCGATGCGCCCGCCGAACGGCTCCCACGCGGCCAGGCCCGTGTCGTCGTAGAGGATGATCAGGACGTTCGGCGCGCCTTCGGGCGCCTTCTCGGCGACGTACGGCGTCCAGTCAGGAACCGAGTCGCGGATGTCGAGGTCGATGGTGCCTTCGAACGGTCTCGCCATTGCCGCGACGCTAGGTCCGCTTCGGGTGATGCCCCGTCACCCGGTCGGGGTGAACCGTCAGCCCGGCAGCGACGCGATCGCGTTGCCGATCAGCAGCAGCCCGAACAGGCCCGCCGAGCCGCCGTTGACCGCGCGCTGGTGGGCGACGATCCACGCCTTGCCCGCGGCCAGGACCGCGTCCGCGCGGCGCGGGAGCGCCAGGTAGACGAGCAGCGGGAGCACGATGCAGCTGCTGATCCCCGCGATGAGCAGGACGAGCACGAGGATGCGCGAGCCGTCGGCGGCCTCCCACCCGAGCAGCGCCTGCACGGCGCTGAAGTACGCCGCGACGTCGGCCGGCGAGACCGCGATGAGGACCATCCCGAAAGCGAACGCGCCGGCGGGGCTGAGGTGCTCGACCCGCCGCATCCAGCCAGGCTCCCGCAGGACCGGGTGCTGGGCTCCGGCGAACACGAACGTGCGCAGCGCGACGCCGAGGAGCAGCAGGCCGACGACCAGCCCGACCGCCGACTTGGCCGACGTCCCCGACGTGCTGGCGTTGTCGCCGAGGATCGCGAGGAGGAGCGCCGCGATCAGCACCAGCACGACGATCCACCCGGTGAGGCACGCGAGCGTGTTCGCCACCGGCCGGTTCGAGCCGAGCAGCATGATCGCCGCGAGCGCCGCGGCGGGCGAGAGGGCTCCGACCACCGCCGCGGCGATGAGCTGGGGCAGCACGTCGGCTCGTCCGCCGCGGCGGGCTTGCGTGGTGGTCAGGCCTTCAGGGCCCCGGGGCGCGTGATCGCCCAGATGACCCAGACGTCCAGCGCGATCACGAGGATCGACCAGAAGGGGTAGTACGGGATGAAGAAGAAGTTCACGACCGCGCTCAGCGTCGCGAAGCACACCGCCGCGACGCCCGCCCAGCTCGAGCCCGAGAAGAGCCCGACGGCGGTCGCCAGCATCGCGATGCCGATGACGAGGTGCACCCAGCCCCACGCGGACGTGTCGAGGTCGAACGTGTAGTTCGCCGTGACGACGAAGAACTCGTCGTCGAAGATCGCGGTGAGCCCGGCGACGATCTGGAACACGCCGAGCATCCCGAGGATGCAGGTCGCGAAGGTGATGCCTCCGATGGCCCACCCCGAGACGTCCTCCGGGGGCGTGGGGGGAACCGTCGGCGGACGGTCGTACGTAGCCATCAACTGCTCCTCTCAGATGATTCCGACCGGGCGACGATCCCGCAGGACCGGACGACCGCCGATCACCCGCGAGGGTGATTGCGGCGGGGCGGGCGCGTGGGGATCGTGGCGGCGTGCGCGTCCTCCCCGCCTGGCTCCGCGGCTACCAGCGCGCCTGGTTGGGGCCCGACGTGCTGGCCGGCCTGGTCGTCTGGAGCGTCGTCACGCCGCAGGCCGTCGCGTACGCGCAGATCGCCGGGCTGCCGCCGGAGGCGGGGCTCATGGCGGCGCCGGGCGCGATGCTCGCGTACGCGCTCATCGGCACCTCGCGCTCGCTCGTCGTCAGCGCGACGACCGCGACGTCGGCCGTGTCCGCCGCGGCCGTCGGCACGCTGGCGAGCGGCGACGCGCAGCGGTTCGCGGAGCTGTCGGCCGCGCTCGCGCTCGTCACCGCCGTCGTGCTCGTGCTCGCCGGGTGGCTGCGGCTCGGCGCGATCTCCGACCTCGTCTCCAGCCCGGTGATGATCGGGTTCCTCTTCGGGCTCGGCATCACGATCGCGGTCGCGCAGGCGCCGAGCCTGCTCGGCGTCGAGCCCGGCGACGGCGACGTGCTCGCGCAGCTCGCCGACCTCGCGCGGGCGCTCGACGACGTGCACTGGGCGACGATGGCGGTCGGTGCGGGGAGCGTCGCGCTGCTGGTCGCCGGCCGCGCGCTGGCGCCCGCGTTCCCGGTGACGCTCCTCGTGCTGGCGCTCGCGATCGGCGTCTCCGCCGCGCTCGACCTGTCGTCGCACGGCGTCGCGGTCGTGGGGGAGATCCCGGACGCCCCGACCTCGCGGTGCCGTCCTTCGACGGCTCGGACGTCGCGAGCCTCGTCGCGCCCGCGCTCGGGATCATGCTGCTCACGACCGAGGGCGTCGGCGTGGCGCGCGGCCTGGCCGCCCGCGACGGCTACGACACCGACCCCAACCGGGACCTGGTCGGGCTGGGCGCGTCGAACCTGCTCGCCGGCCTGTCGTCCGGGTTCGTGCAGTCCGGCGGGGCGAGCCAGACCGCGGCCGCCGATCGCGCGGGCGGCAGGTCGCAGCTGGCGTCGATCGTCGCCGCCGCGCTCGTGCTGCTCACGGGCGCGTTCCTGTCGCCGCTCTTCACCGACCTGCCGCAGGCCGCGCTGGCGGCGATCGTCATCGTCGCGATCACGACGTTCCTCGACGTGCGCGGCCTGCGCCGCATCGCGTACCTGCGCCGCAGCGCCGCGGCGTTCGCTGGCTGCGCGCTGGCCGGCGTGCTGCTCCTCGGCGTGCTCGAAGGGCTCGTGCTCGCCGCCGGGCTGTCGCTCGTCTACGTCATCAAGCGCCTCGCGCGCCCGACGCTCTCGGGCCACGTCGAGGGCGACGCGCTCGTCGTGCGCAGCGAGGCGCCGCTGCTGTACGCCAACGTCGTGTCCGTCCGCGACCGGATCGTCGCGCAGGTGGAGGAGCGCCGGCCCGCGCTCGTCGTGCTCGACCTCGGCAGCTGCGGCGACCTGGACGTCGAGACGCTCGACACGCTGGCCGAGCTGCACGGCGCGCTGGCCCGGCGCGAGACCGAGCTGCGGCTCGCCAACGCCCGTCCGGCCGCGGCGGCGATGCTCGAGCGGGCCGGGCTGCCCGCGCGGATGCGGGTGGAGCCGACCGTCGCCGACGCGCTCAGGCGATCCCCGACAGCGCCGCCGCGAGCGCGAACCCGAGCACCGTCACCAGGCCGGCCGCGAGGCCGCCCTGGCGCCGAGCCTCTGGGACCATCGAGTCCACGAGCATGACGAGCAGCGCGCCCGCCGCGAACCCGTCGATCAGCGCGACGAGGTTGCCCGACGAGACGTCCGCGAGCGCGTAGCCCGCGACGGTCGCGACCGTGCACACCACCGCGACCGCGAGCCACAGCGCGCGCACGCGGCCGGGCGTCGCGCCCGCCTTGCGCATCGCGCTCGCCGAGCCGATCGCCTCGGGCAGGTTGGAGACGAAGATCGCGACGAGCAGCCCGACGCTGACGCCCTGCCCGGCGGCGATGCCGATGCCCAGCACGGCCTGCTCGGGGATGCCGTCGAGGAACGCGCCGAGCGCGAGCGCCGGGCCGGCGCTCCCGCCGTCGCCGCCGAACCGCCGCTCCACCACCCGGTCGAGCGTGAAGTACGTCAGCGCGCCGGCGGCCAGGCCGAGCCCGAGGTAGCCCGGGTCGCCCGCCTCGGCGCCCTCCTGCGCGAGGTCGAAGCTCACCGCGCTGATCAGCGCGCCCGCGCCGAACGCGAGCACGAGCCCGACCGCCCGCTCCGGCCACACGCGCGCGAGCCCCAGCAGCGCGCCGACCACGAGCGACGACGCCGCCACCGCACCCCACAGGACCGCCTCGCCGAGCATGCGCCCGGGAGGCTATGGCTTCTTCGCGCGCCTCCTCGCAGACCTCGGGCGCCGGCGCTCGATCGCGCCGGTCGCCGCACCCTCGTCCGTCGCCTCCGGTGGGAAGCGGTAGACGATGAGCTGGACCGGCGCGTCGGCGTCCACGGCCGCGAACCGCGCGGTCAGCGGCCGGCGGAGGCGAGCGCGCCCGCCAGGCGCTCCTCGGCCTCGTTGTCGAGCGAGGTGCGGATGATCGTGCCCTGCTCGCGGAGGTTCTCCAGCACGCGGTCCGGCGGGAGCTTGCGGACGAGCGCGACGACGGCGGCCGAGCCGGGGACGAGGCCGTCGCCCAGCTCCTTCATGAACTTGTCGTCCACGCCGTAGTCGCTCAGCGCGCCGCCCGCGGCCCCGGCCGCGGCGCCGATCGCCATGCCGAACAGCGGGACCAGGAAGATGAGGCCGATCAGGCCGCCCCACAGCGCGCCGCTGGCCGCGCCCACGCCGGCGAGCGAGGGCTGGTGGAGCTTGATCTTGCCGTCGTCGCGGCGTTCGACGACCACCAGGTCGTCGAGCTCGATGTCGTGCGCCTTCTGCAGCTCGCCCACGTTCGCGGCGACGCGCTGCGCGGTGGTCAGATCCGAGTACGCGATCGCGATGAGATCGCTCATGGCCGGTCCTCCTGGTCGGGATGTGCGGCGAGCGTCGCGGGCGCGAGGGTGATCGTCCCTCACCTCCGGCGGGTGAAGGACGGCGCTAGCGCGCCGGGACGTAGCGGGTCGTGATGACCTGCCGCGCGGTCGGGCTCGTGCGGATCCAACGCAGGAACTGCGCGACCGCGCCGCGCGGCCGCCCGCGCGTGGCGAGGTGGAGCGGGCGACGGCCCGGGTAGGCGCCGCTCGCGATCGTCGCGCGCGTGCACGGGACGCCTTCGTAGGGGACCGCGTGGAGGCCGCCCGCGAACGCGAAGTCGATGTAGCCCCACGCGGTCGGCGTGGCGAGGAGGAAGCTGCGGGTCGCGCTGGCGGTCGCGAACGAGCGCGGGACGTACGTGACGTCGGTCAGGCCGTCGACGAACGTGGAGAGGAACGTGGTGCGCCCGCCGGTCCCCAGCGCGAGACCGGCCGCCGCGATCGGGCCCTGCACGCCGGCGCCGGGCAGCTGGCTCCAGTCGGTCAGCGCGGACGAGACGAGCCCCTGGACCTGGGCGCGCGTCAGCCCCGGGAGCCGGTTGGCGGTGTTGGTCACCAGGCAGATGCCGCTGTAGGCGACCGGCGTGAACACCAGCTCGGCGCCGTCGTCGTCCTGCTTGTCACGGCTCACCATCCCCGCGTCGACGATCCCGCGCAGCGCGTCGTCCGCGCCGGTCTGGGAGCCGCCGCCGCGGATCGTCACGCGCGGCGGCGTCGCGACCGAGCGCCGGTAGTAGTAGACGAGGTCGGCGACCAGCGGGAGCATCGTCGACGAGCCGCTCATCGTCAGCGTCTGCTCGCGCGGCGCGCGCTGCGCCGTCGCGTCCCCGGGCAGCAGCGCGGGGGCGAGCGTGGCGACGAGGATCGCCACCCCGAGCAGGGTGTGGCGGCGGCTCATCGCTGCGTGCCGACCGGCGGGCCGGCGCTCGTGTCGGGCTTGCTCGTCGCGGCGCGGGCGACGCGCGCGCTCGCGGTGGCCAGCGTGCGGCCGCGGCGGTCGAGTGCGCTGACGCGGACGCTCCGGCCCGCGGCCCGGCTCGCTCGCACGCGGACGCTGAGCGGCAGCGCGCCGGGGCGGACGTCGGCGAGGCGCCGCTGGCGGAGCGTGATGCGGTAGCGCGCGATCGCGTCGGTGGCGCCGGTGGCGGCGATCTGGAGCGTCAGCTCGCTCGCGGTCGCCGTGGGCTCGAGAACCTGCAGCTGGGGACGCTGGCCGAGGTCGTAGGTCGAGGCGGCGCCGACGCTGCGCACCGCGGCGTCCGCGTCGAGGTACCCGGCGCTCACCGGCAGCGACGTGCGCGACGCGGACTGCAGGATCTGCGCCCGCAGCTGCTCGGCGGGCAGGTCGCGCCGGACGCTGGCCATGAGCGCGGCGACGCCCGCGACGTACGGCGTCGCCATCGACGTGCCGGTGCGGACCTCGTAGCGGCCGGTGCGCGACGCGGACACGATCTGCTCGCCTGGCGCGGCCAGCGAGACCGTGTGGCGGCCGAAGTTCGAGATCGTCGCGAGCTCCCTGCCCTGCGTCGGCGCCGTCGCGGCGACCGCGATGACGTTCGGCGCCGCGATCGCCGCCGGGTAGACCGGCTTGACGTCGTTGTTCGTGCCGTCGTTGCCGGCCGCCGCGACGACGAGCGCGTTGGCCGCGGCCGCCGCGTCGACCGCCGCCTCCAGCGCGGCGTCCTCGTTCGGGCCGCCGAGGCTGAGGTTGATGATCCGCGCCCCGTTGGCCGCCGCGTAGCGGATGCCCTCGGCGACCGCGGACGTCCTGCCCGAGCCGTCGTTGCCGATCACCTTGACGATCATCAGCTTCGCGCGGAACGCGACGCCGACGATGCCCCGGTTGTTCGCCGCGCCGGCGATGATGCCCGCGACGTGCGTGCCGTGGCCCTGGCCGTCCTCGGGCGTGTTGTCGGTGGGCCCGGCCATCAGGTCGACGCCGTGGACGTCGTCGATGTAGCCGTTGCCGTCGTCGTCCTTGCGGTTGCCCGGCGTCTCGCGGAAGTTCGTCCAGATGTTGGGCGCGAGGTCGGCGTGCTGGAGGTTCGCGCCGGTGTCGATGACCGCGACGACGACGCCTGCGCCCTGCGAGCGCGTCCACGCGGCGGGGAGGTCGGCGATCGCCTGCGGGCTCATCGCCCACTGCTCGCCCAGCAGCGGGTCGCGGGGCGCACGCTGGCCGGACGCCGGGGCGGCTGCCGCGGCCGCGACGACCGCGGTGAGGACGAGCGATGCCGATGCGCGGGTCCTCACGGCGCGGCCGGCCAGTAGCGGCCGAGATCGGAGAGCTTGGTGACGTTCAGCAGCGCGGCGACGTCGCGCCGGACGACGAAGACGTTTCGGTTCTCGCCGGGCGCCTGGGCGAGCGGGCGCAGGCCGCGACGGCGCAGCGCGCTGCGCAGCGTGCCCTGGCCGCCGAGCGCCCGGTGCAGCGAGCCCGCGTACTCGGGCACGAGGTCGACCCGCCCGTTCGCCAGTGCGCCGAGCGCCGCGTTGCGCAGCCCGCCGACAGGGAGCACGCGGGTGCGGAACCCCTCGGCGCGCAGCGCCTGCGCGTAGACGTGGGCGAGCACGGCGTTCTCCGAGAAGCCCTGGTAGCCGACCCGGATCACGCGCCCGCTCGCCGCTCCTGCGCCGCCGAGCCCGTTGCGGTCGACGAACTCGCCGCCGACCGGCTCGGCCAGCCGCCCGTCCGCGATCTGCTGGTTGAGCGAGCGCAGCGCGAGCGTCGTGATCCGCTCGCTGACCGCGTTGACCTGCCGGCGCAGCGCCGCGGCGCGCCGGCGGCTCAGCCGGTCGAGGGCCCGCGTCCGCACGACGGGCACGACGTGGTCGCTGCCGAGCATGTCCTTGTCGTCGCGCAGCGCGCGGATGTCCGGCCGGGACAGCTGCGGGTCGGACGTGAACGCGACCGCGACCTCCGCGATGCCGTCGTCCAGCGCCGTGACCCCCGCGTCGGCCGACGCGAGCGACACGAACGCGGCGCCGACGTCCAGCCGGTACACGCGCCGCAGCCCCTCGCCGCAGCCCGGGTTGCGCAGGCAGTCGGCCGGCGCCGCCAGGCGCACCTGCGCGGGTGGCGCCTGCGCGACCGCGGTCGCCGCTCCCGCCGTCCCTGCCACCAGCGTCGCCGTCGTCACGAGCCCTACCACTCGCCGCATGCCCGCACACTCGCGCGGCTCCGGGTGACGCCCACATCACCCACATCGGATGACCGCGCTGCCGTCAGCTGCCGTTGACGACGAGCAGCGCCGCGAGCACCGCGGTGGCGACCGTCGCGGCGAGCGTCACCTCGACGCGCTGCTGACGGCCGACGAGGAGGCCGAGCGCGGCCAGCGCCGCGGCGACGATCGCGCCGAGGACGAGCTCGTCGCGGTGCGCCGCGAGCGCGAGCGCGAGGCCGGCGTACATGAGGTACGCCAGGCCCGCGCGCTGCCACGCGAACGCGGTGCGCTCGCGCGCGTCGCGCAGCTCGTCAGCCCGCGGCGGCATCGACGATGACCACCGTCGCCGCGATCACGGCCAGCGCGGCGACGCCGATCGCGAGCACGACGTTCGTCTCCGAGCGCGGCAGCGGCGCGCCCGTCCGCATCGCCCGCTGCACCGCCGCGTGCCGGCGCAGGCTCGCCACCGCCAGCGCGACGCCGAGCAGCATCGGCGTCAGCGCGCACACCAGGCGCGCGACCGTCGACTCGAACTCCACCAGCTGCCCGATCGCGACCCCGCCGCCGATCAGCGCCAGGGCCGTCCGGTTCCAGGCGAGGAACGTCCGCTCGTTGGCGAGCGTGAACCGGGGATCGGGCTCCTCGCCTTCGTCGGTCGGCGCCACGCGGGCACGGTACCGCGCCCGTCACGAACCTGCCATGCACCGATGTACAACTACACAGTTGTGTTACTGTCGGCCGCATGCCTGCCGCCTCCGCCTCGAACCACCTCCGTCTCGGCCCCCTGGGGCGGCTCGGCCGCTGGACCGCGACGCACGTCCGCGCGGTCGTGCTCGTCTGGCTCGTCCTCGGCGTCGGGCTCGGGGCGCTTGCGCCGAAGGCTGAGCACGCGCTGTCCGGTGCGGGCTGGGAGGCGACGGGCTCGGAGTCGGTCGACGCGCGCACGCTGATCGACGAGGACTTCGGCGGCCTCGGCAGCTACGGGCTGATGGTCGTCGTCCACGACCCGCAGCGCACGACCGCCGACCCCGCGTTCGCGGCGGCGCTCGCGGACGTGCAGCGGACGCTCGAGCGCAGCGACGCGGTCGGCGCCGTCGTCCCGCCGCGGCCCGGCACGACGATCGCGCGCGACGGCCACACCGCCGTCGTGCAGGCGGGCGCGGCCGCCGACGCCGACGCGATGGTCCGCGCCGCGGGCGAGCTCACCGGCGGCCTGGCCGCCGTCGGCGAGCGGCACGGGGTCGACGTCCACCTCACCGGCGCGGCGGGCATGTGGTCGGACTTCAACGCCGCCAACAAGGAGGCGATGCTCCGCTCCGAGCTGCTGTCGTGGCCCGTCACGCTCGCGATCCTCGTGATCGCGTTCGGGTCGCTCGTCGCCGCCGGCCTGCCGCTGATGCTGACGATCGCCGGCCTCGTCGCGGCGATGGGCTCGATCTACCTCGGCACGAAGATCGCCGGCATCTCGATCTGGGCCATGAACTTCGCGCTGATGTTCGCGCTCGCGCTGGGCGTCGACTACGCGCTGTTCGTCGTCTACCGCTTCCGCGCGGCGCTCGCGAGCCGCGGCGGGTCCGCCCCGGTCGAGGCGGTCGCGCAGACGATGGACACCGCCGGCAAGGCCGTCCTGCTCAGCGGCGCGACCGTGCTCGTCTCGCTCAGCGCCGTGCTGCTCGTCCCGAGCCCCGCCTTCCGCTCCGTCGCGGTCGGGATCATGGTCGCGGTCGCGTTCGTCCTCGCCGCCTCGCTGACGCTGCTGCCCGCGGTGCTGACCAAGCTCGGCGCGCGGATCGACCGCCTCGCGCTGCCGTGGGCGCACTCCGGCGAACACCGTTCGCGGCGGTTCGCGGCATGGGGCGAGCGGCTGTGGCGCCGGCCGGTCCCGTACGGCCTCGCGGCGCTGGCCGTCCTCGTCGCGCTGACCGTGCCCGTGCTCCACCTCGACACCGGCATGCCGTCGATCGCGGTCGTGCCCGAGGAGGACGGCTCGCGCCAGGGCTACGCCGCGGTCCAGCAGGCGTTCGGGCCGGGCGCGACCGGGCCGCTCCAGCTCGTCGCCCCGCGCGACGAGGCTCAGGCTGCCGCCGCCGTCGCGCAGCGCGACCCCGGCATCGCCCAGGTCCTCCCGCCGCACCCGGGTGGGGGCGGCCGCGTGCTCCTCCACGCGATCCCGCGCAGCGACCCGTCCGACCCCGCGACCGGCGCGACGATCGAGCGGCTGCGCGACGCGCTGCCGGCCGCGACGCAGGTCGGCGGCGCGGCGGCCGAGAACCACGACCTCGAGCGCGCGCTCTCCAGCCGCACCGCCCTGGTCATCGCGGTCGTGGTCGCGCTGGGCTTCCTGCTCCTCCTCGTGGCGCTGCAGGCCCCGGTGGCCGCGGCGCTCGGGGTGCTCACCAACCTGCTGGCGACCGGCGCGGCGTTCGGCGCGGCGAAGCTGATCTTCCAGGACGGCCACCTCTCCGGCCTGCTCGGCTTCACGTCGCAGGGCTTCCTCGACGCGTGGGCGCCGGTGTTCTTCTTCGCGATGGTCTTCGCGATCTCGATGGACTACTCGGTCTTCCTGCTCTCCAGCGCCAAGGAGCACTGGGACCGCGGCGAGGGCGCCAAGGCGGCGATGGTGGGCGGTCTCGCCCACTCGGGCCGCGTGGTGTTCGCGGCGGCCGCGGTGATGGTCGCGGTGTTCTTCACGTTCGCGCTCAGCGGCCCGTTGCCGCCGAAGGAGATGGGGCTCGTCCTCGGCCTGGCGGTCCTGCTCGACGCCGCCCTCGTCCGCCTGCTGCTCGTGCCGGTGCTGCTGCGGCTGCTGGGGGAGCGGGCGTGGTGGCGGCCGCGGCTGCTCGCGCGCGTGCTGCCGGACGTGCGCTTCGGCCACGCGTGAGAGCACAACCGGACGGCGGTACAGTGGAGCTGTGAGCGCCGCGTCGCCCGCCGACGACCTGCACCCGCTCCCCGACCCCGTCGTGGAGATCGTCGCCCAGCGCTTCCGCGTGCTGGGCGAGCCGATGCGCATCCGGCTGCTGGAGCAGCTCCGCGACGGGCCGCTCCCGGTCGGCGAGCTGCAGGAGCGGGTCGGCGCGTCGCAGCAGAACGTCTCCAAGCACCTCGGCGTCCTGCTGCAGGCGGGCATCGTCTCGCGCACCAAGCGCGGCACGTCGGCGTACTACGAGATCGTCGACCCGATCGTGTTCGAGCTGTGCGACCTGGTCTGCGGCGGGCTGCGCCGCCAGGTGGCGGAGCTCGCCGAAGCCCTCGGCTAGTCGGTCATCCGTCCGCGCTCCGGTTCCCGGCGCGTAGACCGTGCGAGCTTCGTGCCATGATCGAGGCCGGTTGACGGTGACGGAGCCCGGATCCCCACGTCTCGCCGCGCTGGTCGTCGACGACGACGAGCCGATGCGCGCGGTCGTCCGGCGCATCCTCGAGCGCGCCGGTCACGCGTGCTCGGACGCGGACGGGCCGGCCGCGGCGCTCGCGCTCTTCCGGGCGGAGCGCCCGCCGCTGGTGGTGTGCGACGTGCAGATGCCCGGTGGCTCGGGCGTCGACCTCGTGCGGGAGCTGCGCGCGCTGGATCCGGACGTCGCCGTGCTGATGATGAGCGGCGCGGACGACCCGGACGTCGCGCACGCCGCGGTCGAGCACGGCGCGTACGGCTACCTCGTCAAGCCGTTCAGCCCGAACGAGCTCGTGATCAGCGTCCGCGGCGTGCTGCACCGGCAGGCGCTGGAGCGGGAGAACCGGCGCCACCGGGAGCACCTCGAGCTGCTCGTCCGCGAGCGCACGAGCGAGACGATCAAGCGCCTCATGCGCGCGGTGGAGCTGCGCGACGACGAGACCGGCGGCCACATCGAGCGGATCGGCGACCTCAGCGCGCGGCTGGGGAGCGCGATCGGGCTGCCCGAGCCGGAGATCGAGCAGCTGCGGCTCGCGGCGCCGATGCACGACGTGGGGAAGATCGGGATCGCCGACGCGATCCTCCGCAAGCCGGGCCGGCTGACGCCGGTCGAGCGGGCCGAGATGGAGCGCCACGCCGAGCTCGGCCACCGGCTCCTGACCGGCTCGGGCGGCCGCCTGCTCGACCTCGCCGCGACGATCGCGTGGACGCATCACGAGCGCTTCGACGGCAGCGGCTACCCGCGCCGCCTGCGCGGCGAGGACATCCCGCTCGCGGGTCGCATCGTCGCGGTCGCGGACGTCTTCGACGCGCTCACCAGCGACCGCGTCTACCGCCCCGCCTGGTCGGTCGACGAGGCGCTGGAGACGATGCACGAGGAGGACGGGCGTCATTTCGACCCCGCGATCCTCGGCTGCCTCGCCCCGCTGGTGACCTGAGCGCCGCCGCGCCGCGCGCGGCTGACGGTCACCGGAAGGTCGCGCGCTGCGGCGTGCCGTCGGCCGCGATCCAGCGCAGCGCGACCGGGTCGGCGTCCCCGCGCCGCGGGATCAGGGCGACGTTGTCGCGCACGGGCACCGGACCGCCGCGGCGGCCGCGGTAGTCCGCCTCGACGCCGGTGACGCCGTCGGGCAGGAGGTGGGCGAGAACCTCGCTCCCCCACGCCGGCCGCAGCTGCCCGCGCGCCGCGGCCGCGGCCGGCCCGCACGACACCGACGCGGTGGTCAGCGACGGCCGCACGATCACGCAGACGGTCTGGCGGCCCGGGACGACCCACACGTCGCTGCGCGCGACGCGCCGGGCGCCGCGCAGGTCGACCTTCCCGGCGAGCGCGCCGTGGTCGCCCCGCCGGCCGAGGACGTCGAACCGGACGGGGAACGCGTCGGCCAGCGTCCGCGGCCGCGCGAAGACCCCGAACGCCTTGACGCTCTCCGGCATCACGTGCGGGCCGGGCGCCCGGCCGGGCGCGAGCCTCAGCTTGCGCCAGGGGGTGTAGATCGTCGGGTTCGCGTGCACCGCCGCCCGGACGCCCACGGTGAGCCCGTCGGGGTGCGGGCGGCCGATCGCGAGGAAGAACGCGCCGCTCGGGCCAGGGCGGGCGGTCGAGGTCAGCCGCGGCCAGATGCCCTTGACCTGGATCCACCGCACGCGCGACGCCGCGAACCCGCTCAGCACGACCGTGCCGTCGTCGCGCCGCGCCAGCCCCGCGACGAACGTCTGGGCCCGCACGTGGCCGGGCACGGCGCACTGCTGCGTCGCGCCGTCGGGGCGGATGCCGGGCGCGGCGGGAGCCGTGCGCGGGAGCGGCGTGCCGACGGCGACGCACCGCGCGCGAGGCACCGGCGGGCGGACGACCGACTGGAGCGCGGGCGCGTCCATGATGAACGCCTCGACCGTGCGCTGCTCGACGACGCCGCCCTGCGGCGACCTCGCCGGCGCCGGCGCGACCGGGCTGCCGGCGGCGATCTGCGGCCGCGGCCCGCACACGCCCGCGTACACGCCGGCGCGGCGGAAGGCGACGTGCCGCTCGACCTTCCCGCCCGGGTCGAGGTAGACGAGCTCGCGCAGCGCGCCCCGCTCGGAGCGCGGGAGCACGATCCGCGCCGTGTTGTCCTGCACGGTCGCGTCGACGCGCCGCCCGCCGGCGAACGCGGCGTGGATCTCGCTCACACCGTCCGGGATGAACCCGTCGAGGCCGAGGAGCTCGCCGCGCGGGCCGAGGCACGGCCGCTCGGCGAACCCGCCTCCCCGCAGGATGCGGCTGAGCGCGACCATGCCGAAGTACTGCTCACCGCCGCGGGTGAGCACGAGCAGGCCGGGGTCGGCGGGCCGGGCGCGCAGCCGGGCGTAGCGCTCGAGCACCGACGCGCGCCGCTTCGGGCCCAGCTCGGCCAGGCAGCGCCGGTCCAGGCGCGTCGACGGCCGCGTGTCCGCGATCGGGATGGCCCACCGCTCCTTGCTGCCGGGGGCGTCCGGCAGGTGGCGCGCCGCGTCGAGGTGGATGCCGCTCAAGGGCAGTGTGCGCAGCAGCGCGAGCGCGTCGTCGCCGAGCGCGTCGGCCGGCGTCGCGGGACGGCGGAGCAGGCCGAGCCGCGCGGTCAGCGCCACGGGAGCGGGCCCGCGCGCGAGCTCGGCGTGCTCGACGCGCTCGACCCGCACGCACCGCGGGATGCGGAAGACGGGCGTGAAGCCGAAGACGGGCACGGTCGTCGTGCGTACGCGCGTGGTCTCCTCGTCCGGCGCCGCGAGAGCCAGCGCGACGCCGACGCCGCCGCCCACGCACAGCAGCGCGAGCGCGACGAGGACGACCCGGCGGCTCACCGGCACGCTCCGTCCGCGCCGCAGCTCAGCACCCGCGCGCCGTCCGCGTCGATCACCTCGGCGGACGCGAGGTCGCGGAGGCCCGGGACGGCCGCGACCGCGTAGCGCAGGCCGTCCGGGAGCCCCGCGCGCTCGGTCGCCTCGGCGGGCGCCGCCGTGGCCGGGACGGACACCGCCGCCGCGCGGTCAGCGGCGCCCTCCAGCGCCCGCGTCCGCACGACCAGCCGCGCGGCGGTCGCGGGCAGGGCGGCGTAGAGCAGCGTCCGGTCGCGGGCCGCGTCGAGGTGGCGCTCCACCCGCGGCACGGCCAGGCGCGCCGCGTCGCAGCTGCGGCCTGCGCCGCCGCTCGGCACGCGCACGGACAGCGCCGGCCACGCTGCCCCGGCGCACGGCCGGGCGCTGACGCGCAGCGCGCCGCCCTCCGCCGTGGTGACCCACACCGGCGTCCCGGCGTCGGCGCCGTGGTCGAGCGCAGCCGGGGGCGCCGGCGCCCAGATCTGGTTCGTGGCGACCGCGGTCGTGCCGACCAGCGCGCTCGCCGCGACCACCGCGACGGAGAGCCGCAGCAGCCGCCGGAGCCCGCGCCGCCGCCGGGCCGCCGCCGCGGCCGCGCCACCGCCGTGCCCGTCGAGCGCTACCCGCGCCGCGCGCAGCTTCGTGCCGAGCTCGTCGAGCAGCTCGTCGGGCGTCCGGTCCGCGCCGCCGCTCATGCGCCCGCTCCGTCCAGCGCGGCAGCCAGCGCCCGCAGCCCGCGCGACACGCGCGCTCGCGCGGCCTGCTCGCTCACGCCCAGCCGCGCGGCGACGTCCGGGTAGTCGAGCTCGTCGACCACGCGCAGCCGGACCGCCTCGCGCTGGTCCTCCGCCAGCCGGGTCAGCGCCTCGCCGACCAGCCCGCGGAGCTCCTCCAGCTCGCTGAGGTCCTCGACGCGGCGCCGCTCCTCCTCGGTCAGCGAGGCAGGCTCGATGCCGACCCGTCGCAGCGCCTTGAGCTCCGTGCGCCCCTTGCGCAGCGTCTCCAGCAGCACGACCCGCGCGATGCCCCACACCCACGGGCGCGCCTCGCCGTGGCAGCGGTGGCGCTGCTCGAGCGCCCGCGCGAACGTCTCCGCCACGAGGTCGACGGCGAGCTCCGCGTCGTACGTGCGGCGCACGAAGTACGTGAGCATCGCCTTCGCGTCGCTCCGGTAGAGGGCATCGAGGTCCATCCACCTCTGTAGTGACGCGAGCGCGGATGCTGTGACCGGGTAGCGTCGTCGGATGGCCCCCGACGACGACTTCACCGTCGTCCACGCGGACGACGTCGAGGACAGCTACGCCGACACCACCGTGCCGGGCGAGTTCCGGCGCCTGACGCCGGCGCTCGGCAGCGAGCAGCTCGCGATCACGCTGATCCGCATCCCGCCCCACTCGGACTTCGAGCAGGGCACCGGCCACACGCACGACGACGTCGAGGAGCTCTACGTCGTCGCGCGCGGGACGCTGACGATGCGGTTCGGCGACACCATCCAGACCGTGCGCGCCGGCTCGGTCGCTCGCGTCGCGCCGCAGACCCCGCGCTCGCACCGCAACGAGGGCGACGAGCCGGTGGAGCTGTGGGCGATCTCCCGCAAGATCGAGCACGACGACTCGCACCTCATCAAGGTCTTCTGGGAGGCGTCGCCCGACGCCAAGCAGGAGCGGGAGACGCGCTAAGCGGCGACCGGCACCGCGGGCTCCGCGACAGGGACGGGCGCGAGCTCGACCAGCACGCGCCCGTCCTCGCGGACCTCGACCCGGTGTGCGGCGACCGGCGGCCCGTCGTGGCCGATCGGCGCGCCGGTGTCCAGGGCGAAGCGCCGCTCGTGCAGCGGGCAGATGACCGAGCAGTCCGCCGCGATGCCGTCGGCGAGCGGGCCGCCCGCGTGGGGGCAGGCGTGGTCGATCGCGAACCAGCCGGCGGCGGTGCGGAAGACCGCGATGCGGCGGCCGTCGAGCGTCACCGCGCGGCCCTCGCCGGGCGGGACGTCGTCGACGTGGCAGGCGAACGTGAGGTTCATGCGTGGCCTCCGGCAGGCGGTCCGACGGGCGCGAGGTCGGGCTCGTCCCCGTCGAGGTCGGTGAACTGGTTCGGGTGGTACGGCTCGGCGCGCTCGAGCCACGGGTCGACGGTCGCGGCCTTCGCGAGACGGAACCGCTCGCGCAGCGCCTCCGCGGACGCCTCGTCCTCCAGGACGCGCTCGCGGATGTAGTCGAGGCCGACCTTCGGCACCCAGTCGTAGGTGCGCTCCTTGTAGTCCGCCTCCTCGCGGTACAGCTGGAGGAACGTCGTGCAGACGCGCAGCGCCTCGCGGCGCGAGTCGACCGTGCAGAGGACGTCGGCCTCGCGGACGTTGCCGCCCGCCGCGCCGCCGATCCGGATCTGCCACTTGTCGTCGCCGACCGCCACCAGGCCGATGTCCTTGATCGTCGCCTCGGCGCAGTTGCGCGCGCAGCCCGACACGCCGCCCTTGACCTTCGCGGGCGTGTGCAGGCCCTCCCACGCCTTCTCCATCTCGACGCCCAGTCCCATCGAGTCGGCCAGGCCGAAGCGGCAGAAGTCCGCGCCGACGCACGTCTTCACCGTGCGCACCGCCTTGGCGTAGGCGTAGCCGGACGGCATCCCGAGGTCCTCCCAGACCTTCGGCAGGTCCTCCTTGCGGACGCCGAGGAGGTCGATCCGCTGGCCGCCGGTCACCTTCACGAGCGGGATCTCGTACTTCTCCGCCACGTCCGCGATGCGGCGCAGCTCGGAGGGCGTCGTGACGCCGCCGGCCATCCGCGGGACGACGCTGAACGTGCCGTCCTTCTGGATGTTGCCGTGCACGCGGTCGTTGATGTACCGGGCGTGGCGCTCCTCGCGGTGGCGGTTCGCGTTGACCTCGGAGACCAGGTAGGCGAGCGCCGGCTTGCACGCGCCGCAGTCGCGGCCGGTGCCGCACGCCTCGGACACCTGGGTGACCGACTCGTAGCCGTTCTCGCGGATCTCGGCCGCGAGCTGCTCGCGCGTCTGCTTCTTGCACGGGCACAGGTAGGCGGGCTCGTCGACGACCTCGCCGCCGGCCGCCAGCGCGACGATGTCCACCACCAGCGGCTTGCAGGAGCCGCAGCCCAGGCCCGCGCGCGTCATCGCCATCGCCTCGCGCGGCGTCTTGGCCCCGTCGTCGGTGACGGCGCGCATGATGTCGCCCTTGCAGACGCCGTTGCAGTTGCAGACCTGCGTGTCGTCCGCCATCTCCGCCGGCCCGGCCTCCAGCGAGGTGACGAGCGCGTCGAGCGGGTCGGGTACGTCGGCGCCCTTGCGGACCAGCGCCGCCAGCGCCTCGGCGCCGCGCAGGTCGCCGAGCAGGATCGCGCCGGCCGCGCGGCCCTCCTTCAGCACGAGCTTGCGGTAGACGCCGGCGGTCGCGTCCGCGGTGACGGCCTGCGCGTCGCCCTCGGCGTCGCCGACCGTGTAGAGGTCGATGCCCGCGACCTTGAGCTTCGTCGCCGGGATGGAGCCGCGGTAGGCGGCTTCCAGGTCCCCCGCGATCGCCGCGGCGCACGCGCGCGCCTGCTCGAGGATCGGCGCGACGAGGCCCCACACGATGCCGCGGTGCTCGGCGCACTCGCCGACCGCGAAGACGTCGGGGAGGCTCGTGCGCAGCGCGTCGTCGACGACGATGCCGCGCCCGACCTCGCACCCCGCGGCGCGGCCGAGCGTCGTCTCGCTCTTGATGCCGATCGAGACCACGACGAGCTGCGCGTCGAGCGTGTCGCCGTCGGCGAAGACCAGGCCGCCGGTGGTGATCTCGCTCGTGGAGCGGTTGAGCTCGACGTCCATCCCCAGCGCGTCCTGGAGCATCCCGGCCGAGCCCGCGTCGAGCTGGCGCTCCATCAGCCGGTCCATCAGGTGGACGACCGTCACGGGGCAGCCCTGCGACGCGATGCCGCGCGCGGCCTCCAGCCCGAGCAGGCCGCCGCCGATCACCGCCGCGCGGCCGCCGTCGCCGATGCGTGCGGCCGCCTCGCGGATGTTGTCGCAGTCCTCGGGGCCGCGGAACGGGTGGACGTGGTCGAGGTCGATGCCGGGCAGCGGCGGCATCAGCGCGTTCGAGCCGGTCGCGAGGACGAGCTGCGTGTAGGGGAGCGTCTCGCCGCCGTCGAGCGTGACCGTGTGGGCGTCGGCGTCGACCGCCTCGACCCAGCGGCCGAGCAGCGCGGTGACGTGGTGGTCGTCGAACCACTCCTGCGGCCGCAGCTGGAGCGACTCGCACGACGCGCCGGAGACGAGGATCTCGGAGAGCCGGACGCGGTCGTAGGGCAGCTGCGACTCGCCGCACACGAGCGTGATCGGCGTGAGCGCGTCGCGGTCGCGCAGCGCCTCGCAGACCGCCAGGCCCGCGATCCCGCCGCCGACGACGACGACGCCCCGGGCGCTGCTTCCGTTCTCCGAAACCGTCATGGCGCCATCGTGGCCGCGGCCGGTTTCCCGTCGTGTTCCGTTGTGTTTCGGGCCGATGAACGGTGGCTTTCGATCAGCGCACGGACCTCGTTCGAGCACCCGCCGCAGCCGGTCGACGCGCGGGTCGCGTTGGCCACCTGCGCGAGCGTCGTCAGGCCGCCCGCCGTGATCGCGCGGTCGATCTCCCCGGCCGTCACGGCGTTGCAGGAGCAGACCGTCGCGTCGGGGTCGAGCGCGGCGGGGTCGGAGGAGGAGGGACCGGCGAGGAGCGCGGGGTCGGCCGCCTCGCCCGACTTGAGCGCCGCGGTGCAGCGGCGCGCGTCGCCCACGTCGCCGATCAGCAGCGCGCCTGCGAGCCGGTCGCCGTCGAGCACGAGCTTGCGGTAGACGCCGGTGCGCGTGTCGCGCGTGACGATCTCGTCCTGGCCGGCGTCCTCGTCGGCGTCCGCGATCCCGCCCGCGTAGACGTCGATGCCGGCGACCTTCAGGACGGTCGCGACGGTCTGAGGACGGAACGCCGCGGGGTCGCCCGCGATCGTCGCGCCCGCCACCCGCGCCTGCTCGGCCAGCGGCGCCCACAGGCCGTAGACCATGCCGCGGTGCTCGGCGCACTCGCCGACCGCGAAGACGTCGGCGGCGCCCGCGCGGAGCGTGTCGTCGACGACGATGCCGCGCTCGACCGGCAGGCCCGCGCCCCGCGCCAGATCGACCTCGGGCCGGACGCCGGCCGCGACGACGACGAGGTCCGCGGCGACCTCCTCGCCGTCGGCCAGCCGCACGCGCTCGGGCTCGATGGTCTCGGGCAGCACGCCGGTGTGGACGATCATCCCGCGCCCGCGCAGTGCCCGCGCGAGGATGCGCGCGGCCGTCGCGTCGAGCTGGCGGCCCATGAGGCGCGGCGCCGGCTCCACCACCGTCACCCGCGCGCCCCGCGCCTGCAGCCCGGCCGCGGCCTCGAGCCCCAGCAGACCGCCGCCGAGCACGACCGCGCGGCGCCCGGCCACCGGCGTGCCGGTCAGCGCCGCGACGTCCGCACGGGTGCGGAAGACGCCGACGTGGGGGAGCTCCGAGCCCGCGATCGGCGGCACGAACGGCCGCGAGCCGGTCGCGATCACGAGCGCGTCGTACTGGTGCTCGGCGCCGCTCACGTCGGTGACCACCCGGCGCGCGGTGTCGATCGCGGTCGCGGGCGAGCCGCCGCGCAGGTCGACGCCGCGGTCGGCGTACCAGGACAGCGGCTTGACCTCCAGCTCGCCCGGCCCGCACTCGCCGGCCAGCAGCTTGGAGAGCAGGATGCGGTTGTAGACCGGCCCGGGCTCCTCGCCGAGCATCGTGACCTGCCACGCCGGATCCCTTTCGAGCACCGCCTCGACCGTCGCGAGCCCCGCCATCCCGGTTCCGACGACCACCAGCCGCGACGAACGACGCTTTCGACCCGCATTCCGAGTCGAACTCGTCGTTCGCTGCACGGAGACCGCGATCGCCTTCAACTCCGGCTGCTTCGAGACCGGGTCGACCGAGGCGTGGGCGAGGGCGTTGGTCTGGCCCGCGCCGGGCGGCGCGTGCAGCGCGCCGAAGTGGAAGGGGGTGAACGCGACCCCGCGCGGCACCGAGTCCTCCACGACGGCCTCGACCCGCACCTCGCCGCACCGCGAGCGCAGCACGACCTGGTCGCCCGCCCGGAGCCCCGCCGCCGCCGCGTCCTCGGGGTGCACGGTCACCGTGGGAACGCCTGCCGCAGCCCGCAGCGCGCGCGACTTGCCGGTCCGCGACATCGTGTGCCACTGGTCCGCCAGGCGGCCCGTGGTCAGGAGGAGCGGGTGGTCGGCGTCGGGCGGGTCGGCGACGTCGGCGTGCGGGGTCGGCGCGAACTGCGAGCGCCGATCCGGCGTCGGCGGACGAAGGTCGGTGTAGAGGCGCACGGGCGCGGGCGGGCCCGGTTCGGCGAAGCCGTCGAACGGCGACGCGGGAGCCGGCCACTGGACCGACCCCTCGCGCCGCAGTCGCTCATGGGACAGCCCGGTGACGTCGCACGGCCTGCCGGCCGTGCACCGGGCCCACTCGTCGTAGACCTCCGCAGCGGAGCCCCACGCGAACGCGTCGCCGAAGCCCAGCGCGCGCGCCAGGCCGGCGTAGATCTCCCAGTCCGGCCGGGCCTCGCCCGGCGGCTGGAGCAGCTTGCGGACGAGCCCGACGCGCCGCTCCGACGACGTCATCGAGCCCTCCTTCTCCGGCCACGCCGCCGCCGGAAGCACCGCGTGCGCCAGCGCGCTCGTCTCGGTGGGGTGGTGCGCGTCCTGCACCACGACGAGCTCTGCGCGCTCGAACGCCTCCCGCACCCGCGCGCCGTCGGGGAGCGAGACGATCGGGTTCGTCGCCGCGACCAGCACCGCGCGCACGCGCCCGTCGAGCAGCGCGTCGACCATCTCGGTGGCGGTGTAGCCGGGCGTGTCGCGCAGCGTCCCCGCCGGCAGGCCCCAGTGCGCCTCCATCGCCGCGCGGTCCTCGGCGTCGACGACCTTGCGGTAGCCGGGGAGCAGATGCGCGAGCCCGCCGACCTCGCGGCCGCCCATCGCGTTCGGCTGCCCCGTCAGCGACAGCGGCCCCGCGCCCGGGCGGCCGAGGTTGCCGGTCGCCAGGCAGAGGTTGATGAGCGCGCGGTTCTTGAGCGTCCCGACGGTCGACTGGTTCGCGCCCATCGACCACAGCGTCATCGCGGCGCCCGCGGCGCCGAACAGCTCGGCCGCGCGCTCGATGTCCGCCGCCGGCACGCCGCAGACCTCCGCGGCCCGCTCCACCGGCCACTCGCGCGCGACCTCCATGGCCGAGGCGAACCCGCTCGTGTGCCGCTCGACGAACGCCTCGTCGATCAGCCCATCGCGCTCCAGCACCCACAGCATCGCGTTGAGCAGCGGCAGGTCGGTACCCGGCCGAACTGGCAGGTGGAGGTCGGCCGCGGCGGCGGTCGGGGTCCGCCGCGGGTCGACGACGATCACCCGCGCGCCCGCCGCCTGCCGGTCGCGGATGCGGCTCCACACGATCGGGTGGCAGGCCGCGGTGTTGGAGCCGAGAAGGAGCAGGCAGTCGGCGTGCTCGAGGTCCGCGTACGCCGGCGGCGGCCCGTCGCTCCCGAACGCGCCCGTGTAGCCCGCGACCGCGCTCGACATGCACAGGCGCGAGTTGGAGTCGACGTTGTTCGTCCCCAGGAAGCCCTTCGCCAGCTTGTTGACGGCGTAGTAGTCCTCGGTCAGCAGCTGGCCGGAGATGTAGAACGCGACGGCGTCGGGGCCGGACTCGTCGATGATCGCGCGCAGTCGCGCGGCCACGTCGCCGAGCGCGCGGTCCCACGACACCGCCTCGAACGGGAGCGACCGCGAGGTGCGCAGGAGCGGCGTGACCGCGCGGTCCGCCGCGTGGACGGCGCTTCCCAGCTCCGTCGGCTTGCGGCACGTCCGCCCGCGGTTGACCGGATGGCGGGCGTCCCCGCGCACGGTGGCGACGCGGCCCTCGGACACGGTCACGGACAGCCCGCAGCCGGTCCCGCAGTAGGGGCACAGGGTCAGCTGCTCGGCGGCCACGGCGGAGACTCTGGCCGGGCGCGGTTTCCCGAGATCGACGGAACTGTTTCGAGCTGATGAACGGCGCTCGACACCGGGGCGAATCAGTTCCGACCCCGGGGCGAATGATGGATCGCCCTCCCGCACCTAGCGTCGTGACCTACTCATGGGTCCGCATGACGCATACGTGCTGCGCACCGTCGAGGAGCGCGGCGTCCGGTTCGTCCGGTTGTGGTTCGTCGACTGCCTCGGCGTCCTGAAGTCACTCGCCATCCCGGCCTCCGAGGTCGACGCCGCGCTCAACGACGGCGTGGGCATCGACGGCTCCGCGCTGGAGGCCGACGCGCGCGTCCGCGAGCGCGACGTGATCGCCTTCCCCGACGCGACGAGCTTCGCGCTGCTGCCGTGGCGCGACGTCCCGACCGGGCGGATGTTCTGCACCATCCGCGAGCCGCAGGGGCAGCCCTTCGCGGCCGACAGCAGAACCGCCCTCCAGCGCGTCCTCGCCGCGGTCGCCGACCTCGGCTGGACGGCGCAGGTCGGCGCGGAGATCGAGTTCTTCCTGTTCCCGGAGGACACGACCCGCACCCCCGACTCCCCGCCCGTCCCGCTCGACCACGGCGGCTACTTCGACCTCACGCCGCTCGACGAGGGCAGCGACTTCCGCCGCCGCACGATCGACCACCTCGAGCAGCTCGGCATCCCCGTGAAGGCGTCGCACCACGAGGTCGGCCCGTCGCAGCACGAGATCCAGCTCGCGCACACCGACGCGCTCTCGATGGCCGACGCGATCACGACCTTCCGGCTGGCGGTGAAGGAGGTCGCGGCGGAGTCGAACCTCTTCGCCACGTTCATGCCCAAGCCGCTCGAGGGTCACGCGGGCAGCGGGATGCACCTGCACCTGTCGCTCTTCGACGGGGACCGCAACCTGCTCCACCACCCCGGCGGCGACCGCCCGCTCTCCGAACGTGGCAGCCAGTTCCTCGCGGGCGTCCTCGCGCACGCGCCCGAGCTGACGCTCCTCACCAACCAGTGGGTGAACTCGTACAAGCGGCTCGCGCACGGGTTCGAGGCACCCACCCGCGTGCAGTGGACCCGCGCCGGCGGCGAAGGGCTCGTCCGCGTCCCGGCCACGCGGCCCGAGCGGGAGACGGCGACGCGGATCGAGCTGCGCTCCCCCGACCCGGGCGCCAACCCGTACCTGACGATCGCGCTGGTGCTGGCGGCAGGCCTGCGCGGCATCGAGCGCGGCTACCAGCTGCCGCCCGAGGACGACGAGGACGAGACGCCCGAGCTGCCGCTCGACCTGCGGCGCGCCACCGACCTGTTCGAGGCGTCCGAGCTGGCCCGCGACACGCTCGGCGACCGGCTCGTCGACCTCGTCGTCCGCAACAAGCGCCTGGAGTGGGACCACTACCACGGCTCGATCAGCCCCTGGGAGCACCGGCGGTACCTCCGGCTGCTGTAGACGCGCATGGGCGAGGCCTGGATCTACATCGAGCCGCAGAGCGCGGGGCCGGCCTCGGAGCAGGCCGCCCGCGAGGCCTCGCGCATCCTCGCCGAGCTGGGCTTCGCGCCGCGCAAGGTCGCGGCGAACGGGACGCTGCGGCCCGAGGGCGACGGCGGCGGCCCGGCGCGCCCGCCGGACGTGGCGCTCGTGCTGGGCGATCCGGACGTGTGCGCGCGCCTGGAGGGCGACGAGGACCTGGGGGACGTGCCGCTCGTGGTCGCCGTGGACGACGATGAGCTCGACTCGGGCGCCACCGTCCACGAGGGCCACGAGCTGATCGTGCTCCCGCTCCGTCCGGCGGAGCTTCGGGCCCGCATCGCCCGCGCGCGGCGGCGCGTGCGCGGGGTCCCCGACGACGACGTCGTGCGCGTGGGGACGCTCGAGGTCAACCTCGCGACGTACCAGGTGTCGATCGGCGGCCGGCCCGTCGACTTCACGTACCAGGAGTACGAGCTCCTCAAGTTCCTCGTCACCCACCCGGGCCGCGTGTTCTCGCGCGAGGCGCTGCTCAGCCGGGTGTGGGGCTTCGACTACTACGGCGGCGCGCGGACGGTCGACGTCCACGTGCGGCGCGTGCGGGCCAAGCTCGGCGCCGAGCACGCCGCGCGCATCACGACGGTGCGGAGCGTGGGCTACCGCTTCGACGCATCACGGAGGGAGGACGCATGACCACCAGCACGCCCCCGACCCGCGGGAAGGCCGGCTACACGGGCTTCCGCACGGTCATCAAGGCGGTCGCCACCGGGCCGCGGGGCTCGCGCGACCTCACCTTCGAGGAGGCGCGCGAGGCGACGGGCGCGCTGCTCGACGGCGAGGTCACACCCGCGCAGGCGGGCGCGTTCCTCATCGGGCTGCGCGTGAAGGGCGAGGCGGCCGAGGAGCTGGCGGGCGTCGGCGCCGCGCTGCGCGACCGCGCCGTGGAGCTGCCCGCGCCGCCGTCCCGGGCGGCGCACCTCGTCGTCTCCGCGGGCGCGTTCGACGGGATCGCGGACGCGCCGCCGCTGGGCCTCGCCGCGTCGATCTGCGCCGCGGCCGCGGGCGCGTCGGTCGTCACCGCGTGCGGCATCCGGCTCGGTCCCAAGCACGGCGTGACCGCGGTCGACGTCCTCCACGCGCTCGGCGGCCCGCTGCGGCCGGCGGTCGAGGAGTCCGCGGCGATGCTCGCGCGCGCGGGGGTGAGCGTCGTGCACGTCGGCGAGGCGCTCCCGGGGTGGGAGGCGCTGGCCGCGGTGCGCGACGAGGTCGGCCTGCGCGGCCCGATCCACAGCGCCGAGAAGCTCGTCGACTGGTTCGGCGCGAAGCGGTTCGTCGTCGGGCACACGCACGGCGGCTACGCGGGCAAGCTGCTCGGCGCGCTCGACCGGCTGGGCGCCGAGGAGGCGATCGCGATGCGCGGCATCGAGGGCTCGGACATCCTGCGGCCCGGCCGCCCGACCGCGACGGCGCTGCGCGGCGGGCCGCTGGAGCTGCCCGAGCAGCTCGGCCTCGTCCTGCGCGGCGACTGCGACCCGGTCGCGACCGCCGAGCTGACCCGCGCGGTGCTCGCGGGGGAGGACGACGGCGCCGCCCGCCAGGCCGTGATCCTGTCCGCCGCCGTCCGCCTGATCGCGTCGGGCGTCGCGCCGGAGCCCGCCGCGGCCCTGCGCTCGGCCGCGGGCGTGCTCGACGACGGCCGGGCCACCGCGACGCTGGACGCGCTGCTCGGCTGAAACACAGCCCGTCGGGGCCCGTGACACAGCCGAAACAGAAGCGACACGGTGCGGAGACGGCGCGTGCGGAGGATCCGGACATGCCTTCAGCGACGATCACCCACTGGGAACCGGACGACACGGACTTCTGGGAGTCGGGCGGCAAGCAGGTCGCACGCCGCAACCTGAGCTGGTCGATCTTCGCCGAGTTCCTCGGCTTCTCGATCTGGCAGCTGTGGTCGGTCGTCGCGGTCAAGCTCAACGACGTCGGTTTCTCGCTCTCGACCAGCCAGCTCTTCTGGCTCGTGTCGATCCCGGGCCTCGTCGGCGCGACGATGCGCTTCCCGTACACGTTCGCCCCTGCCCGCTTCGGTGGCCGCAACTGGACGATCGTGAGCGCCCTGCTCCTCCTCATCCCGACCGCGCTGCTGGCCTGGATGGTCACCGACCCGACGACGCCCTACTGGGCGCTGCTGCTCGCGGCGGCGACGGCGGGCCTGGGCGGCGGCAACTTCGCGTCGTCGATGGCGAACATCTCGTACTTCTACCCGCAGTCCAAGAAGGGCGCGGCGCTCGGGCTCAACGCGGCCGGCGGCAACATCGGCGTCGCGGTCGCGCAGAAGATGGTGCCGGTCGTGATCGTCATCGGCGGCGGCGCGGCGCTCCACCTCGAGTACGCGGGCCTGGTCTACATGCCGTTCATCCTGCTCGCCGCGTACGGCGCGTGGCGGTACATGGACAACCTCGCGGGGCTCAAGTCGACGTTCGCCGACCAGGCCGTCGTGGTGAAGCACCGCCAGACGTGGCTGCTGACGATGCTCTACATCGGCGCGTTCGGCTCCTTCATCGGCTACAGCGCCGCGATGCCGCTGCTGATCAAGGGCGAGTTCCCGGGCTACGACCCGCTCACTTACGCGTTCCTCGGGCCGCTCGTCGGCTCGATCTCGCGGCCGTTCGGCGGCTGGCTGGCGGACCGCGTCGGCGGGGCGCGGGTCACGGTCGCGGTGTTCGCGGGCATGTCGCTCGTCGTCCCCGGCCTGATCGCGGCGCTCAACGCGGGCTCGTTCGCGTTCTTCCTCGGCTGCTTCCTGGTGCTGTTCGTCCTGGCCGGCATGGCGAACGGCTCGGTGTTCCGCATCGTCCCGAAGGTGTTCGCCGCGATGTACCCGGACGACCGGCCGCGGGCGCTGCGCGAGACGGCGGCGGTGCTCGGCTTCTCGAGCGCGGTCGCGGCCTACGGCTCGTTCTTCATCCCGCAGGCGTTCAAGGAGTCGATCGGCGCGACGGGCGGGCCGGAGCTGGCGCTGTACGGCTTCCTCGCCTACTACGTGGTCTGCCTGTCGATCACGGTGATCGTCTACCTGCGCTCGGGCGTCGAGAACGCGCCCACGCCGGCGCCCGCGGCGGCGACGCCGCGCGCCGCGCTCGCGGAGGCCTGACCTGCTGCGTCCCGCGCGCCCCACGTGTGACGTGACGGCGCGCGGGTACGGGGAGTGGGGTGAGCGAGCACGAGGCCACGATGCTCTCGCGGCTCTCGGACGAGGTCGTCCGGGTGCAGAAGGAGCAGTTCGGCAAGGGCCCGACGCGCGCGAAGTCGTACCTCGTCGACGACCTGCTCTTCGTCGTCATGCGCGGTGGGATGACGACCGCCGAGCGGACGCTGATCGATCGCGGGCACCACGAGGTCGTGCGGCACTTCCGCCAGGTCTACGAGAACGAGATGGCCGACCTACTCACCGCGACCGTCGAGCAGGTCACCGGGCGCAAGGTCGCCAACTACCAGTCGCAGGTCATGTTCGACCCGGACATCATCCTCGAGGTCTTCGTGCTGGACGAGAGCAGTATCCTCTGACTGACGGTCATCGGCGTGTCACTGCGCGCTCTCGATCGTGTCGAACGGTGAGGCAGCGGCGATCCTGAACGGGCGCTGGGTGACTCCCCAGACACGTCCTTCTGGAGGAAACGCCCGTGACCGCGACCGCACCCATCGACGTGCCTGCCAGCCCTGCCCGCGTGGGCGTGCGGCTGCTGGAGGCCGACCCGGATCTCGGCCGCGGCATCCCGCCCGACGAGCTGGCCGAGGCGACCCGGCTGACGGTCACGCCGATCGCCCTGCTGTCCCCGGGCATGTGGGATCCGGCCGCGCTGCTCGCCGCGCGCGCGATGGGCCCGTTCGCCGGCCTGGTCCTGGACGGCATGATCGCCCGCGAGTCGCTGCTCGGCGGGCGGGTCACCACGCAGCTGATCGGGCCAGGCGACGTGCTGCCGCTCGCCCCGGGGGAGCCGAGCGGGGCGTCCGCCGCGTGCGTCTGCCGCGTGGCGGCGACGACGCGGCTCGTGGTGCTCGACGAGCGCTTCCTCGCCGCCGCGCGCCGGTGGCCGTGGCTCACCGCGCGGATGGTCGAGCGGGCCGCGACCTGGGCCGACCGCGCGCTCGTGCACCAGTCGATCAGCCAGCTCCCGCGCGTGGACACGCGGATCGTCGCCTTCCTCTGGCTGCTGGCGGAGCGATGGGGCCGGGTCACGCACGAGGGGGTGCTCGTGCCCCTGACGCTCACGCACGGGGCGATCGGCTCGCTCGTCGGCGCCCAGCGCCCGACGGTGACGCTCGCGCTCACCGAGCTCGCCGAGCGCGGCGTCGTCGAGCGGCACGACGACGGCTGGCTGCTGGCGCCCGAGAGCCAGGAGCTGGCGGCCACCGCGTCGGCACCGGACCGGTTCGTCACCGCGTCGCTCGGCGTGGTCCCGCGGCACGCCGCGGACGCCGTGGCGGCCGAGGACGCGCGTCGCCGGGCCGCGGAGGCGCGAGGGCGCGCCGCGGAGGCGCGCGGCCTCGCGAGGGCGCAGCGCCTGCGGGCGCAGACGATGCGGCCCTCAGCCGCCGAGCTCGGCGGCGAACCCCTGCAGCACCGCTGACGGCGCGCGGTGTGGCCACGCGGCGGCGCGCTCCAGCGCCGCCCGTCCCGCCACCTACGCCCTCGCGACCATCTGCATCGGCGTCGGCCAGGGCAGCGCGATGGGCCTCTCCTGCGGGGAGGGCCGACAGCTTGTAACGCGGACGTAGCTACGCGTCTGTAACATCGCCGGCATGAGCTGGGAGATCGAGGGACGGACCGTGCTGATCACCGGCGCGGCGCGTGGCATCGGCGCCGACGCCGCCGAGCGGCTGCACGCGCGCGGCGCGAACGTCGCGCTGGTGGGGCTGGAGCCCGAGCGGCTCGAGGCGCTGGCCGCGAAGCTGGGTGAGGACCGCGCCGCCGCGTTCGAGGCGGACGTGACCGACCCGGACGCGCTGGAGCGGGCGACCCGCGCGACCGTCGAGCGGTTCGGCCACCTCGACGTCGCCGTCGCCAACGCCGGGCTGCACTTCGTCGGGGCGCTCACCACCGCGCCGATCGAGCAGCTCGAGCGCGAGCTCCAGGTGAACCTCCACGGCGTCCTCCACACCGTCCGGGCGGCCGCGCCGTACGTCGTCCCGCGCAAGGGCTACCTGCTCAACGTCGCCTCGCTGGCCGCCGCGTCGCACGCGCCGCTGATGGGCGCCTACGCCGCGTCGAAGGCCGGGACCGAGGCCCTCACCAACGCGCTGCGGCAGGAGCTGCGCCCGAGCGGCACGCGCGTCGGCTGCGCGTACTTCGGCTTCATCGAGACCGACCTCGTGCGCGCGTCGTTCGAGCACGAGTCGACGAAGACGATGGAGCGGCTCATGCCGAAGTTCGTCCGCGAGACCGTCCCCGTCGGCCACGCGGGCACGGCGATCGAGCAGGCCGTGCTCAAGCGCAAGGCGCGCGTGTGGGCGCCGAAGTACGTCGGCGGCGCGCTCGCGCTGCGCGGGCTCATCCAGCCGCTGTTCGAGCAGCGCGCGATGGCCGACAAGCGCACCGCGGCGGCGATCGCGCAGGCCGACCCGGCGACCGGCAGCCTCGCCGCGCAGGACCCGCTGCTCGGCGTCGCCCGCCGCGCCGAGGACCGCGAGCCCGCCGAGGTCGCGTGATGCCCACCACCGTCCTCGCGGAGTCCGGCGGCGGCGCCCCGATGGGGGAGCTGGCGATCGTCGGCGTCGGCACGTCCGTCGTCGCGCTGCTCGTCATCGCGACGATCTTCAACTACCGCCGCGGCCGCGCCCACGCGCTGCGCCGGTTCGAGGCGGCCACCGAGCGCACGATCGGCCTGCCCGGCTGGTCGGCGCTCCCCGGCGCCGGCGCGGTCGTCTGCGCGACGATCACGATCCTCGGCGCGACGTGGGACATCGGCCTGCACATCGACGTCGGCCGCGACGAGGGGCCGCTCGGCACGGCCGCGCACTACCCGCTCCTGCTCGGCCTGTTCGGCGCGTTCCTCATGGGCGTGCTCGCGATCGGCCTCGCGCCGGACGACCCGCGCAAGACCTCCTCCGTAGCGCTCCGCGTCCCCGGCTTCGGGCCGGTGCCCGCGGCCGGCGTGCTGCTGCTCGCGGGCGCGTCGTTCGGGATGCTCGCCTTCCCGCTCGACGACCTGTGGCACCGCATCTTCGGCCAGGACGTGACGCTCTGGGGCCCGACCCACACGATGATCATCGGTGGCACGCTGACCGCCGGCGTGGGCGGCGTGCTCCTGCTGGTGGAGGGCGCGCGGGCGTCCGGGCGCGACCCGTTCCGCGGCCGCGGCCTCCTCCGCCGCCCGCTCCCCGCGCTGCTCGCCGCGGTCTGCCTCTACCTGTGGGCCGCCGCGACGCACGAGTTCAACTGGGGCGTCCCGCAGTACCGCCAGATCTGGCAGCCGCTGCTGCTGACCTTCGGCGCCGCGCAGGCGCTCGTCCTCGCGCGCGTCCTCGCCGGTCGCGGCGGCGCGCTCTTCGCGCTCGCCTGGTGGCTCCCCGTCCAGGCGTTCATGAGCCTGAGCATCGGCGGCCCGCTCGGCGTGACGATGCCGTCGACGCCGCTCTTCGTCGCCGAGGCGCTGCTGATCGAGGCGCTCGCGGTCCGCCGCGATCCGCGCGACCCGCTCCGCTTCGGCGCGCTGGCCGGCGCGGTGGTCGGAACGGTCGGCTTCGCGGCCGAGTACGCGTGGTCGCACGTCGCGATGCCGCTGCCGTGGGAGAGCACGCTCCTGCCCGAGGCGATCCCGGTCGCGCTCGCGGCGGGCGTCGCGGGCGGCACGATCGGCGCGCTGATGGCGCAGGCGCTCACCGGCACGCTCGCGAAGACCGCCACGCCGAAGATCGCGATGGCGCTCGCGTCGGTCACCGTGATCGGGCTCGCGTTCAACGCCGCGACGACCGAGGAGAAGCAGGTCACCGCGACGATGACGATCACCGACGTCCGCCATGGCGCGACGCCGAACCACGACGAGCCGCAGCAGGTCGGCGACCTCGCCGTCCGGTTCTCCGACCCGTCGGTGACCGACGACGCGCAGTGGGTCTACGCGATGGGCTGGCAGGGCGGCGGGCGCTACGCCAACCACCTGGAGCGCGCCGCCGACGGCACGTGGCGGACGACCGAGCCGGTGCCGCTCGACGGCCGCTGGAAGACGATGGTCCGCGTCCACAGCGGCCGCACGATGCTGTCGGTCCCGGTCCGCTTCCCGGCCGACCCGGCGATCGACTTCGCGGGCTACCCGCAGCGCCCGCAGGTCGCGCGGGAGATGGTCCCGGACACGAGGCTGATGCAGCTCGAGCGCAAGGAGGACGCGCCGATGTGGGCGTGGAAGCCGGCGACGATCCTCGTGCTCAGCCTCAACCTCGTGATCCTCGCGTTCCTCGGGTTCGTGTGCGTCCGCCTCGGCCGGATGGCCGGGCAGGCGCCGACCGTCAACCCACCGCGGGGGCGGCTCGTCAAGGGCCCCGACCGCGTGCTGCGGCCGCTCGCGGGGGCGCGCGGCTAGGCCGCGTCGCGCCAGGGGAGCGCGGCGAGCACGCGGGTCACGCTGTCGACCAGGCGTGCCGGGGGCAGCTCGGGCTCGGTCAATGCGATCCGCCCGAGCTCCTCGCCCGCCGTCAGCAGCAGGCGGGAGAGGAGCTCGGCGTCGAGCGTCCCCGCGGGCGCGTCGAGCTGCCGGGCGCCCCACGCGACGAGCGGGCGCAGGCGGCTCGCCAGGTCCGCGCGGCGGCGGGCGACGATGAGCTGGAGCGCCTTGGGCGCGCTCTCGGGGCGCTGGAGCGCGACGCGCCACGTCTGCGGGTCGCCGGTGACCACGGCGAGGAACCCGGTCAGCGCCTCGTCGAGCAGCTCGCGCGGGGTGCGGTCGCCGGGGTCCTGCGGGACGAGTTCCTCGAGCTGCGTCCGGATGCGGCGGTTCTCGCGCTCGAGCAGCGCCAGGAGCAGCACCTGGAGGTTCGCGTAGGCGCGGTAGACGATCACGCGCGAGACGTCCGCGCGGCGGGCGATCGCCTCGACGGTCAGCGCGTCGAACCCCTCCTCGGCGAGCAGCGCGAGGGCGTGGTCGAGGAGCTGCTGACGGCGCTCGGCCATGGGCACGCGGCGCCGGGCCGGGTCCGGGGCGGGCGCCTCCGCCGGCGCCTCGCGCGCCGCGACCGGCCCCTGTGCCGTCGCCGCCTGCGCCGCGGGCGGCAGGACCGCGTGCGGCGGCACCAGCGCGACGAGCGCCCGCGCCGCCTCCGCCAGCCGCTCCGGCGTGTACGTCTCGGGGTGCGCGATCACGAGCCGCGCCGCGTCCTCGCCGGCCGCGACGAGCAGCCGCGCGAGCACCTCGACGTCGAGCCCGTCCGGGCCGCCGCGCCGCTCGATCCCCCACGTCAGCAGCGCCGCGACGCGGCCGGTGACCATCCGGCGGCTGCGCTGGACCCGCGCGCGCAGGTCGGGGGAGCCGCCGTCGCGCGGCATGAGCACGAGCCGCCACGTCGTCGGCGCCGCCTGCACCGCGGCGAGGAACCGGCGGACCGCCTCGACGAGGAACGCGTCCGGGGAGACGTCGTCGGCGGGGGCGTCGCCGACGATCGCGAGCAGCGGCGCGAGCGCGGCCGCCTCCTCGCGGTCGACCAGCGCGAGCAGCAGCCCGTCGAGGTCGCCGAACTGGTCGTAGACGACCGGTCGCGTCAGGCCCGCGCGGCGCGCGATCGCCTCGACCGTGATCGCGTCGAACCCCTCCTCCGCCAGCACCTCGAGCGCCGCGTCGAGCAGCTGCTGGCGCCGCTCCGCGGCCGGGCGCCGCGGAGTGCGGGGAGAACGGGTCGACATCCGCCTCGAAGCCTCGCAGACGGCGTTGGATGAGCGCCAACGCGCCAAAGTTAACGATGTTCATCAAGCCGATGTGTTCAAACGCCGAGGGATCGCGTGATGGAGCGCACGCTGACACCCGCGACGGACTCCTGGCTCCGCCACGCCGGCGCGAGTCCCGACGCGACGCTCGAGCTCGTGCCGGAGGCGATCTGCGCCATCCAGGCCGACGGCGAGTACGTGTACGCGAACTCCGCCGCGCGGGCCATCGTCGGCGACCTCCACCCGGGCGTGGCCCGCTGCGACCTCGTCGACGTGCGCTGGGGCGCCGTCGACGTGCGCCACCGGCCGGTCGCCGAGGAGGACGTGCCCGCCGAGGTCACGCGCCGGACCGGCCGCGACGTCCGCGGCACGGTGCTCGGGTTCCACCAGCCCGACGGCGCGCTGCGCTGGCTGCGCATCAGCACGCGCGCGCTCGAGCCCGAGGGGCCGCCGCCGTACGACGTGATCATGAGCTTCTCCGACGTGACCGCCGAGCGCGAGGCGTCCGCGCGGCTCGACCAGGCGACGCGGCTGTTCTCCACCGCCTTCGACGGCGCGCCGATCGGCATGGCCGTCGTCGGGCTCGACGGCCGGCTGCTGAAGGTGAACCTCGCGTTCTGCGCGCTGGTCGGGCGGCGCCGCGACGAGCTGGTCCGCGCGTCGTTCCAGGAGCTGACGCACCCCGACGACCTCGCGGGCGACCTCGAGCTCGTGCGCCAGTGCCTGGCCGGCGAGATCTCGGCGTACGAGCTCGACAAGCGCTACATCCACGCGTCCGGGCGCGAGATCTGGGTGTCGCTCTCGGTGTCGCTCGTCCGCGGCCCGGACGGCAAGCCGCTGCACTTCGTCAGCCAGGTCCAGGACGTCACGCAGCAGCGCGAGCTGGAGCGGCGGCTACGCGACCTCGCCGAGCGCGACGCGCTCACCGGCCTGCCGAACCGGCGCTCGTTCGACGACGCGCTGGAGCGGACGGTCGACCAGGAGCGCCGGGGCGCGATCGTGATGCTCGACCTCGACCGCTTCAAGGCGCTCAACGACCGCGCCGGCCACGCGGAGGGCGATCGCTTCCTCGTCGAGGCGGGGCGCGCGATCCAGCGCGGGCTGCGCACGAGCGACGTGGTCGCGCGGCTCGGCGGCGACGAGTTCGCGGTGCTGCTCGACGGGGCGGGCGCGGCCGACGCGCAGCGCATCGGGGAGGAGCTGGTCGCGGCGGTGCGCGCGGTCGCGGACGGCGACTGGCCGGTCCGCGTCACCGCGTCCGCGGGCGTCGCGGCGATCCACCGCGACGAGACGACGCGCGCGGTGATGCTGCGCGCCGACCGCGCGCTGTACGCGGCCAAGGCGGCGGGCCGCGACGGCACCGTCGTCGCGGCCTGAGGTTGCGCGAGTCCGGGCGATCGGGCAGCATCCCCGTCCGATGTTCCGCCCTCCTCGTTGATCCAGCGCTGACGCTCTGACGCTCCGCCTGTGCGCGTACGCGCTCGCGGGCGAGCTGATCCTGCTGTACCCGGTCTACGCGCTGCTGTTCGCGGACGCGGGCCTGTCGACCGCGGAGATCTCGGCGCTGCTCGCGATCTGGTCGGCGACGAACGTGGTGCTCGAGGTGCCGTCGGGCGTGTGGGCGGACGCGATCTCGCGGCGCGCGCTGCTCGTCGTCGCGCCGCTGCTCGCGGGCGCAGGCTTCGGCCTGTGGGTGCTCGTCCCGTCGTTCTGGGCGTTCGCGCTCGGGTTCGTGCTGTGGGGCGCGCAGGGCGCGCTGCGCTCGGGCGCGTTCGAGGCGCTCGCGTACGAGGAGCTGGAGCGGCTCGGCGCGGCCGGCCGCTACGCGCGCGTCAGCGGCCGCGTCGCGGCGTGCGAGACGGTCGCCGCGACGCTCGCGATCGGTCTCGCCGCGCCGGTCTTCGCGCTCGGCGGCTACGGCGCGGTCGGCGCGGCGAGCGTGCTGGCCTGCCTCGCCTGCGCCGTGATCGCCACGACCCTGCCGGAGCACCGCTCCGCCCACACGACCGACCTCGCCGCCGCGGCCGACGTCTCCCCGCGCGCGATCCTCCGCGCCGGCGTGCGCGAGCTGCGCGTCCACCCGCACGTGCGCCGCGCGGTCGTCCTCGTCCCGCTCGTCACCGCGGTCTGGGGCGCGCTCGACGAGTACGTGCCGCTGCTCGCGGTCGAGCTCGGCGCGCCCGCCGCCGACGTCCCGCTGCTCTTCCTCGCCGTCTACCTCGGCCTCACCGCGGGCGGCCTGCTCGCCGGCCGCGTGGTCGGTTGGTCCGACCGGCGGCAGGCGGCGCTGCTGCTCGCCGGCGCGGTCGCTCTCGCGGTGGGCGCGGCGTCGGGCACCGTCGCCGGGTTCGCCCTCCTCGCGCTGGCGTTCCTCGCGTTCCAGGCGCTGACCGTGGTCGTCGACGCCCGCCTGCAGGACGCGATCGACGGCGCCGCGCGCTCCACCGTCACGTCGTTCGCCGGCCTCGCGACCGAGCTCCTCACCATCGGCGTCTTCGCCGCGTACGCGCTCGGCGCGTCCGCGGGCGCGAGCCACGCCGCGCTGTTCGTCGCGCTCGCCGCGCTCTACGGCGTGATCGCGCTGCTGCTCGCGCGTCGGTCGCCGGCCGCGACGGTGCGTTCGCTCACGCCCTCGGGCGTGGCGGACGACTAGTGTGCGTCGCCGCATGCCCCAGCGGCTCTCCCTGGTCGTCCGGTTCGGCGCGCTGCTCTCGGCGGGGGCGTTCGGCGTGCACCAGCTGCGGTACCTGCTCGCCTACGGGGAGCAGGCCGGCGGCGCGCTCCACGCGACCGGCCACGGCTACCTCGCCTTCCTCGAGCCGGCGCTCGGCGTCCTCCTCGCCTTCGCGGTCGGCCAGGTCGTCGCGACCGTCGCGCGCGGCGGCGGCGGGGCGGGTGCGTGCGAGATCCGCCTGCGCCGCCGGGCGCTCGCCGCCGCGTTCGCCGTGGCGCTGCTGGCGATCTTCACCGGCCAGGAGCTGATCGAGGGTGCGCTCAACCCGGGCCATCCCGCCGGGCTGGAGGGCGTCGTGGGGAACGGCGGCTGGGTCGCCGCGCCGCTCGCCATGGTGCTCGGGACCGTGCTCGCGTGGACCGTCCGCCTCGTCGGCCGCGCCGGCGAGCGCGTCCGCCTGCGCGCGGTCGTCCGTCCGCCGGCCTGCCCCGCCGCGCCCGTCTCCGCCGCCTTCCCGCCCGGGCCGCACCGTCCCGCCGCGCCCGCCGCGCGCCGCCGCCCGCGCGGCCCGCCGCTCCTCGCGACCGCCTGACGCACCACCGCCATCCGAGCGCGCGGAGCCCTTCCCGCGCGCCGTCCGTCATCGTCCGTGCCCGCGAGGAGCCCGCTTCCGTTGTCCTGCCGATCCGTCCTGCCCCCGCCGTCCCGTACCGCCGCGCGCCGCGCCGCGGTCCCGCTGGCCCTCGGCGCGTTCGCCGCCGCCGCGCTCGCCGCGCCCGCGCCCGCCTCGGCGCACGCCCTCAGCGGCCGCGACGACCTCCCCGTGCCCGAGTGGCTGTTCGTGTGGGCGGCGGTCGCGGTGCTCGTCGTCTCGTTCGTCGCGCTCGCGACGCTGTGGCCGCGGGCGCGCCTGCAGCACGAGCGCTTCCGCCCGTTCCCGCGCGGCCTCTCCGCCGTGCTGTCGTCGCGCGTGGTCGAGATCGTCTGCGGCGCGATCGGCGTCGGCCTCCTCGCGCTGGTGATCTACGCCGGGTACGAGGGCTCGCAGGTCGTCGCGGTGAACTTCGCGCCGCGCCTCGTGTACGTGATCTTCTGGGTCGGACTCGTGCCTCTGACGGTCCTGTTCGGCGACGTCTTCCGCGCGTTCAACCCGTGGCGGGCGATCGGCCGCGCCGTCGGGTGGGTCGTCGGGCGCGTCATACCGGGCGGCCCGGAGCCGCTGGCCTACCCGGAGCGGCTCGGCTACTGGCCCGCCGCGCTCGGGCTCTTCCTCTTCGGGTGGATGGAGCTCGTGAACGAGAACGGGAGCGACCCGAGCGTCACCGCGACCGCGACCGTGATCTACACCGCGTTCACCTTCGTCGGGATGGCGCTCTACGGCGTCGAGGCGTGGTGCGCGCGCGGCGAGGGGTTCGGCGTTTACTTCAGCCTGCTGGCGCGGATGTCACCGGTCGGCCGCACGCCGGAGGGGCGGCTCGCGCTGCGCCCGTTCCTCTCCGGTTTGCCGCAGTGGAGCGCCGGGCCGGGCTCGGTCGCGCTCCTCGCGGTGATGATCGGCGTCGTGACGTTCGACGGGTTCGGCGCCGGGACCATCTACGCGGACATCGCAGGCGACGACCCGTCCACGCTCGTGAAGGCGCTCTCGATGACCCTCTGCGTCCTGTTCGTCGGCGGCTTCTACCTCGCCGGCATCAAGGGCGCGCAGGACATCGACCCGTCTCGCTCGGTGACCGAGTACGCGCGCTCGTTCGCGCACACGCTGGTGCCGATCGCGGTCGCCTACGTCGGCGCGCACTACGTCAGCTTCCTGCTCTTCGAGGGGCAGGCGATGGGCTTCATCGCGTCCGACCCGCTCGGCCGCGGCGACGACCTGTTCGGGACGGGCGACTGGGTGATCAACTACGACTTCGTGTCCGCGACGACGATCTGGTACCTGCAGGTGCTCTTCGTCGTGGCGGGCCACGTCGCGGGCCTGATCCTCGCGCACGACCGGGCGCTCGTCGCGTTCTCGACCCCGCGCAAGGCGGTGCGCTCGCAGTACTGGCTGCTCGGCGTGATGGTCGGGTTCACCACGCTCGCCCTCTGGCTGTTGTCGGGAGCGTGATGGAGCTTCCGGACCTCGACCGGCTCGCGCTCGTGGTCGTCGACGTGCAGCGCGCGTTCGACGACCCGGCGTGGGGCCGCCGCGACAACCCGGCGTGCGAGGCGAACGTCGCCGCGCTGATCGCGGCGTGGCGTGCCGCCGCGCGGCCGGTCGTCTTCGTCCGGCACGACTCGGTCGAGCCCGGCTCCACGCTCCGCCCGGACGCCCCCGGCAACGCGTTCAAGGACGTGGTGGCGGGGGAGCCGGACCTGCTCGTCACGAAGTCGGTGAACTCGTCCTTCCACGGCACGCCGGACCTCGACGCGTGGCTGCGCGCGCGGGAGCTCGACGGCCTGGTGGTCTGCGGCATCACGACGAACCACTGCTGCGAGACGACCGCGCGCGTCGGGGGCAACCTCGGTCACACGGTGCTCTTCGCCCTCGACGCCACGCACACGTTCGACCGCGCCGGCCCGGACGGGACGGTCATGCGCGCGGAGGAGCTCGCCCGCGCGACTGCGACGAACCTCCACGGCGAGTTCGCCACCGTCGTCGCCACCGCCGACCTCCTCGGGCCCGGCGCGCCCCTCCCATGAGCGCGTGGGCGTGGCTGGCGGTCGCGGCCGCGGTGGCGCTCTTGCTCTACGGCGGCTTCGTCCTCTGGCTGGTCGCGGCGGGGCGCAAGGGGGAGGCGCGGGCGTTCGTGCGGGTCGTGCCCGACTGCGTCGTGCTGCTGCGGCGGCTGCTCGGCGACCCGCGCGTGCCGCGGCGCCACAAGCTGCTGCTCGCGGCGGTGGTCGCGTACCTCGCGCTCCCGTTCGACCTCGTGCCGGACGTCGTCCCGGTCGCCGGGCAGCTGGACGACGTCCTCGTGGTGGTGCTCGTGCTCCGGGCGGTGCTCCGCGCGGCGGGCCCCGACCTGGTCGCCGAGCACTGGCCCGGGCCCGCCGAGACGCGCGACCGGCTGGTGCGGCTCGTCACGCCGAAGCCTCGTCGTCGTCGCCCAGCGGCAGGGCGAGCTGCTCGGCGCCGGTGACCGTCGCGAGGTTCGTCACCGTCAGGCCCACGAGCGTGATGCCGCGCTGCTCGATCGCCGGCATCGCCGCCGCCAGCAGGAGCCGCGCCGCCGCGAGCAGCTCCTCCGGCTCCGCCGTCACGCGCGCGAGCGTGCGCGACCGCGTCGCCCGCGTGTAGTCGCCGAACCGCAGCCGCAGCACGACCGTCCGCCCGCCGCGGCCGTGGCGGCCCATCCGCCGCACGAGCTTCTCGACCAGCCCGGCGATCGCCTCGTCCAGCGCCGCCGCGTCGCGCGCCCGGGCGCGGCCGAGCGCCCGCTGCGCGCCGTACGACCGCCGGCCCCGCCGGGCCCGCACCGGCCGGGGATCGCGGTTGCGGGCGACCGCGCAGACGTACCGGCCGGCCGCCCGGCCGAGGATGTGCACGAGCTGCTCCTCCTCGAGCTGCGCGACCTGGCCGACCGTCTCGAGCCCGTACTCGCGGAGCTTCGCCGCGGTCGACGGCCCGACGCCCCACAGCTTGTCGACGGCCAGCGGGTGGAGGAACGCGAGCTCGTCCTCGGGCTCCACGATCCGCAGCCCGTCGGGCTTGGCCGCCCGGCTCGCGAGCTTGGCGAGGATCTTTGTCCGGGCGACGCCGACCGACAGCGGCAGCCCGGCCTCCTCCCGTACGACGCGGCGCAGCTCGGCCGCCGCCTCGTCCGGCGGCGGCGCGCCCGGGCGCGCGCCGCGCAGGTCGAGGAACGCCTCCTCCATCGACCCCGGCTCGACGGCGGGCGTGAGCCGCCGGAAGACCTCGAAGACGGCCTTGCTGGCATCGACGTAGGCGGGGAACGACGGCTCGACGGTGACCATCTGCGGGCACAGGCGGCGCGCCCGCGACGCGCTCATCCCGCCGCGCACGCCGTACGCGCGCGCCTCGTACGAGGCCGCCATCACGACCCACGACCCGACGACCACCGGCTTGCCGCGGAGCGCCGGATCGTTTCGTTGGGCGACCGATGCGAAGAACGCGTCGACGTCCGCGTGGAGGATCGTGGTCGCGGCGCTCATGCGAACACATGTTCGCATGAGCACCGGCGGCAACGAGGCTCACTTCGCGGCGCGCCGCAGGCCCGTGAGCTGCAGCTCGGCGAACGCCGCGACGGTGATCGCCTGGAGCACCGTCCACACCGTCCCGACGGTCTCCGGCGTGCCCCAGCCGGCGATCGCGGCGACGATCGAGCCGACCGCCCACACCGCGTTGCCGGCGACGATCGCGAGGACGGCCGGGCGGGAGATCCGCTCGCGGGCGCCGGTCGCCCACACCGCGGCGGCGAAGACCACGAGGAACGCGCCCAGGCCGCGGAGCAGCGCGGGGGAGTGGCCGAGCAGGTCGCCCAGCGGCCCGGCGAGCGCGAGGTACGCGGCGCCGTTCGCACCGGTGACGAGCGCGTCGAGCTTCAGCGCGACGCGGAGCAGCGAGCGGCGCGGGGCGGCGACGGTGGAGCGGGTGGCGGGGCCGTCGGTGGCGACGGCGGCGGTGGTGATCTGGCTCATGCACCGGACTGTTCCGCACGCCCGGCCGACGATCTACGACCTCTGAGGTAAGGGAGGCGCGCGGCCGACGCCCCGACGGCCGCGCGCTCCGCCTGCGTCTTCCCCCGAGCCGCGTGCGGCCATGCACCGGTTCTCGGACCTGTCACATCGCCCCTCGCTCACCCGCCCCCGGACGGGGCGGGTGAGCGACCGGGCATGCGGTCGTCAGGTGGTGCGGGGCGCGGTGGGGTGACCGCCGTTGGAGCGGCGGCGGAAGCGGCGCTTGCCCGCGCGGCCGGGGGCGGTGGCCTCCGCGGCCGCCTCGTCGTCGGCGTCGTCGTCGGCGAAGTAGACGACCTCGGCGTCCGGCTCGTGCACCGCGTCGGCCATCGCGGCGTCCTCGTCGTCGGCCTCCGCGTGGACCTCGGCGCCGGCCTCCGTGCCGGCGTCGGCGTCCGCCTCGGCCGCGACCGGGCTGCCGCCCGCCGTGTCGTCGTCATCGTCGGCGCCGCCGCGCGCGGCGGGCTCGTCCTCCTCCGCCTGCGCGACCGCGACCGGCTCGTCCTCCAGGTCGACGTCCGCGCCGGCGGCGCCGGACGGCAGCGAGCCGCGCGTCTCGGTCAGCAGCGCGCGGAACCGCGCCCCCAGCGCCTCGCGCCGCTGCCGCTCGTCCTCGCTCTCGACGCGGACCTCGGCGAGCAGCCGCTTGACGTCCGCGAGCCGCGCCTCGCCCGCCGCGATCTCCGCGTTGCGCTCGTCGACCTGCTCCTGCAGCTCGGCGAGCCGGCGCTGCTCGGCCGCGCGCGCCTCGCGCTCGGCCTCCAGCACCCGCCGCATCTGCTGCTCGAACGCCTCCATCATCCGGCGGCTAATGGCCGCCAGGTCGTCGGTCCGCCGCGCGTCGAGCGCCGCCAGCCGCCGCTGCTCGGCCTCGGCCTCGGCGCGCCGGACCCGCTCGGCCTCCAGGTTCGACGTCACCGCCGCGAGCTGCTCCTCGACGCGCGCGACCGCCGCGCGCGCCTCGCGCTCGGCCGCCGCGACCTGCTCGCGCGCCTCCGCCACCGCGGCCTCGTACGGCTGCTGGGCCCGGTCGAGCGCCGCGCCGCCGGCGGCCGCCACCTGCTCGAGCGCCCGCTCGTGGTCGGCGCGGATGTGCTCCAGCGCGGTGGCGTGCTCCGCCCGGAGCGCCGCCACCGCCGCCTCCCGCTCGGCGCGCAGCCGCACGACCAGCTCCTCGCGCTCGGCCTTCGCCGCGTCGACCGCCCGCCGCCGCTGCTCGATCTCCACCGCGCGGCCGCGCGCGTGCTGCTCGCGCGCGCTCTCCAGCGCCGCCGCGTGCTGGGCGCGCTCGGCCTCCAGCGTCCGGCCGTGCTCGGCGCGCTCGGACGCGAACGCCTCCGCGTGGCTCGCGCGCAGCGCCTCGACGGCCGACGCGTGCTCGACGCGCTCGGCCTCCAGCGTCGCGGCCAGGTCGTCGCGCTCGCGCGTGCTGCGCTCCCGCTCGGACGCGAGCAGCCGCTCGGCCTCCTCGCGCTGCGAGACGAGCCGCGTGTGCAGCTCCGCCCGCTCGGCCTTCATCCGCGCCTCGAGGTCCTCGCGCTGCGCCGCCAGCCGCGCCTCCAGCTCCTCGCGCTGGGCCGCGTGCTCGGCCGCCTGCTCGGTCGACGCGAGCTCCAGCTCCGCCGCCCGCGAACGCGCGGCCTGGACGTCGCGCTGCAGCCCGCTCACCGCCGCCTGGGCGGCGGCCAGCTCCTGCTCGCGTGCGGTCAGCGCCGCGTGGAGCTTGTCGAGCTCGGCCGCCGCGTCGGCGGTCGCCCGCTCCAGCTCGCTGATGCGGTCGTCGGCGATGGCCAGGTCGCGCCGCCGCAGGTCGGCCTCCGCCCGGGCGCCGTCGGCCGCCTGCTGGGCCTCCATCCGGGCCCGCAGCTCGCGCTCGAGCTCGCGCCGCGACTCCACGATCTGCTGCTGCGCCTCGACCCGCAGCTCCTCGCGCTCGCGGTCGCCCGCGACGCGCGCCTCGGTCACCGCCTGGAGCTGCTCCTCCAGCACGGAGATGCGCTCGCGCAGCGCCTCGGCCGCCTCGTCGCCCGCCTCGGCCCGCTGGACGGCCAGGGCCACGTCGTGGTCGAGCTCGGAGACGCGGCTCTCCAGCTCGCCGCGCCGCTCGTGCGCGGCGTCGATCGCGGTCTGCAGCTCCGCTGCCCGCTCCCCCTCGGCCTCCAGCGCCGCGCGCAGCCGCGTGACCTCACCGCCGGCCTGCTCGGCCGCGTGCTCGGCTGCCGCGCGCGCCTGGCTCTCGCGCTCGGTCTCCAGCCGCGCCTCAGAGAGCTGGCGCTCGGCCTGCACGCGCAGCTCCTCCCGCTCGTGGTCGCCGGCGGTGCGCGCCTCGGCCGCCGCGGCGACCTCCTGCTCGAGCGCCGCGATGCGCGCGTCGCCCGCCCGCCGCCGCTCGCGCTCCTCGTTGAGCACGGCCTGCAGCTCGGCGTACCGCGCGACCTCCGCGTCGAGCGAGCCCTGCAGCCGCTGGACCTCCGCCCTCGCGCGGTCGCCCTCCTGGACCGCGGCGACCGTCTCGGCGTGCGCGGCGTCGAGCTGCGATCGCAGCTCCTCCCGTGCGCGGCCGGACGCCTGCTCGTCGGCCCGCAGCGTGTCGACCGCGGCGCGCGCCGCGTCCAGCTCCGCCTCGAACCGGTCGATCGACGCCCGCGCACGGGCCAGCTCCTGCTCGGTCGCGGCGATGCGCGCGATCTGGTCGTCGCGCTCGGTGGTGACCGCCGCCAGGCGCTCCTCCAACCGCGCACGCTGCGTCCGCTCGTGCTCGCTGTCGGTGCGGGCCGCGGCCAGGCTGTCGCGCAGGTCCGCCAGCCGCCGCTCGACGTCCGGCTCCTCGGGCGCCTCAGGGGCGACCGCGTCCGGCTCCGCCTCTGCCGTCAGCTCGACGGCCTCGTCCTCGCGGATCTCGGTCTCGGGCTCGCCGCCCTGCTCACGCGCCATGCTCACCTCGTCCTCTCCGGGCGTGGCGGCACGGAGCCGGGCCGTCACGCGGAAGTTCGAGAGCCCCCGGAGACAGCCTCCCCGGGTGGGCTCTAGGGACCTATAACCGGTTCGTGCCGACTGATGCAAGGTGGCGTGCCTGCAACATGCGTCCACGGTGCTGGCTAGGCGGTCGCGAGGTAGCCGGCGGCCTGCTCGCGGTCGGCGATCGCGAGGTGCTCGTCGACCTCCTCCAGGTCGATCACGACGACCGCTTTCGTGTCCCACCACCCGAGCACGAGCGCGTCGCGCCAGTGCGCGACCTCGTCGGGCTGGGGCAGGTCGTGGCGTTCGAGCAGCGCGCGGAACTGGCGCTCGGCGGTGGCGTGGTCGATGCGATGGGGCATGGACCGGATCCTGCGCGACGACCTGTGCCGTCTCTGCACGTGAACTGCGCCGATTCAGCGCAGGAAGACGCGCGGAAGTGCGCAGGACAGCGCGCGGATCAGCGCAGGCGCCGGCCGGCCGCCGCGATGGGCGACCGCTGGACCGGGCGGACGGCGACCGGCCGGCGGCCCGACGGGTCCTCGCGGCACGGGCGGCACCAGGCGCCGCCCGTCGCGTCGACCCGCCACGCGCTGGCGCCAGCGGCCAGCTCCTCACCGCACGCGGAGCAGCGCGCGGGAGCGGAGAGGCGGACGAGGCGATCCATGCTCGTCCGGTCGGCCGAGCCGGCCCGGAGCTGCAGCAGGATCGCCTGCCCATCCAACGCTCGTCCGGGGTGCTGGCGCTAGCGCACCACGACCGTCTGCCGCGCCGACCCGAGCCGGGCGCTGCCGCCGTACGACGCGACGACCGAGAGCCTCCCGCGCCCGCCGCGGCGGAGCCTGACCGTCGCGTGGTACGTGCAGGAGCGGGACACGGACGCCGTGGCGCGGCCGACGACCTTCTTGCCGCGCAGCACGCGCAGCGTCACCTTCGCGCCGCGGCAGGCCGACTTCGCCACGCCCGCCGGGAGGGTCAGCCTGCCGCGGGCGACGACCTTCGACGAGCCGCTGCGGCGGACCGAGAGACCGAGGCCGCGCGGCGCGGGCTTGACCGGCTTCGCGCTCCCGTCGCCGCCACCCGGTGCGCGGCCCGGCGCCACCGCCGGCCCGCCAGCGCCGACGGCGCCCCGGTCGACCGACTCGCAGGCGCTGAAGGCGTCGGTCGGCAGCACGTCGAGCTGGTCGACCTCCGCCACGTCGCCGCCCGGCCCGCAGTTGATCGAGTCCGCCACGCCGTCGCGCGCGCGGATCGTGTCGTTCCCCACGCCCTCCAGGTGCGCGAAGTTCTGCCGGTCGCCGATGAACGTGTCCCGCCCCGCGCCGCCGTCGAGCAGGTCGTCGCCGTCCTCGCCCGTCAGCTTGTCGTCGCCGTCGCCGCCGAGCAGCTCGTCGGGGCCCTGGCCGCCGCCCAGCACGTCGTTGCCGCCGCGGCCCTCGAAGCGGTTGCCGCCCGTCCCGATCTCGGTGCCGAGCACGTTCGGGCCGTCGTCGCCCACGAACGTCGCGCCGCCGCCCTGGACGGTCAGGTTCTCCACGCGCACGTCGTCGCCCTCGCCCGGGACGCCGTCGTTGGCCTGCGCGTCGAGCGTCACCGAGAACGCCGCGTCACGGGCGAGCACCGCGGTGTCGGTGCCGTCGCCGCCCGACAGCTGGTCGCCCTCGGAGGCCAGGCCGCTCCAGAACCGGTCGTTGCCCGCCCCGCCGTCGAGCAGATCGACGCCCGCCGAGTCGTTCAGCGTGTCGTTGCCGTCCCCGCCGCCGAGCAGGTCGAACGGCCCCGCGCCGCCGGTCAGCTGGTCGTCGCCCGCACCGCCGTCGACGATCACCGGCACCTGGGCCGGGCTGGTCGTCGACGCGTTGACCGCGTCGCTGCCGTCCAGCGTCTCGATCTGGATCGCGACCACGCCGCTCGCGTCGCAGGTGATCTCCCACTGGCGGCTGGGCGGCACCGAGCAGGTCGAGCTCTGGTAGGCGGAGCCGCCGGCGATCGCGCTGAACGTGACCTGCGTGCCCTGGTGGTAGACGTCGAGCCGGTCGGCGACGCCCGGATCGGCCCGGAAGGCGAGCACCGGGCCGTCGGCGGTGTCGACGCGCTCGACGACGGTGGCGTGCGCGGTCGCGGCGGGCGCCACGGTCGCGAGGACGAGGGCCGGGATGGTCCGGCGGAAGCGGTGATGAGGCATGCCCGCAAGCCTCTGGCCGTCAAGCGCCGGTCACATCGGGGGACACCCCGCGCGCCAGATCCGGAACGGCCGTTCCGGACCCCGGATCACCAGGGAGACCCCCGACCGGGGTCAGCGGCGCCAGCCGGCGAACACCGGCGCGGCGGCGGGCACGTCGCCCCGCGCGCGCAGCGCCGAGGCGCCCTCGGCGACGAGCCGCGCGACGCGGTCGTCGGCCGCCGGCTCGGCGCCGCGGAGGTGGACCGTGTGCAGGCCGTCGAGGAACCACATGCGGTCCTCGGGACGGCGGCGGAGGGCGAGGGTGGAGAGCATGGCGCCCAGGCTCCGCGCGATCCGGCCTTCCGACCACCCCACGAACGTGGGCATCCGCGCCGACTCCCCACATTCCTGGGTGTGCGCTTGCACCCGCCCGCGCCCGCGTGCGAGGGTGCGCGGACCATGGCCGTCGTCACCCCGGAGCGCCTCGAGCGCGACCTGCGATCCCTCGCGGGGCGCGAGCTCGACCCGTACGCCCTCCGCCTCGCCGCGATGGAGCGGATCGAGCGGGCGGTGCCGGTCGACGGCTGGTGCTTCCCCACGGCCGACCCCGAGACCCTCGTCACGACGACCCACGCGACGCGCGACATCGACCGCGCGTTCAGCCCGGGGATCTACCGCGCCGAGTACCGGGGTGAGGAGTACGGCCGCCACGAGCAGCTCGCGCGCCAGCGCACCCCGGTCACCGTCATGTCGGTCGCGACCGGCGGCGACGTGCTGCGCAGCGAGCGGTTCCGCACCGTCCTCGCGCCGATGGGCGTCATCGACGAGCTGCGCGGCGCCGTGAAGGCCGGCTCGGCGACCTGGGGCTTCGTCCACCTCTTCCGCCGCGCCGGCAAGCGCCCGTTCACCGCCGACGAGGCCGACCTCGTCGAGCGCATCGGCCGCACGCTCGGCCCGCTGCTGCGCGACGCCATGCTCGGCCCGTCCGCGCACATCGTGCCGGCCGCGGAGATGCCGTCGTTCCTCCTGCTCGACACCGTCGGGCGCCCGCTCGACGGCACCCCCAACGCGCGCGCGTGGATCGAGGCGCTGCGCGAGCCCGAGCACGAGCACGCGCCGGTCCCCGACGTCCTCCTCACGCTCGCCATCAAGGCCGATCTCGCGCCCGACGGCGACGGCGCGCGCGCCCGCGTGCGCGGCGACGACGGGCGCTGGTACGTCCTGCACGCGCAGCGGACCGAGCAGAACGCGATCGTCGTGCTCGGCCAGCCCGCGACGGCGCACGACCTGCTCCCGCTCCGCCTCGCCGGGCTCGGCCTCACGCCGGGCGAGCAGCGCGTCACCGAGCGCGTCCTCAGCGGGCGTTCGACGAAGGAGATCGCGAGCGACCTGGTGATCTCCCCGCACACCGTGCAGGACCGGCTGAAGGCGATCTTCGACAAGGCCGGCGTCCGCTCGCGCCGCGACCTGGTCGCCCGCCTCACCGGCATGGAACACGGCTAGCGGGGCGCCCCTCAGGGGTACTATCCGCCGTCGGGTGGGGATCACGACCGACGACGACTTCCCCGTGCCGCCGGACGAGGCAGAGCGGCTCCGCGCGCTGCTCGACCTCGGCATCCTCGACACCGCGTACGAGGAGCGGTTCGACCGCATCACGCGCACCGCCGCGCGCGTGTTCGACGTCCCGATCGCGCTCGTCTCGCTGATCGACGCCAACCGCCAGTGGGCCAAGTCGTGCATCGGCCTGGAGGACCGCGAGATCCCGCGCGGCCACTCGGTCTGCGCCCGCGCGCTGCTCGGCGACGACCAGCTCGTCGTCGAGGACCTCAGCCAGGATCCGCTCTTCTCCGGCAACCCGCTGATCGACGGGCCGGAGGGACTGCGCTTCTACGCCGGCCACGTCCTGCGCTCGGTAAGCGGCCACCGGATCGGGACGCTGTGCGTGTCGAGCTACGAGCCGCGCACGTTCTCGGCGGAGGACCGCGCCACGCTCGCCGACCTCGGCGCGATGGCCGAGAAGGAGCTGGCCGACACCGAGATGGCCGAGGCGCTGCGCGAGCGCAGCCACAGCGAGCAGCGGCTGCGGGCGGTGATGGACGGCGTCGCCGACGGCGTCGTGGTCTACGGCGAGGACGGCCTGATCGACTCGGTCAACCCCGCCGCGGAGGAGATGTTCGGCTACACCGAGGCCGAGCTGGTCGGCAGCTACGTGACCGACCTGCTCCACGACGTCAGCTGGCCGCTGCTGTCCGCGCTCCTGCAGGGCGGTGACGGCAGCACGATCGTCGGCCGCCGGATGGACAGCACCGGACGGCGCTCCGACGGCAGCCGCTTCCCGCTCGAGCTGGCGACCGGCCGCGCCGAGGCCGGCGGGCACGTCCTGTACATCGCGGTCGGGCGCGACGTCACCGCGCGGCGCGACGCCGAGCGCCAGCTCAGCCGCGCGCGCCGGCGCAACCAGCTGCTGCTCGAGTCGGCCACCGAGGCGATCATCGGGCTCGACGACGCGGGCACCATCCTCTTCGTCAACCCGTCCTGCGCCGCGATGGTCGGGCGGCCGGCGGGGGAGCTCGTCGGCAAGCGGATCGACGAGGCGATCCAGCGCGCCGGGACGTTCCCCGACTACGAGTCCAGCCCGCTCGCGCAGACGCTCAAGGACGGCCGCTCGCGCCGCTTCGAGCGCCAGGTCGTCCGCGCGGACGGCACCGCGTTCCCCGCCGAGATCGTCGTCGCCGCCACGCCGCGCCACGACGACGACGAGGACCTCGCCGCGGGCGTCCTCGTCATGCGCGACATCACGCAGCGCTACGAGGTCGACCGCATGAAGCACGAGTTCGTGTCGGTGGTCGGGCACGAGCTGCGGACGCCGCTGACCTCGATCCGCGGCTCGCTCGGCCTGCTCGCCGGCGGCGTGATGGGGGAGATGGCCCCGGACGCGCAGCGGATGCTCGACATCGCGGTCGCGAACACCGACCGGCTGGTGCGGCTGATCAACGACATCCTCGACCTCGAGCGGATCGAGTCGGGCCGGGTCGAGCTGGATCTCGCGCCGCAGTCCGCGCGCGAGCTGCTCGACGCGACGGCGCAGGTCGTCGCCGCCAACGCCGACGCGGCCGGCGTGAAGCTGCGCATCGAGGCGGGCGACGAGCTGGTGCTCGGGGACCGCGACCGGCTCGTCCAGGCGCTGACCAACCTCGTCGGCAACGCGATCAAGTTCTCCCCGCGCGACAGCGAGGTGCTGCTCGCGGCCGCGCTGGAGGGCGACGAGGTCCGGTTCCGGGTCGCCGACCACGGGCGCGGCATCCCGCCCGACCGGCTGGAGCGGATCTTCGAGCGGTTCGAGCAGGTCGACGCGTCCGACGCGCGCGACAAGGGCGGCACCGGGCTGGGCCTCCCGATCGCCCGCTCGATCGCCGACCAGCACAGCGGAAGGCTGTGGGCGGAGGCGACGCCGGGCGGGGGAGCGACGTTCGTGATGGCGCTGCAGCGGCTGCGCGCGCCCGACGACCACCGGCGCGCGGTGCTGCTCACCGGCGGCGACGACCGCGCGCGCTCCAGCGTGCAGCCGGTCCTCGTCCGCGCGGGCTACGTCGTGGTCGGGCTGGACGACCCGGGCCCGTACGCGGCGATCGTCGTCGCGGGCGACCCGGCGGAGGCGGCCGACGACCTCGCCAAGCTGGCCGAGCGCCCCGAAGCGGCGGACGCCCCGATCGTGTTCGTCGGCCGCCAGGACGAGGACGAGCTGCTGGCCGCGCTGGAGTGCGCGGTGCCGGCGTTCGCGCCGCGGCGCGTGCTGGTCGTCGAGGACGACGCGGACCTCGGCCAGGTGCTCGTCCGGATGATCGAGCGGCACGGCGCGCGCGTCGCGCTCGTGCGCACCGGCCAGCAGGCGATCGAGGAGCTGGACGCCGCGCCGCCGGACCTGCTCGTCCTCGACCTCGTCCTGCCGCAGGGCGACGGCTTCGCGGTCGTCGACCACCTGCGCTCGCGCGGCGACGAGCACGCGCGGATGCCGCTCGTCGTCTACACCGCGATGGAGCTGGGCTCGGCCGAGCGCCAGCGGCTCCAGACCGGGCGGACCCGCTTCATGACGAAGGGCTTCTCGTCGCCGGCCGACGTGGAGCAGCATGTCCTACGGCTCCTGGAGGCCCTGCCGTGAGCAAACGCGTGCTCCTCGTCGACGACGAGCCCGACATCCGCGAGATCGCCCGCCTGAGCCTGGAGCACGTCGGCGGGTGGGACGTGGTCACCGTGGGCTCCGGCGCCGAGGCTGTCGAGCGCGCGACGGCGGAGCGGTTCGACCTCGTCCTCCTCGACGTGATGATGCCCGAGCTGGACGGCCCCGGGACGCTCGCGCGGCTGCGCGAGGCGGGGGCGGTGGAGGACGTGCCCGTGATCTTCCTCACGGCGAAGGTGCAGGCCGCCGACCGGCGCCAGCTCGACGCGCTCGGCGCGACGGGCACGATCGGCAAGCCGTTCGATCCGATGCGGCTGCCGGACGAGATCAACCGGGTGCTGGACGCGGCGGGCGAGACGGCCCCGTGAGCGACCTGGACGCCGCCATCGCGGCGATCTGGGAGCGCTCGCGGCCGATCATGCGCGAGCGGCTCGGGCACATCGACGCGGCCGCGGCCGGGCTGCGCGACGGCGCGCTGGACGACGGCGCGCGCGACGCGGGCGCGCGGGCCGCGCACCAGCTCGCGGGCTCGCTCGGGTCGTTCGGGATGCCCGACGGCTCCGACGTCGCGCGCGCGATCGAGGACCAGCTGCGCAGCGACCGCACGCCGGTGCCGGACGTCGCCGCGGTCGGCGACCTCGTCACGCGGCTGCACGGGATCCTCGACCCGCGGCTGGAGTGAGCCTGCGTTCTGCTTGCGCTTGCGTTCTGCTTGCGGTACGGTCAGCACCATGGCTGCCTTGGCCGACTACCTGTTCTCCGAGAGCGCCGACGAGGTACGCGAAGCGCTTCGCAGCACCTCAGGTCCGCTGCTCGCGGATCTCGGCGGTGCGGCTGACGCCGCGCTGGGCGGGTCGGTCCAGGGTGTCCGGCTGTACGTGACGACCTATCGCGCGCTGACGCGCTCGATGCTCGACGCGCTCGGTGCGGAGGGTGAGGCGCTGGACGTCGCGGTGTTCCCCGACTACCGGTCCCGCGCGCTGGGCGCGGTGCTCGAGAACGCGTCCGCGGAAGCGCCGTTCACGCCCTGGGCAGTGCTGTATCCGCTGGGGGACGCGGTTGGGCTGGAGCTGACGAACCGCCTGCGGCTGCTCGCCGGGGTGCCCGCGCTGACGCCCCCGCATGGCGAGCGCCGGCGCCAGCTCGATGACGAGCAGGTCGACCGGTTCCTCCGCCGCGTCCGCCACCTCCTCAACACGCCGGAGGGCGAGGAGGACCTCGAACGGATCATGCGGGTCCTCGGCCTCTCCAAGACCGAGCTCGCCGGGCTCTTCGGCGTCCGGCGGCAGGCCGTCGACGGCTGGCTCGCGCACGGCGTGCCGGCGGACCGGCGTGACGCCATCGCGACGATCGTCGCGCTCGTCGAGCTGCTGGAGCGCAAGCTCAAGCGCGACCGCGTGCCCGGCATCGCCCGCCGGCCCGCCCCCGACTACGGCGGCCGGACGATGCTGGAGATGATCGCCGCGGGCCGGCATCACGAGCTGCTGGACAGCGTGCGCGCCTCGTTCGACTGGGCGCGGGCCGCGTGAGGAGCGTCGCGCGAGGTGGCAGGCACAACCGCCTGGCAGAACCGGATTGGCACGACCCGCTGGAGACGTCGTACGCGAGGGACGCGGGCGGCCGCTGGAACCCGCCCGGGGCCTTCGGCCTGCTCTACCTCAACGCCTCGGGCCGCATGGCACGCCTCCAGGTCGAGCACAAGCTCGCGGGCCAGCCGTTCGGTATCGAGGACCTCGACCCGCTCGAGCAGCACGACCTGGTCGAGGTCGACGTCGATTCCGTGAACGCCCTCGACGCGATCACGGCGGACGGGCTCGCCGAGAACGGACTCCCGGTCACGTACCCCCGCGACGCGGCGGGCGGCGTGGTCGCGCACGCGGTCTGCCAGGACATCGGGGTCGGCGCGTACGCGGAGCAGACGCTGGAGGCGATCGCGTGCCGCTCGGCTGCCGGCGGGGCGACGGTCGACGATCACGAGCTCGCCGTGTTCGATCGGGTGGTGCGTGACCGCGTCGCGATCGCGCGCCGGCGAGCGTTCGCGGAGTGGTATCTCGACGACTCGGGCCTCGGGTAGCATCGCGCCGGTGCTGCACGGACGCGAGCGCGAGCTGGACGACCTCCGCGCCCGCCTCGAGGGCGCCCGCGAGGGACGCAGCTTCGCGCTGGTGATCGCGGGCGAGGCGGGGATCGGCAAGACCGCGCTCCTCCAGGAGGCCGTCGACGAGGCGTCCGGGTTCCGGGTGCTGGCCGCCCGCGGCTACGAGAGCGAGGCGGAGATCCCGTACGCGGGGCTGCTCGGCGTCGTGCGGCCGCTGCTCGACCTCGCCGGCGCGCTGCCCGAGCAGCAGCAGGCCGCGCTGCGGTCGGCGCTCGCGCTCGGACCGCCGACCCCGCACGACCGGTTCGCGGTCCCCGTGGCCGTCCTCGCCCTGCTCGGCCTCGCCGCGCGCACCGAGCCGCTCCTGCTGGCGATCGACGACGCGCAGTGGCTCGACGCGGCCACGCGCGAGGCGCTGCTGTTCGCCGCGCGGCGGCTGCGCGACGAGCGCGCGGGCGTCCTGCTGACGGTGCGCGTCTCGGACGCCGCCGACCAGCCCGACCTGGCCGGGTTGGAGGTGCTCGCGCTGCGGGGCCTCGACGCCGCCGGCGCCCGGGCGTTGATCGGCCGGGACGTCGCGGCGTCGGTCGCCGACGCGCTGGCCGTCGCCACGGGCGGCAACCCGCTCGCGCTGCTCGAGCTGCCCGCGGTGCTGACCGAGGACGAGCGCCGGGGCCTGCGCCCGATCGCCGCGCCGCTGCCGGCGGGCGAGCGGGTGGAGCAGCTGTTCAGCGAGCGCGTCGCGGCGCTGCCCGAGCGCACGCGCCGGGCGCTCGGCGTCGCCGCGGCGGTGGAGGACGGCGCGCTCGATCCGCTGTTCGGCGCGCTGCCGGGCCTCGGCCTGAGCCCCGACGACCTCGGCCCCGCCGAGCAGGCCGGCGTCGTGACGATCCGCGGCACGCGGCTGCAGTTCCGCCACCCGCTCGTCCGCTCGGCCGCCTACCAGGGCCAGACCGTCGTCGAGCGGCACGCCGCGCACGCGTCGCTCGCCGCGGCGACCGAGGACGCGCGCGTCGTCGCGTGGCACCGCGCGCAGGCGGCGACGGCGCCCGATGAGGACGTCGCGGGCGCGCTCGCGGACGCGGGGCGCGACGCGGCGGAGCGCGGGGCCTCCGCGGCGGCCGCGACGACGTTCGCGCGCGCGGCCGAGCTGACGCCGGACCCGCAGGTCGCCGCGCGCCGGCGGCTCGACGCGGCGGCGGCCGCCCACGAGGCGGGCGACGACCAGCGGGCGCTCGCGCTGCTCGGCGCCGCCGAAGGGCACCTCGGCCCGGAGGACCGCCCGCGACACCAGCGGCTGCGCGCGCTCGTCGCGATGCGCGGCGGCGACGCGCCGACGGGCATCCACATCCTCGAGCGCGAGGCCGCGCGGCTGGAGGCCGAGGACCCGCTGGCGGCCGCCGAGGCGCTGCTCCTCTCCGCCCCGGCGTACATGCACTCCGGCGACATGGTCGCGCTGCTCGAGGTCGCCCGCCGGGCGGCCGCGCTCGCCGGCGGCGCGCGCACGCCGGTGGGCGCGCGGGCGGCGAACCTGATCCCGCTCGGCCACTCGGCGATGGGCACCGGCCACGACCACCTGGACGCGATGGAGCGCAGCGCCGCGGACCTCGAGGGCGGCGGCGCGCCCGAGGTGTCGATGGCGTGCGCGGAGGGCCTGTACCTCCACGAGCGGTTCGACGACGCGGCGCGGCTGATCGGGCGCCACGTGGTCCGGGCCCGCCGCGACGGCGCGGTGCTCCACCTGCTCTACGCGCTCGCGATCCGGGGGCACCTGGCCTGGCGGATGGGCGACTGGCGCGCGGCGCGGGCCGACCTGGAGGAGTCGACCGCGCTCCATGACGCGGTCGCGCACGACACGATCTACGCGACCTACGTCCACGCGACCGGCGCGCTGCTCGCCATGGACTCGGGCGACACGGCCCAGGGCCGGCGGCTGGCCGACGCGGCGTTCGAGGTCGCCGCGCGCCACTCCGGCGTGACGCTGCTCGCGCACGGGCACTGGGTGCGCGGCCGGCAGGCGCTGCTCGAGGACGATCCGGCGCGCGCGGTCGACGAGCTGCGGCCGGTCGCCGAGCGACGCGACGATCCGGCGTGGGGGAACCTCGCGTTCACCCTCGTCGAGGCCCGACCTCGGCGAGGCACTCTTCCGGCTCGGCCGCGCCGAGGAGGTGCGGGCCGTCGCGCAGGCGCTGCGCCGTCACGCCGGGCGCCAGCAGGTGCGCCTGCTCGTCGCGCACGCGGCGCGGCTCGAGGGGCTCGCCGCGGACGACGGCGCGTTCGAGGCGGCGTTCGCCGAGGCGCTCGCCCTCCACGCGGAGCTGCCGCTGCCGTTCGAGGAGGCGCGGACGCTGCTCGCGCTGGGGACGCGCCGCCGCCGCGCCCGGCAGGACGCCGCGGCTCGGCGCCCGCTGCAGGACGCGCTGGCGAGCTTCGAGCAGCTCGGCGCGGACGCCTGGGCGGCGCGGGCGGCGGAGGAGATCCGCCTGGCCGGCGCGCGGATCGGCGGCCCGGCCGGCGCGGCGGGGGAGGGGGCCGGCGCGCTCACCGAGCAGGAGCGCCGCGTCGCCGAGCTCGTCGCCCAGGGGATGACGAACCGCGAGGTCGGCGCCCAGCTCTACCTCAGCCCGAAGACGATCGAGCACCACCTCAGCGGCATCTACCGCAAGCTCGGCGTGCGCTCGCGGACCCAGCTGGCGCGGGCGCTTGGAGACACCACCGGGGCCTGAACGGGGCGACCGGCCCGCGCGGCTCGGCCCAGCCCTTTACCCTCCGTCGCCATGCCCCGATTCCGACTTCTCCTCGCCGCGCTGCTCGCGGGCGTCGCCCTCGTCGCGGCCGCCTGCGGCGACGACAACGACCAGGAGCCCGCGAGCGACCCGCCCGTGGCCTCCACGCCGCAGGAGGACTCCACCGCCACGGAGACCTCGCCGGTCGAGGAGGAGGCCGAGACCGGCGGCGCGAGCGCCGACGCCGAGATCTCCAAGGACCTCGACGAGGAGCCGCAGATCGGCAAGCCGTCCGGCGACCCGCCGACCGAGCTCGAGACGGAGGACATCGTCAAGGGCGACGGCAAGACGGCGAAGGAGGGCGACAACGTCTCCGTCCAGTACACGGGCGTTGCGTGGTCGACCGGCGAGAAGTTCGACGCGTCGTGGAACCGCAACAAGGAGGCGTTCACGTTCACCCTCGGCGCCGGCATGGTGATCCCGGGGTGGGACGAGGGCGTCAAGGGCATGAAGGAAGGCGGCCGCCGCAAGCTCGTCATCCCGCCGGACCAGGCCTACGGCACCGCCGGTCAGCCGCCCGCGATCGGGCCGAACGAGACGCTGATCTTCGTGGTGGATCTCGAGAAGGTCGAGAGCGGCAGTTGAGGCGCTACAATCGGTTCTCCGACCTGCCGCCCGGCGGGTCGTCTTCATGTTCGGCCCGTGAAGGAGTGGCCTGATGGCCCGCGGAGATGTGCGCATCGGCGTGACCCTCGCCTGCGAGGAGTGCAAGCGCCGCAACTACATGACCAAGAAGTCCAAGCGGAACAACCCTGACCGGATCTCGCTGCGCAAGTACTGCAAGTGGTGCAAGACGCACACCGGTCACCGGGAGACCCGCTAGTCACACGCTGAGCCCGTGGCCCGCGATCGTCAACGAGCGAAGCAGCGCAAGGCGCGCCGTGAGCCCACCCCGCCCAAGCGGGGTGAGGGCGACGGCATCGCGCCCGAGGAGCGCTCGCTGCACCGGGAGAACGTCCCGGGGCCGGTGGAGCACACCGGCGACGTCGACGAGTTCGAGGCGGCGCTCGTCGCCGGCGCGGAGGGGCAGGTCGATCCTGACCCCGACGCCGCCGAGCGCGCGTCCCTCGGCGACGGCGATCCGGGCGACGACCCCCTCGGCGACGACGACCCGGTGACGGGCGACCGCGAGGTCGTCTCCACGGCGCCCGCCACACGTGGTGCGGCGACGCCCGGCGAGGCGGCGAGCGGGCGTGGCGGCAGCCGTTTCCTCAACTTCCTCCGGGCATCCTGGGCCGAGCTTCAGCGGGTCCAGTGGCCCGACCGCCGTCAGGTGGGCCAGGCGACCATGGTCGTCCTGGGCTTCGTCGTCGTCGCCGGCCTCTTCCTGGGCGGCGCCGACTGGGTCGCTCAGAAGCTCGTCGACTTCATCATCTAGGACCCTCAGAAGGCTTTCACGCAGATGTTCCGCTGGTACGTCGTCAACACCTACTCCGGACACGAGAACAAGGTCAAGCAGAACCTCGAGCATCGTGTCTCCACCATGGGCCAGAAGCGCTCCGTGCGCCAGGTCGTCGTCCCCACGGAGACGACCACCGAGCTCAAGGACGGTCAGAAGGTGTCCGTCGAGAAGCGGACCATGCCGGGCTACGTGCTCGTCCAGATGGACCTCAACGAGGACTCCTGGACGGTCGTGAAGGGCACCCCCGGCGTCACCGGTTTCGTCGGCGCTTCCAACGAGCCCGTCCCGCTCACCCAGGGCGAGGTGGACCGTCTCCTCCACAAGGAGGTCGCGGTCAAGGAGCGCAAGCGCGCGACGTACACGATCGGCGAGACCGTGAAGGTGATCGCGGGCCCGCTGTCCGACTTCTCCGGCGAGATCGCCGAGATCAACGAGGACGCTGCCCGCCTGAAGGTGCTTGTCTCTATCTTTGGACGCGAGACCCCGGTCGAAGTCGGCTTCGACCAGGTCAAGAAGGTTTAGGAAAATGGCGAAGAAGGTCCTCACCACCATCAAGCTGCAGGCCCCTGGCGGCCAGGCCTCCCCGGCACCGCCGGTCGGCCCGGCGCTGGGTCAGCACGGCATCAACATCATGGAGTTCGTCAAGGCGTTCAACGCCCAGACGGCGAGCGACATGGGCGTGACCATCCCGGTCGAGATCACGGTCTTCGAGGACCGCTCGTTCACCTTCGTCACGAAGACCCCGCCGGCCGCGGTGCTCATCCGCCAGGCCATCGGCATCGAGAAGGGGTCGTCGGAGCCGCACAAGGACAAGGTCGGCAAGATCACCGAGGCGCAGCTTCGTGAGATCGCGACCAAGAAGCTGCAGGACCTGAACGCCCACGACGTCGATCAGGCCGCGAAGATCATCGCGGGCACCGCCCGCTCCATGGGTGTCGAGGTGGTGTCCTGATGGCCAAGCACGGCAAGAAGTACCTGGAGGCTCTGGGGAAGGTCGACCGCACGCGCGAGTACGCGCCTGCCGAGGCGATCGCCCTGGTCAAGGAGCTCAAGAGCGCGAAGTTCGACGAGTCGGTCGAGGTGCACGTCCGCACCGGCCTGAACGTCCGCCATGCGGACGAGCAGCTGCGCGGCACGGTCGCCCTCCCGCACGGCCTCGGCAAGGAGGTCAAGATCGCCGTCTTCGCGAAGGGCGAGAAGGCCCGCGAGGCCGAGGAGGCCGGCGCGGACATCGTCGGCGCCGACGACCTGGCCGAGAAGGTCCAGGAGGGCTTCACCGACTTCGGCGTCGCCATCGCGACCCCGGACATGATGCCGGTGGTCGGCCGCCTGGGCCGCATCCTCGGCCCGCAGGGCAAGATGCCGAACCCGCGCGTCGGCACCGTGACGATGGACGTCAAGAAGGCCGTCGAGGAGTCGAAGGCCGGCAAGATCGAGTACCGGACGGACCGCACCGCGAACGTCCACATCACGATCGGCAAGACGTCGTTCGACGAGAACCAGCTGCTGGACAACTACACGGCGATCGTGGACGAGATCATCCGCGCGAAGCCGTCCGGCGCCAAGGGCCGCTACATCAAGACCATCACGCTGGCCTCCACCATGGGCCCGGGCGTGAAGGTCGACCCGTCCCGCACCCGCTCGGAGCAGGAGGCGCCCAGCGCGGCCGCCGCGTAGGCACCTACCTCCTCCTCCGAAGACCGCAGGCACGGGCGGCACGCCGTTGAGGCGCCGCCGCCCGGCAAGTCCCGCGCAGGAGACTTATGAACCGAGAGCAGAAGGCCGCGGCGGTCGAGGAGATCGCCGCCAGCATCCAAGAGTCACAGGCCGTCTTCGCGGTCGACTACCGCGGGATCTCCGTCCCGCAGGTGGGCGAGCTCCGCGCGCGGCTGCGTGAGGCCGACACCCGCTTCGCGGTCGTCAAGAACACGCTCACCGAGCGTGCGGCCGACAAGGCCGGCGCCGAGGCGCTGAAGGACCTCCTCGAGGGCCCGACCGCGCTGGCGTTCGTCAAGGGCGACGCCGCCGCGGCGGCGAAGACCCTTCGCGACTACGCGAAGGAGACCGACCTGGTGCCGTTCAAGGGCGGCATCATGGAGGGCAACGCGCTCACGCCGGAGGACATCGGCGCGATCGCGAAGCTCCCGTCGCGTGACGTCCTGTACGCGCAGCTGGTCAACATCGTCGCGTACCCGGTCTCCGGGCTCGCGCGCACCCTCAACCAGCTCATCGGCGGCCTCGCCGTCGCGCTGGGGCAGATCCAGGAGCAGGGCCTCGTCGGGCAGAACGCCCCCGCCGCCGCTGCGCCTGCCGCCGAGGAGGCTCCGGCCGCCGAGGCCGCTGCCGACGCGCCCGACGCGGGCGACGACCAGGACGCGGAGCCGGCCAGCACGCCGGACGAGCCGCAGCCCGACCAGGCGGAGGGCGATGACACGCCCGCAGAGACCGCCGACGACGCTTCGTAACTTCAGAACCCCAGGAGGACCATCTCATGGCTACTAGCACCGCTGATTGGATCGAGGAGCTCAAGTCGATCTCCGTTCTCGAGCTCGCCGAGCGCATCAAGGCGCTCGAGGAGGAGTTCGGCGTGTCGGCTCAGGCCGCCGTGGCCGCCGCCCCGGCCGCCGGTGGCGGTGGCGACGCCGGTGGCGCCGCTGAGGAGCAGACCGCGTTCGACGTCATCCTCACGGGTGCCGGCGACAAGAAGATCCAGGTCATCAAGGTCGTCCGCGCGGCCACCGGCCTCGGCCTCAAGGAGGCCAAGGCGCTCGTCGACGAGGCCCCGAAGCCCGTCAAGGAGGGCGTCGAGCGCGAGGAGGCCGACAAGCTGAAGGCCGAGCTCGAGGAGGCCGGCGCCTCCGTCGAGGTCAAGTAGTCAGCGGCCTCACGGCTTCAGACGTACCCGCAAAGGGCGCCCTCCGGGGCGCCCTTTCGCGTTAAGGACGAAGCGCGCCGGCCCGGAGAGAGCGGCGCGCTTCGCAGGATCGACAAGCGCCGGATGGCGGGGCAAGCGCACGTACCGGCGACAGGTCTCGGGGGAACCGAGGTTCGTCCCGTACCTCGCACCCTAGTCCCCAGGGCTTGAACGCGCGATGCGTCCATGGACGCACGTTCGATTTCGGATAACGCTGTTCACCCGTAGGTTGGGCGCCGTCGCATCGCCAGTCCTGCCCAGCCCGGAGAACGCCAGGGGGGACCGCCAAGGCGAAGGACGCGACAGGGATCGACAAGCGTCGGCTCGCTGGGCAAGAGCGAACCGGCACAACACAAGGAGCAAGGCTGCTCATGTCTCGCCTCGGGTACATCGCCCGCAACCCCAAGCGCTCGCTGGGCGCTCTGGCGACGGTCGCCGTCGCCGCTTCACTGACCGCCGGCTCCGGCGCGTACTTCGCCGACGAGTCCGCCTCGGAGGGCAACTCGATCGAGGCCGGGACGGTCGCGATCACGACCTACGGGTCCGCCGACCCGGTCGTCGACGGCAACAACTGCCGCTCGACGTCCGACGCGTTCGTCGAGCCGACCGGCTACAACGCGCTCGCCGAGTGCGACAACACCGGCATCTCGCCGACCGCGAACGGCGCGACCTTCACGGTCTCCAACCTCGTCCCGACCGGCGACGGCCACGAGATCAAGCGCCGCTTCCAGGTCAAGAACGACGGCGACGTGCCGGCCGCTCTGCGCCTGACGGTCGAGAACACCTCCGACGCCGGCAACGCGGACCTCGCGAACGCGGTCCGCGTCGACGTCACGCGCCTCCCGAACGCCGCCGCCGGCAACACGACGTACCAGAACGTCGTCTCGAACATCGCGTTCCCGACGATCAACAACATCGCCAACGTCCCGGCCGACGGCCAGGGCAACGTGGCCAACTCGAGCTCCCCGCGCATCGCGCTCGAGCCCGGCCAGACGTACACGTACGAGCTGCGCATCCGCCTCCCCGAGTCGGGCGCCAACCAGTCCGGCCTGATGGGCCAGACGATCAAGTTCGACGTCAACGTCCTGGCGAAGTCGATCAACTCGACGCAGTCGTAGGACCGCCGCGATGAACCGCGTCTCCTACCTGGTGCGGTCGCCGCGCCGGGCGCTCACCGCGCTCGGCGTGGTCGCCGCCGCCGCGACCCTCACCGCTGGGACCGGGGCCTACTTCGCCGACGAGTCGGCCTCCGAGGCCAACTCCGTCTCGGCGGGCACGCTCGCCCTGACGACCTTCGGCTCGTCCGACCCGGTCGTCGACGGCAACAACTGCCGCACCGCCAACGACAAGTTCGTCGAGCCGGCGGGCTACCAGGAGGAGTGCGCCGCGCTGGGCGTGGACACCTCCGAGGCCGGCGCGAACGGCGCGACCATCGAGCTCAGGCACCTGGTCCCGACCAAGCGCAAGTTCGACCACTGGCTCACGCCGGCGCCGCTGTCGTACATCCGCTGCTTCGCGGTCCGCAACGACGGCACCGTGCCGCTCGGCCTGCGCCTCGACGTCAACACGGTGGGCGAGAGCAGCTCCGCGCTGGCCGAGGCCCTCAAGGTCCAGATCGTCGGCTTCAACACGCAGGTCAGCAACCTGTTCGACCTGGCGGCCCACGTGCCGTTCAGCGAGCAGTCGCTGCAGGGCATCCTGGCCAAGGGCCCGATCCCGGCCGACGTCCGCGTCCTGCGCGGCGGCCGGGTCCCGCTCGAGAAGGGCCAGACCCGCCCGTACTGCCTGTCGCTCCGCCTGACGGAGACCGACGGAGACGTGACGGAGGAGCTCATGAGCACCGGCGTCAAGCTGCGCCTGAACTTCCTGGGCACGTCGCTCGCGGGCGACGACGCGCGGGTGGCCGCGGGCGACTACGACGGCGGATCGGGCGACACGACGATCCCGGTCGTCGAGAGCACCGACGACCTCGGGCAGCTCTAGGCCCGACCTCGGACCGGAGGCGACCGTGCTCCCCCAGCTCCGACGCCCGCTCGCGGCGGTGGCGGCCCTGACCGCCGCCGCCGCGCTGACGGCGACCTCGACCGCGTTCATCGCGTCCTCCTCCGGCACCGAGGGCGGCGCGGGGGCCGGCGACGTGGAGCTCGAGGGCACGGCCGCCACCACCCCGCTGGTCGCCGACGGCGGCGACCTGCGGGCCGGTGCGACGCGCACCGGCCACACGAAGATCGTCAACCGCGGCAGCGTGCCCGCGGTGCTGTACGCACGGCCGCGGCTGCCGGAGGCGACGTCCGCCGCACCGCGCCTACTCGACGTGCTGCAGCTCGCGCTCGACCGGTGCGCGCCGGTCGCGGAGGACGCGCCGGCCGACTCGGCCGACTGCTCGGCCGCGACCCCGGTCGTCGCGCAGGGGCCGCTGACCGCCGTGGGCCGGCTCGAGCTGGGGCAGATGGAGCCCGGCGAGGTGCGCGTCTACCGCGCGCGGCTGACCTGGCCCGCCGACGCGGACTCCTCGCTGCTCTACGGCGCGAGCGAGACCTTCGCGCTGCGCTGGACGCTGCGCACCCACGCCGACACCGGGGAGGCCGAGTGATGGCCCTCGCGACCCGCTGGCTCGGGCGCCTGCTGCTGACCGCCGCCTTCGCGGTCGGCGCGATCATGATCGTCCCGGCGCTGCTCGGCTACGAGCGCTACGTCATCACGACCGGCTCGATGACCGGCACGTACGACGCCGGCTCGCTCGTCATCGACAAGCCGACGCCGGTGGGCGAGCTGCGCGTCGGCGACACCATCACGTACGTCCCGCCGGCCAGCGCCGGCCTCGCCGGCCGCGTCACGCACCGGATCCACGACATCACGCGCGGGTCGCGCGGGGAGCTGTCGATCCGCACGAAGGGCGACGCCAACCGCGTCGTCGACAGCTGGCGCTTCACCCCGCGCGGGGAGGAGCTGCCGAAGGTCGTCGTCGGCATCCCGTACATCGGCCACGTCTACGCGCAGCTGACGACGCAGCGCGGGCGGATCGTCGCCATCGCGCTGCCGGCCCTCTTCATCATGTTCTCGGTCCTGGCCGGCCTGTGGCGTGAGGCCGGCGAGGCCGCGCGGCGCGACGAGGAAGCCAAGGCGTCGGCCCGCGAAGCCCGTGAGGTGCACGCATGAGGCGGCTCCTCCTCGTCGCCGCCCTGATCGGCGCGCTCGCCGGCGCCGTCGTCCCGGCGTTCGCGTTCTTCTTCGACGCCGCCGACCAGCAGCAGACGGTCACCGCCGCCAAGGCGTCCGACCACGTCCGCCTGTGGTCGGCGGCCTTCGACGAGGAGGCCGCGCGGCCCGCGTTCGCCCGCAGGCGCGCCGGCGACGCCGACGGCCCCGACCCGGCCGCGACAGGCGAGAACGAGGCGCTCGCCGTCGACCTCGGCACGAGCTGGGCGTGGCCGGCCTCCGCGTGGCGCGAGCGCGCGTTCCGCCTCAGCCCGGTCGACGCACCCGGCGGCCCGGTCGCCGTCGCGGTCGAGCCGAGCGGGGACTTCGACGCCCGCCTGACGGAGGGCGGCGTGCCGCGCACGCAGCTGGCGCAGGGCGCCGTCGGGCAGGTCGACCTGCGCCCGCACGCGGCGCTGGCGGCCGGCACCTACGCGCGCCACCTCGCTATCAAGCTCGCGTTCGGCGACGGCACGCGCATGCGGTACACGGTGCCGGTCACGTTCGCCGTCACCGACCCGCCGCCGCCCGCGCCGCTCGACGTCCAGCTGCGGATCGCCGCCGACGAGGGCGACCACCCGCTCGCCAACCAGTACGCCAAGACCATGGGCGGCGACGGGCTGACGCGCGTCGCGACCCGGGACGCCGACGGCACGCTGCGGCTCGACCTCGGGGCGCACAAGCAGCTCGCCGAGAACGACAAGTTCGACGTCGCCTTCACGCTGGCCGCGAGCGGCACCGGCGCGGTCGGCGCCGACGTGCAGGTCGCGTCGGGCAGCGCGCGGATCGCGGTGACGCCGAAGACCCTCGACGGGCAGCAGGTGGCGAAGGTCCCGGCCGACGGCCGCGTCCGCTTCGATCTCGCGGTCGACGACGCCACGCCGGAGGGGCCCGGCACCGCGACGCTGACCCTGACGGTCGGCCCGACGACGTTCTCGATCCCGGTCACCTGGGAGGTCCTCACGTGAGCACGGCGGCCTTCCTCCTCCGCGACCGCCGCGCGCAGCTGCTGCTCGCGGCGTGCGCCGCGGCGCTCGTCGCGGCCGCGATCTGGCTCGTCCCCGCGCGGGCTGCGATCACCGGCGTGCAGAGCGGCGGGCGCCTCACGGTCACCCAGACCGGCACGACGAGCTCGCTGTTCAAGCTCGCCGGCCTCGTCCCGGGCGACGTCGCCACCGCCGAGGTCACGCTCGGCAACGACGGCGCGCGCGGCGGCGACCTCGCGCTCGTCACCGAGGACCTCACGGATCACCTCGGGCCCGGCGCCGCGCCGCTGTCGGCCGCGCTGGCGCTGACGGTGGAGGACGTGTCGAGCGGCGCGCCGGAGCCGGTCTTCGCGGGCCGTCTGGCGAGCTGGGCAGCCGGGGGGTCGGCCGCCTGGGAGCGCTGGGCTCGCGGACGTTCCGCTTCACGGTCACGATGCCCGACGGCGGCGAGCCGGCCGCGGCGCTCGCCGGCGACAACGCGCTCATGGGCGCGCGCGTCTCGTTCGCGCTCCGCTGGCGGCTGACCGAGGACCCGGCGCCGCCCGCGCCGCCGCAGGCGACCACCGTCGTGCAGAGCGCGAGCAGCGCGTCGAAGTCGGCCTGCGTCTCGCGCCGCGCCTTCGGCATCCGCCTGGTCGTCCCGCGCCGGTTCAACCCGACGACCGCGACCGTCACGGTCAACGGCAAGCGCGTCAAGACCGTGCGCGGCAAGCGGATCCGCTCGCGGGTCGACCTGCGCGGCCTGCCCAAGGGGCGCTTCACCGTGCGGATCGTCCTCACGGACGCCAAGGGACGGACGCGGACCGACGTGCGCCGCTACCGCACCTGCGTGCCGAAGGGGACGGCGGCCAAGACGTCCACCCGCACCGGCGGGTGAGCGGCGGGAGAGGGGCGCCCCGCGGAGGGCGCCCCCCTCGCACATGCCCCGGGACGGGCGACTGCGGAAGATGTCCGCAGCATCGGAGGAGGATGGCGGCGGGCGGAGCCGCCATCCGCTCCGGTGGACGGGTGTCGCACCTCCCGCTACACTTCCCGGCCGTCGACCGATAGTCGCAGCCGTCCACCTACGGCTTCCTCCGCCACATACGGAGGGGTCCGGGCGGGGTCCGTGAGCGTCGACCGGCTGAGCGCCTGCCGCCCAGCCCTGCACGCGTCTGCGCGTGCTATCTTGGAGCGTCCGCGTGTCCCAAGGACCGCCTCGCCCGATCTTCCCCGCCTCCCTCCGACCCCCCGAGGAGTCGCATTAGTGCCTGCCCTTGATGCTCCGCGGGTGCGCCGTTCCTTCGCGCGCCTGGACAAGGTCCTCGAAGTCCCGAACCTGATCGACATCCAGCGTCGATCCTTCGAGTGGCTCACCGATCCCCAGACCGGTGGTCTCCGCGAGACCATCGACGACATCTCCCCGATCGAGGACTACACCGGCAACCTCGCCGTCCAGTTCGGCGAGTTCGTCTTCGACGACCCGGTCGCGTCGATCTCGGAGTGCAAGGAGAAGGACCTCACCTACGCCCGGCCGCTGACCGTCACGGTCGCGTTCATCAACCGGGAGACGGGCGAGATCCGCGAGCAGTCGGTGTTCATGGGCGACTTCCCGTGGATGACCGAGCGCGGCACGTTCATCATCAACGGCACCGAGCGCGTCGTCGTCACGCAGCTGGTCCGCTCCCCGGGCGCCTACGTCATGGAGCCGAAGGACCGCGAGAAGCAGGTCTTCGTCGGCAACCTGATGCCGGCTCGCGGCTCGTGGCTCGAGCTCGAGATCGACAAGAAGGGCCGCGTCTACGTCCGCATCGACCGCAAGCGCAAGCTGCCGGTCACGGTCCTCCTGCGCGCCATGGGCTACGCCGGCGACGAGGAGATCCTCAACCTCTTCGACAACTCGGCCTACATCCGCAACACGGTCGAGGCCGACCCCGAGGCCACGCGCACCGAAGAGGGCGCGCTGATCGAGCTGTTCAAGAAGCAGCGTCCGGGCGAGCCGCCGAGCGTCGACAACGCGAAGGCGCTGCTCAACCAGCTCTTCTTCGACCCCAAGCGCTACGACCTCACCCGCGTCGGCCGCTACAAGCTCAACGCCCGCCTCGGTCTGGACATCGACCTCGACACGCGGACCTTGACCCACGACGACATCATCGCGCTCGTGCGCGAGCTGGTGTCGCTGCCGCGCGACCTCGGCATCCCCGAGGATCCCGAGGTCGAGATCAAGGACTACGCCGCCGAGGCCGTCCTCATGCCGCGCGACCCGATCGCCGACCGGCTCGACGAGTACGAGCACTTCGGCAACCGGCGCCTGCGCACCGTCGGCGAGCTGATCCAGGAGGCCTTCCGCATCGGCCTCTACCGCATGGAGCGTGTCGTCCGTGAGCGCCTCACCACCGAGGACTCGGACACGATCACGCCGCAGACGATCATCAACATCCGCCCGGTCGTCGCGGCGCTGAAGGAGTTCTTCGGCTCCTCGCAGCTGTCGCAGTTCATGGACCAGACGAACTCGCTGTCCGGCCTGACCCACCGCCGCCGCCTCTCGGCGCTCGGCGCGGGCGGCCTGACGCGCGAGCGCGCGCCCATCGAGGTCCGCGACGTCCACCCGACCCACTACGGCCGCATGTGCCCGATCGAGACCCCCGAGGGTCCGAACATCGGCCTGATGGGCTCGCTCTCCTCCTTCGCCGAGATCTCCGAGCACGGGTTCGTCACGACCCCGTACCGCGTCGTCCAGAACGGCAAGGTCACCGACGAGATCGTCCACCTGGACGCCACCCAGGAGGAGGACAAGCTCATCGCGCAGGCGAACACGCCGCTCGGTGAGGACGGCACGCTGCAGGCGGAGGAGGTCCTCTGCCGCACGCTCGCCGGCCAGTACGTCACGGTCCCGCCGACCGACGTCGACCTGATGGACGTCTCGTCCGACCAGATCTGGTCGGTCGCGACGGCGATGATCCCGTTCCTCGAGCACGACGACGCGAACCGCGCGCTCATGGGCGCGAACATGCAGCGCCAGGCCGTGCCGCTCCTCAAGACGGACGCCCCGGTCGTGGGCACCGGCATGGAGGCCCGCGCGGCGATGGACACGGGCGACGTCCTGCTGGCCAAGAACCCCGGCACCGTCGACTACGTGGACGCGAACCGGATCGTCATCGGCGACGACGAGTACGAGCTGAACAAGTTCGAGCGCTCGAACCAGGGCACGCTCATCCACCACAAGCCGCGCGTCAAGAGCGGCCAGCAGGTGGTCGCGGGCGAGGTCCTCGCCGACGGCGCCTCCACGGATCAGGGCGAGATGGCGCTGGGCAAGAACCTGCGCGTCGCCTTCATGTCCTGGGAGGGCTACAACTTCGAGGACGCGATCATCCTCAGCCGCCGCCTCGTGAAGGACGACGAGCTCACCTCGATCCACATCGAGGAGTACGAGGTCGACGCCCGCACGACGAAGCTCGGCGACGAGGAGATCACCCGCGACATCCCGAACCGCTCGGAGGAGTCGCTCCGCAACCTCGACGACCGCGGCATCGTCCGCATCGGCGCCGAGGTCACGTCGGGCGACCTGCTGGTCGGCAAGGTCACGCCGAAGGGCGAGACGGAGCTGACCGCGGAGGAGAAGCTGATCCGCGCGATCTTCAAGGAGAAGGCGCGCGAGGTCCGCGACACCTCGCTCAAGGTCCCCCACGGCGAGGGCGGCGTCGTCATCGACGTCAAGACGTTCTCGCGCGACAACGGCGACGACCTGCCGCCCGGCGTCAACGAGCTCGTCCGCGTCTTCGTCGCGAAGAAGCGCAAGATCTCCGAGGGCGACAAGCTCGCGGGCCGCCACGGCAACAAGGGCGTCATCTCGCGCATCGTCGACGAGGAGGACATGCCGTTCATGGAGGACGGCAGCCCGATCGACGTCATCCTGAACCCGCTCGGCGTCCCGTCGCGCATGAACGTCGGCCAGATCCTGGAGACCCACCTCGGGTGGGCCGCCGCCGAGGGCTGGTACGACGACGGCAGCGAGGCGTTCAAGCTCGCCCAGGAGGACGGCGGCAAGGTCTACGTGGCCACGCCGGTCTTCACGGGCGCGGAGCTCGCGGACGTCGACGAGGCGCTCGTGAAGTGGCAGGAGCACCACAAGGGCCCGATCAAGATGCAGATCACCGAGGGCAACTCCCCCGGTGACCGCGCCTCGGGCAAGTTCCAGCTCTTCAACGGCCGCACCGGCGAGCCGTTCGAGAACACCGTGATGGTGGGCTACATGTACATCATCAAGCTCCACCACCTGGTCGACGACAAGATCCACGCGCGCTCGACCGGCCCGTACTCGCTCGTGACGCAGCAGCCCCTGGGCGGCAAGGCCCAGTTCGGCGGCCAGCGCTTCGGCGAGATGGAGGTGTGGGCGCTGGAGGCGTACGGCGCGGCCTACACGCTGCAGGAGATGCTCACGATCAAGTCCGACGACACCGTCGGGCGCGTGAAGGCGTACGAGGCGATCGTCAAGGGCGAGAACATCGCCGAGCCGTCGATCCCCGAGTCGTTCAAGGTCCTGCTCAAGGAGATGCAGTCGCTGGCGCTCGACGTCAACGTCGTCTCCGAGGAGGGCTCGCGCACCGAGATGCGCGACGAGGACGACGACCTCCTGCGCGCCGCCGAGGAGCTGGGCATCGACCTGTCCGGCGTCCGGGCGGGCGGCGAGGCCGCCGACGAGGGCACCGAGACCACCGACGCCACCGACGCCGCCGACGGCGACGTGGCGGACGACGAGGAGACCGCCGCGGAGATCCCCACCGCGGACGCGGTCGCCGACATCGACCTCGACGCCGACATCCCGGTCGGCGACGACGAGAACTAGTCAGAGGATCCGCCTGTGATCGACATCAACAACTTCGACGCCATCGAGATCGGTCTCGCGTCCTCGAAGCAGATCCGCTCCTGGTCGAGCGGTGAGGTGACGAAGCCGGAGACGATCAACTACCGCACGCTGAAGCCCGAGAAGGACGGCCTGTTCTGCGAGCGCATCTTCGGTCCGACCAAGGACTGGGAGTGCTACTGCGGCAAGTACAAGCGCGTCCGCTACAAGGGCATCGTCTGCGAGCGGTGCGGCGTGGAGGTCACGCGGTCCAAGGTGCGCCGTGAGCGCATGGGCCACATCGACCTCGCCGCCCCGGTCAGCCACATCTGGTTCTTCAAGGGCGTCCCCTCCCGCATCGGCTACCTGCTCGACATGGCTCCCAAGGAGCTCGAGAAGGTCCTCTACTTCGCCGCGTCGATCGTGACGTGGGTGGACGACGAGGCCCGCCAGGCCGACCTGCCGGAGCTCGAGGGCCGCGTCAACGAGGTCATCGACTCCTACACCGCCGAGCGCGAGGAGCGCGTCCTGGAGCTGCGCGAGCAGCTGCAGCGCCGCGAGACGTACCTCGAGGGCGGCAAGCAGGACGGCTTCGACGACGAGGACTACCTGTGGGCCGAGGGCCTCGACGTGAAGGTCGAGAAGCTCGACGAGGACGAGCGCGCGAAGCTCCTCAAGGAGCTGCGCAAGACCTTCGAGGCCGACATCGCCGACACCGAGGCGTACATCGAGGACGCCATCGAGCGCATGCGCGCCGTGTGGGACCTGTTCCGGGACATGACCCCGAAGCAGATCGAGCACGACGAGACGATCTTCCGTGAGCTCAAGGACCGCTTCGGCTCGCCGTACGGCTTCGGCGAGTACTTCCGCGGCGGCATGGGCGCCGAGGCGATCCGCGACCTGCTCGAGCAGGTCGACCTGGACGCCGAGGCCGAGTACCTGGAGGACCAGGTCAAGACCGCCAAGGGCCAGAAGCAGGCCCGCTCGGTCAAGCGCCTGAAGGTCGTCGACGCGTTCCGCCGCTCGGGCAACCGCCCGGAGCAGATGATCCTCGAGGCCGTGCCGGTCATCCCGCCGGAGCTGCGCCCGATGGTCCAGCTCGACGGCGGCCGCTTCGCGACCTCGGACCTCAACGACCTCTACCGCCGCGTCATCAACCGGAACAACCGCCTCAAGCGGCTCCTGGACCTCGGCGCGCCGGAGATCATCGTCAACAACGAGAAGCGGATGCTGCAGGAGGCCGTCGACGCGCTGTTCGACAACGGCCGCCGCGGCCGGCCCGTCACGGGCCCGGGCAACCGCCCGCTCAAGTCGCTCTCGGACATGCTCAAGGGCAAGCAGGGCCGGTTCCGCCAGAACCTGCTCGGCAAGCGCGTGGACTACTCCGGCCGCTCGGTCATCGTGTCGGGTCCGTCGCTGAAGCTCCACCAGTGCGGCCTGCCGAAGCTCATGGCGCTCGAGCTGTTCAAGCCGTTCATCATGGCTCGCCTCGTCGAGCGCAAGGCGGCGCAGAACATCAAGGCCGCCAAGAAGATGGTCGACTCGATGATCCCGGAGGTCTGGGACGTCCTCGAGGAGGTCATCCACGAGCACCCGGTCCTGCTCAACCGCGCGCCCACGCTCCACCGCCTCGGCATCCAGGCGTTCGAGCCCAAGCTCGTCGAGGGCAAGGCCATCCAGGTCCACCCGCTCGTCTGCCACGCGTTCAACGCGGACTTCGACGGCGACCAGATGGCGGTCCACCTCCCGCTCAGCGCCGAGGCGCAGGCGGAGGCGCGGCTGCTGATGCTGTCCTCGAACAACATCCTCTCGCCCGCTCACGGCGCGCCGCTGGCGACGCCGACGCAGGACATGGTCCTGGGCACGTACTACCTGACGTACGGGCCGGACGCGGACGAGCTGGAGAGCATCGACCCGTCGACGTACGAGCCGCGCCCGCACGTGTTCCGCACGGCGCAGGAGGCGGAGCTCTCGTACGAGCTGGGCGTCGTGAAGCTGCACGACCTGGCCGAGTACCGCCCGAAGGGGCAGGCCACCCGGCTCACCACGGTCGGCCGCATCATCTACAACGACCGCATCGAGCGGGCGCTGGAGGACGCGCTCGGCGACGAGTTCGACCCGTCCGAGTACGAGTTCGTCAACCAGGCGATCCGCAAGCGCGACAACGTCCGCCTGATCGACGCGCTGGTGCAGCGCTACGGCCCGTCGACGGTCGCGCTGGTGCTCGACGCGTTCAAGGACCTCGGCTTCCGGTTCGCCACGCGCGCCGGCATCACGGTGTCCAAGAACGACGTGGTCATCCCGCCCGAGAAGCCGGAGATCCTGGCCGGCTTCGACGCGCGCGTCGAGTCGATCGAGGACGACTACAACATGGGCCTGCTGTCGGCCCAGGACAAGCACGAGGCCGTCGTGGCCACGTGGAACGAGGCCACCGACGCGGTCGCCGAGGCCATGGAGAAGAACTTCGACTCCATGAACCCGATCTGGATGATGGCCAGCTCGGGCGCCCGAGGCAGCGCGAAGCAGATCCGCCAGCTGGCGGGCATGCGCGGCCTCATGTCCAACCCGAAGGGCGAGATCATCCCGCGCCCGATCAAGGCCAACTTCATGGAAGGCCTGACCGTCCTCGAGTACTTCATCTCGACGCACGGCGCCCGCAAGGGCCTCGCGGACACCGCCCTCCGTACCGCGGACTCCGGCTACCTGACCCGTCGCCTCGTCGACGTGGCGCAGGACGTCATCGTCCGTGAGCCGGACTGCGGCGCCACCGAGACGATCGACCTGAAGGTCCTCAACAACGCCGGCGAGCCGAACGACAACCTGGTCGGCCGCATCGACGGCGAGGGCCAGCTGATCGGCCGCAAGGAGCTGCAGGACCTGGTCGAGGCGGGCACCGAGAAGGTGGCGGTCCGCTCGGTGCTCAAGTGCCAGGCGGCCACCGGCGTGTGCCAGGCCTGCTACGGCGTCTCGCCCGCGACGGGCCAGATGGTCCAGATCGGCGACGCGGTCGGCATCATCGCCGCGCAGTCGATCGGCGAGCCGGGCACGCAGCTGACCATGCGGACCTTCCACACCGGCGGCATCGCCGGCGCGGACATCACGCACGGTCTGCCGCGCATCGTCGAGCTGTTCGAGGCGCGCAAGCCGAAGGGCGTCGCGCAGATCAGCGAGTTCGACGGCGTTGCGTCGATCGAGGAGACGGAGAAGGCCCTCACGGTCGTCGTCACCGACGACGCCGGCGAGGAGCACCGCTACTCGTTCCCGCGCCGCACGCGCCTGTACGTCGCCGACGGCGAGCGGATCGAGGCCGGCACGCAGCTCAACGAGGGCTCGCTGTACCCGGCCGACCTCCTCGCGATCCGTGGCCGCACGGAGACCGAGCAGTACCTCGTCAAGGAGGTGCAGGAGGTCTACAAGTCCCAGGGCGTCGACATCAACGACAAGCACATCGAGCTGATCGCCCGCCAGATGCTCAAGCGCATCCGGATCGAGCAGCGCGGTGACACGGACTACCTGCCCGGCCAGTACGTCGACCGCAACGAGTTCATGCGGGCGATGGAGGAGGTCACCGCGCAGGGCGGCGCTCCGGCCCAGTACGAGGAGACGATCCTCGGCATCACGAAGGCCTCCCTCAACACGGAGTCCTTCCTCTCGGCGGCCTCCTTCCAGGAGACCACGAAGGTGCTGACGGACGCCGCCCTCGAGGGCAAGATCGACCGCCTGAACGGTCTCAAGGAGAACGTGATCATCGGCAAGCTGATCCCGGCGGCGACGGGCCTCAAGCGCTACCGCCGCATCGAGATCGAGCCGGCCGAGCCGCTCCCCCGCGCGATGGACGCGGTGGGTCTCCTCGACCAGGACGACATCGCCGCCGAGCTCGGCCTCGGCGACGGCGACGGCCTGAGCGACTTCGGCTCCGCGTTCAACGAGGACCTCGCGGCCCTCGACGAGATCGGCGCCGGCGGCGGGGACACGGGCTTCGCGGAGGAGCTCGCGGACCTCGACGTCCCGCAGGACGACAAGTAGCGGTCGTGCCGGCGCACGCGTCGGCATGACCTGACCGAAGGGGCGGGTGGCCTACGGGCCGCTCGCCCCTTCGTCGTTCTCGGGGCTCCCGGCGGGCGCCGGCTCGGGTGCTGACGAGCTCTCGACGGAGGGCTCGTCGTTCGGGACGATGGAGGGGCCGGGGACGTTGACGCTCGCGCCGGTGACCTCGGGCTCGCTGCTGCCGCCGGACCCGCCGGATCCGCCGCCGTCGGCCTTCGCGGTCGGCTGGGGCGCGGTGCCCCCGCCGTCGCTCGGGCTGTTGGCCGAGCGCGTCGCGTCCGTGACGCCGCTGCCGTCGTCGTCCTCGGGGAGCGGCGGGAGCGTCAGCGTCGCGGTGACGATCGGGGCCTCGAGGTCGCAGCTCTCCGAGCCGAGCTTCGTCAGGCCGGTGCGCAGGACCTCGCCGTCGCGGGCGAGCGGGGTGCGCTGGTCGCTGAGGTCGTCGACCGCGGCGAGCACGTCCGCGCGGGTCTCGGCCTGGTCGAGGGCGGTGGCGTAGTCGCGGAGGCGGTCGAGGTTGCGCTGCCAGGCGCGCTCGGCGTCCTGCTGGACCGCGCTCAGCGTGTCCGGCGTCTCCAGCGCCGCGAACGCCGTCAGCGTGTGGCTCGACCGCGACGAAACGCGGCGGACGCTCTCGAGCAGCGCGTCGCGCTGCGCGGGGTTCGTGTCCGCGTCCTGGAGCGCCGTCGCCAAGCGCTCGTCCTCCTCGGCCCGCGCCTCGTCGTTCTCGTTGAGCTCGTCGCAGACCGCGCCGACCTCGTGCTGGTAGGCCGGGATCGACACCGCGACGGCGGAGCCGCGCTCGCCGGGGAAGACCTGGTCGCGCAACGTGAACATGCCGGTCGCGACGCCGACGACGGTGCTGAGCGTCGCCAGCCAGACGCCCGGCGAGTGGAGGCCGCGCCTGCGCGGCTGCTCGTCTTCGGTCTCCGGGCCCTGCTGCCTGCGTCGCATCGCCACGCCTCCCTGCGCAGCTCCAACCCTCCCGGGGCCGGCGCGCGCCTGTCAACGGCGCGGCAGGTTCGCGGCGATGGCGCGGATTCAGGTGAACCAGCGCATGCGCGGCTGGGGCTGGCGGCGGGGCCGGATGGGCTCGGCGGAGCGGCGCTCGGAGCGCGTCGGACGGTGGAGGAGATCGCGTGGCTTGAACATGGATCACATCCTAGGACATATCTTCCTAGGAAGCAACACGCTGGGACACAAGTCACGCGGTAGGGTGGCCGGCGTGAGCGAAGAAGAGCGCGACGGCGTGGACGTGATCGTCGAGCAGTGGCGCGCGGAGCGCCCGGATCTCGACCCCTCACCCATCGGGATCGTCGGGCGCGTCTCGCGGCTGGCGCGCGAGCTGGAGGCGCGGCTCGAGCCGGTCTACCGCCAGCACGGGCTCGAGGGCGGGTTCTACGACGTGCTCGCCACGCTCCGGCGCACGGGCCCGCCGTACCGGCTGCGCCCGTCGGACCTGACGAGCACGCTGATGCTCACGTCGTCCGGGACCACCAAGCGGCTCGACCGCCTCGAGCAGGCCGGCTACATCGCGCGAACGCCCGACCCCGACGACCGCCGCGGCACGCTCATCACGCTCACCGACGCGGGGCGGGAGGTCGTCGACGCGACCACCGGCGCGCACCTGGACAACGAGCGCCGCCTCCTCGCCGCGCTGACCGCCGACGAGCAGGAGCAGCTCGCGACGCTCCTGCGCAAGCTCCGCCTCGGGCTGCCGGCCTAGCGCCGGCTGCTCGCCACGCGCCAGACAGCCGCGCCGGCCAGCCCCGCCGCCACCGCGACGGCGAACCCCGCCGCGCCGCTCGCGTCGGCGTCGGCCAGCGGCCCGGCGAGCGCCGAGCCCGCCGCGATGCCCGCCAGCGTCGCGGAGATCTGCCACGCGAACGTCTCCGTCACGGCCCCCGCGAGCGCGCGGCGGCCGAGGACGATGAACGCGCCGGCGAGCGCCGGCGCCATCAGGCCGCCCGCCGCGGCCAGCGCGCCGAGCGTCACCGCGAACGGCGGGTCGAGCAGCGCCGGCGCGAACGCCAGGCCCATCCCGCCGATGAGCAGCGCGAGCGTCGCTTCCGGCGGCCGCACCGGGGTCCGCGACGCGGCCAGCAGGCCGCCGGCGAGCGCGCCCGCGGCGAACACCGCCAGCGGCCAGCCCGCCGCGACGTCGCGCGCCTCGGCCACGGCCGGTGCCGCCACGTTCAGCGCGCCCAGCGCCATCCCGATCAGCAGCCCGATCGCCAGCACCGGCGCGACGCCCGGCGCGCGGACGGCCGCCGTCCACGCCGGGTCGGCCCGCGGTGCGGCGCGCCACGCCCGGGCGGGCGGGGAGACCGCGAACGCCACCGCCGCGACGGCGCCGCCGACCGCGGTGGCCTGGAGCGCGAACGCGGGATCGGCCACCGCCACGAGCGCCGACAGCACGAGCGGCCCGAGCACGAAGACCAGCTCCTGCAGCCCCGCCTCCAGCCGGTAGGCGGTCTCGGCCTGCTCGGCGTCGCGCGTCAGGTCCGGCCACAGCGCGCGGATCGCCGGCTCCAACGGCGGGGTCGCCAAGCCGCACACGAGGGCGAACGCGCCGGCGGCGGCCGGCGCGTCGGCGGCGGTCAACGTCAGGCCGGCCAGCGCCGCCCCGCGCACGAGCGCGCAGCCGATGATGACGCCGGGCTGGCCGCGGTGGTCGATCAGCCGCCCGAGCGGCGGCCCACCCACCGCCGCGCCGACGGCCAGGCACGCCGCGAGCACGCCGGCCAGCCCGAACGACCCGTCCTCCTCCCGCACCAGCAGGACGATCCCCAGCGGGACCATGCCCTCGGGCAGACGGCCGACCAGCACGGTGGCGAGCACGCGCGCGACGTGGCGGCGGGACAGGAGCTCGGTCAGCGGAGACAGAGGTGAAACGTATAACGCCCGGTGACGATCTCGTCTCGCGCCGCCGATCCGCGCCGCCGCTCCCCTACGGTGCGGGGCCATGGTGTTCAAGAAGCTGAAGGCAAGCCTGGGGCTCGGCGGCGGCGCGTCCGTCGAGACGACGCTCCGCTCCTCCGACGTCCGCCCGGGCGAGACGGTCGCCGGCGAGGTCGTCGTCACCGGCGGGGAGCTCGAGCAGAGCGTCAAGTACGTCGAGATCGCGCTGCAGACGCGGGTCGAGGTCGAGACGGACGACGCCGAGTACGACGCCAACCAGGTCTTCCACCGCCACCGCGTGACCGAGGCGTTCGAACTGGCGCCGGGCGCCGAGCACCGGTTCACGTTCGAGCTGACGATCCCCTTCGAGACCCCGATCAACGTCGTCGGCGGCCACCAGCTCCCGAAGGTCCAGGTCGGCGTCCGCACCGAGGTCGAGATCGCGCGCGCGGTCGACAGCACCGACCTCGACCCGCTCCGCGTCCACCCGCTGCCCGTCCAGGAGGCCGCGCTCCAGGCGATCGAGCGGCTCGGCTTCCGCTTCAAGGGCGCCGACGTCGAGAAGGGCCGCGTGCCCGGCGCGACGCTGCCCTTCTACCAGGAGATCGAGTTCCACGGCTCGTCCCGCTTCCCGGGCGTCAACGAGCTGGAGCTGACGTTCCTCTCGACGGCCCACGGAACGACGGCGATCCTCGAGGTCGACCGCCGCGGCGGCTTCCTCAGCAGCGGCACCGACGCGATCGGGCGCGTCGACCTGGGCGCGGCGCCGTCGGGCCACGTCGACGGCGCGATCGAGAGCGCGCTCCAGCAGCTCGGCCGCTCGCGCGGCCTGTTCGGCTAGCGGGAGGCGGGCCTACGCGGCTTCGCCGTCCCCGCCGTGGCGGGTGATGGCGAGGCCCGACGGGCCGACCGGCGTCGGCGCGGGGCCGGGGAAGCCCTGCAGACGGCGCAGGAACGCCTGGCCGACGCGCAGCGCGTGGATCTTGGCCTGGTTGGCGACGTCGCCGGCGAACAGCTCGTCGACCGTGCCGAACCACAGCTGGAGCCAGCGCTCGAAGTGGCCGCCCTTCAGCTCGACCTTGCCGTGCAGGACCGCGTGCGGCGCGAACGCGCCGCCGCTGTACGAGCGGCCGCCGAGCAGGACGGTCTCCCAGAACGAGGCGATCTTCGGCAGGTGCTCCTCGAGGTCGAGCTCGGCGACGTCGGTGAAGATGAACCCGATGATCGGGTCGGTCATCGCCTTGCCGTAGAAGGCGCGCACGAGGCGCTCGACGTCGTCGCGGGTCTCGATGTCCGCCATCGCCTCCAACTGTATGGCGGCTACAGGCCGAACTCCGTGCGGTACGTCTCGGGCACGAGGGCCACGTAGTCGCGGTGGCGCTGGATGTAGCCGTTGACGAAGGGGCAGAACGGCAGCACCGCCATCCCCTTCGCCCGCGCGTCGTCGAGCGCGGCGCGGATGAGCTGGGTCCCCAGGCCGCGGCCCTCGAGGCGCTCGTCGATCTCGGTGTGGGTGAACGCGATCAGCCCCGGCTTGGCGCGGTACTGCGTGAAGCCCGCGACCGCGCCGTCCACGACGATCTCGTAGCGCTGCTCGTCCGCGTTGTCGCGGACCTCCGCGGTGCCGGCATCCGTGGTCATGCCGCCACCATACGGCGCACGTCGAGCCCCATCGCTCTACGGTCCGGTGCCATGTGGGTCCGTGCACGCCGTCTCCGCTCCGCCGTCCTCGCCACCGCCGCCGCCACCGTCGCCGTGCTGGGAGCCCCAGCCGCGCAGGCGCCCGCCGCCGTGGTCGGGCCGGACGCGCAGCCCGGCGTCACGCGCCCCGCGATCCTCGTCGGCAACAACTGGGACGGCACGACCGACGTCATCGACCCCGAGACGTTCCAGCGCCTGGACCGCATCAACGTCGTGCCCGACCTCCAGCAGCGGATGCAGGAGATGGCCTTCCGCCCGGACCGGCTCGCGTTCTTCTACGCGATCCGCACGCTGATCGGCGAGGGGCACGACCAGTTCAACGACGACGTCTTCTCGTCCAACGACGGCACCACGATCTTCGTCAGCCGCCCGAGCCTGGCCGACGTCGTCGCGATCGACCTCGCCACGAAGAAGATCAAGTGGCGCGCGCCGGTCGACGGCTACCGCTCCGACCACATGGCGATCAACGCCGAGGGCACGCGGCTGCTCGTCTCGGCGTCCACCGGCAACGTCGTCCACGTCCTCGACACGGCGACCGGCGCCCGCGTCGGGGCGTTCCCGTCCGGCGACTCGCCGCACGAGAGCACGTACTCCAAGGACGGCACGCGGATCTACCACGCGTCGATCGGCCGCGTGTACCTGCCGACCGACCGGCCCGTCGTCATCAACGAGGCGACGAAGGGCGGCGAGTACTTCCAGGTCGTCGACGCGCGTACCAACCAGGTGCTCAAGAGGATCGACATGGCGAAGAAGATGGAGGAGGCCGGCTACCCGAACTTCTCGGGCGCCGTCCGCCCGATGGCGCTCTCGCCCGACGAGAAGTTCGTGTACTTCCAGCTCTCGTTCTTCCACGGCTTCGTCGAGTACGACCTGCAGGCCGACAAGGTCACCCGCATCGCCCGCCTGCCGCTGAGCGAGGAGGCCGCGAAGCTCGCGCCCGAGCAGTACCTGCTCGACTCCGCCCACCACGGCCTGGCGATGGACCCGGCGGGTGAGAAGCTCTGCGTCGCCGGCACGATGTCCGACTACGGCGCGATCGTCGACCGCCGCACGTTCAGCGCGCGCATCCTCGACGCCGGCACGAAGCCCTACTGGTCGACCAACAGCGCCGACGGCAAGTACTGCTACATCAGCTCCTCCGGCGACGACACGGTCGCGGTCATCTCGTACGTGACGGAGGAGATCGTCCACAAGATCCCGGTCGGCCGGCACCCGCAGCGCGTCCGCAACGGCGTCGTGAGCGTGAAGGTCTACCCGGAGGCGCCGCGCGCCGGCCGGCCCGCCAGCGGCCAGGGGCGCAGCACCGGCGCCAAGGCCCGCGCGCTGCGCGTCCGCGCGACGACCCGCCGCGCGCTGCGGTTCGCCGGCGGCAAGGAGCGCGTCGCATGCCGCGCCACCGCCGCCGAGCTGCGCCTCGTCCGCTGCCGGGTCGAGGTGCGCGCGGGACGCCGGCTGGTCGCCGCGGGCGAGCGGGTCGTCAAGGGCACGCCGCGCCTGGCGGTCACCGCCCGGCTCACGAAGGCCGGCCGCGCGCTCTCCCGCCGCCGCGCCGTCCCCGCGGCGCTGACGGTGAAGGCGACCGACGCGCTCGGCCGCACCGCGACGACGACGCGCCGGGTCGCGATCAGGCGGTAGCCGGCGCGCTCCACCCGATCGCCGGCGCGACGTGCTCGGCGATCGACTGCAGGAGGCGCGCGTTGTACTCGACGCCGAGCTGGTTGGGGATCGTGAAGAGCACCGTGTCGGCGGCACGGACCGCCGCGTCGCGCGACAGCTCCTCGGCCACGACGTCGGGCTCGCCGATGTAGGAGCGCCCGAACCGCGCGATGCCGCCGTCGAGGTAGCCGAGCTGGTCCTTGCCCTCGGCCCGCGCGCCGGTGCCGAAGTACGCGCGGTCCTCGTCGGTGACGAGCGGGAAGACGCTGCGGCTGACCGAGATGCGCGGCTCGCGCTCGTGCCCGGCGTCGGTCCACGCGGTGCGGTAGCGCATGATCTGCTCGGCCTGGAGCTGGTCGAACGGCACGCCCGTGTCCTCGGTCAGCAGCGTCGAGCTCATCAGGTTCATGCCCTGCGCGCCCGCCCACTCGGCCGTCGCTCGCGTGCCCGCGCCCCACCAGATGCGGTCGGCCAGGCCGGGCGACTGCGGCTGGATCGCGAGCATCGGCGGCGCAGCGTCCGCGTCCGGCCGGCCCGTGTCCGCCCGCGCGACCGGCGCGCCCGCGATCGCCTTGCGGAACACCTCGGTCTTCGCCCGCGCCAGGTCGGCGTCGCTCATCCCCTCCGGCGGCAGGTAGCCGAACGTCTCGGCCCCGCGCAGCGCCGGCTCGGGCGAACCGCGCGAGACGCCGAGCTGCAGCCGCCCGGCGCTGATGAGGTCCGCGGCCGCGGCCTCCTCTGCCATGTAGAGCGGGTTCTCGTACCGCATGTCGATCACGCCGGTGCCGATCTCGATGCGCGACGTCCGCGCGCCGATCGCCGCCAGCAGCGGGAACGGCGACGCGAGCTGCCGCGCGAAGTGGTGCACCCGCACGTAGGCGCCGTCGACCCCGAGCTCCTCGGCGGCGACCGCCAGCTCGATCGTCTGCACCAGCGCGTCCTGCGCGGTGCGCGTGCGCGAGCCCGGCGCGTCCTGCCAGTGCCCGAAGGAGAGGAACCCGATCCGCTTCACGCTTCCGACGGTACGACGCGCCGGCGCGGGCTCAGCCCACGTGCGCCTCCCAGACGCGGCTGCGCTCGTAGTGGTTGTCGAACTGCTCGGACGTCGCCGCAAGCGCGTCGTAGCCGACCTCGCCCGCGTAGGCGCGGTCGAGCAGGCGGTAGTAGTCGAACCGCGCGACGCCGGGTGTGAAGACGAACAGCACGTCCGCGTCGCGGTCCTCCGCCGGCGCGAACGCGTGCGTCACGCCGGGCGGGACGACGAGCAGGTCGCCCGTGCCGAGCGTGACGACCTCGTCGCCCAGCAGCACGTCCAGCGCGCCGTCCAGCACGAAGAAGAGCTCGGCCGAGCGGCTGTGGAAGTGCGGCGGCGCGCCCGCCGACCCGGCCTTGAGCAGCGAGCGGTTGCTCGTGAGGTGGCCGCCGGTGTCGGGCGTGTCGGCCAGCAGCGTGATGACGCTCAGCGGATCGGCGGAGAGGACCTCCGCATCGGCGGCGCGGACGATCGAGGGGGCGGGGGAGGTGCGGCTCTTGACGCTCATGTCATCCCTGACGGGCGGCGTCGCCCGGCTGTGACAGGTGAGCGAGCTTGTCGGGGTTGCGGACGATCCGGATGGTCTGGATGCGGCCGTCGACGACGTCGATCGCGAGCACGTCCCACAGCGCACCGGTGTCGCGATGGCGCGCCACGCGGCCGGGCTGGCCGTTGACCATCACGACCTCGTCCTCGAAGTCGCCGAGCAGCCGGCGCCACTCGTGGATCTTCGCGACGAACTTCGCGACCTTCGTGCTCCCCGCGACCGGCTTCTTGGCCGCCTGGACCTTGCCGCCACCGTCGCCGTAGAGCACGACGTCGTCGGCGAGCATCTCCTCCAGTCCTTCCAGGTCGCCGTCCTCGGCCGCCGCGAGGAAGCGCTCGAGCAGCGCGCGGCGGGCGTCGGGATCGGGGTCGAACCGCGGCCGCTCCGCCTCCAGCCGCCGCTTGGCGCGCACCACGAGCTGGCGGCAGTTCGCCTCGCTCTTGCCCACGATCTCGGCGATGCGCGGGTAGTCGTAGGCGAACACCTCGCGCAGCAGGAACGCCGCCCGCTCGACCGGCGACAGCTGCTCCAGCACGACGAGGAACGCCTGCGAGAGCGAGTCGGCCAGCTCCGCGTGCGCGCCGGGCCCCGGCGCAAGGTCCTCCAGCAGCGGCTCCGGCAGCCACGGCCCGACGTACGTCTCGCGCTGCACGCGCGCGAGGCGCAGGTGGTCGATCGACAGCCTCGTCGCGACGGTCGTGATCCACGCGGCCGGCTCGTCCGGCTCCGGCTCGGTCCGTGTCAGGCGGAGCAGCGCCTCCTGGGCGACGTCCTCGGCGTCGGCGACGGAGCCGAGCATCCGGTAGGCGATGGCGAAGCCGCGGCGGCGCAGCGCGTCGAGATCGGTCACAGGCATCGCCAGCCTGACGGATCAGCCGGCCGTCCCGTGACATCGCCTCACGCGCGCGCGTGCGTGCGCGCCCACTCCCGCAGCTCGTCGGCGTGCCGCGCGACGAGCCCCTCCGCCGGCGTGGTCTCGACCAGGAGCGTCGGGGCGCCACGCTGCTCGGCCCACGCCCGGCACGCGTCGTTGAACGCGTCGTCGATCCACGCGAGCGGCCGCCCGTCCGCGTAGCGGTCGATGGCCGCGAGCTTCCAGTGGCCGGGCGTCGTCGCGCCAGCTTCGGTCTCGCGGTCGAACGAGAGGAACGGCCACGGGCCCAGGCCGAGCGCGGAGGGAAGGTGGTCGTTCGCCCGTTCCTCCCATCCCGTGCACCACACCGGGAAGTAGTCCGACACGAGGGCGAGGAGGTGCTCGGCGGCCTCGACCGAAAGGAAATGGACGACGCCTTCCACGGACGTGAAGGTGCCAAGTGGACGGCTGTGCTGGGGGAACCCCCACAGCGAGATCACGCCGTCGACGTCGATCAGGAGCAGTGGTTTCGCTGGATCTGCAGGCATTTGGGAAGCGATGTGCAGGCTTTAGGAGGGCGGAAGCGGGTTACCGCTACGCTGCCGGGGAACGATCCGCCCTATCAAGCGGAGGGTCATGCGTGCCGATTGGTTTGGGGGCAAGCCGATGGTGCCGCAAGGACCGCAAGCTCCGCCGGGCAACCTCGTTCACAGCTTCTGACTGAATGACTCTTCACCTGGGCATCCTGCTCGCGCTGCTCTGCGCGTTCGCTTCGAACCTCGCGTTCTTCTACAAGCACCGCGGCGCCTGCGAGGCGTGCGCGGTCGACATCCGCCACCCCTTCAAGACCGCCAAGTCGCTGTGGTCCTCGAAGTGGTTCGCGGCCGGCATGGGCATCGGCGCCGGCGCGTGGATCCTCCACGTCGCCGCCATCTCGCTCGCACCGCTGTCGGTCGTCCAGGCCGTCCTGTCGGGCGGCGTCGCGCTCCTCGCCGTGATGGCGGAGAAGATCTTCGGCCTGCAGACCACGCCGCGCCAGTGGTGGGGCCTCGGCCTCACGGCGCTCGGCCTGATCCTGCTCGGCTTCACGCTGCCGGTCTCGCACGACTCGCACGCGACGTTCTCGCTGCCGGCCATGATCGCCTTCGAGGCGGGCCTCTTCGGCGTCGGCGCGCTGCTGATCATGGGCCCGCGCATCGGCGGCCCGGCCGAGCACCACGGCATCATGCTCGCCGCCGCCTCGGGCATCCTCTTCGGCGTCTGCAACGTCGGCGTCAAGGCGCTGACGGGCATGATCGGCGACGAGGGGCTCCTCATGGGCCTGCTCTCGCCCTGGACGCTCGTCGCGATCGCCGGCTCGGTCGCCGCGTTCTACGCCTCGGCCCGCTCGCTGCAGGACGGCGAGGCGGTCTCGGTCATCGCCATCACCGGCACGGCCGCGAACATCAGCGTCATCGCCGGCGGCCTCATCGTCTTCGGCGACCCGATGCCCGGCACCACGCTCGGCATCATCGGCCAGGCCGTCGCGTTCCTCCTCGTGATCGTCGCCTCGGCCCTCACCCCGGCCCCGGTCCGCGCGGCCGAGGGCCAGGGCCGCGCCGGCGCCCCGGCGCCCGCGGCCGCCTGACGAACGTCTGACACCCTGTCCGCGTCGCTGTACGGAACGTCCAGCGGCGCGGCGCAGGCTCGGCCATCCCGTCACTAGAGCCCGCCGACACGGCGGGCGTAGTGTTGCCTCGCATGGCCACCACGGAGCAGTCGCTCTCAACGCTGCAGGAGCAGGCCAAGCGCCACCTGTGGCTGCACTTCAGCCGCATGGGGAACTTCGCGGACGGGCAGGAGATCCCGATCATCGTCCGCGGTGATGGGTGCCACGTCTGGGACGAGCACGGCAACCGCTACTTCGACGGCCTGAGCGCCCTGTTCTGCGTGAACATCGGGCACGGCCGCGCGGACGTCGCGCAGGCCGGCGCCAAGCAGGCCGAGGAGCTCGGGTTCTACACCAACTGGAACTACGCGCACCCGCGCGCGATCGAGCTGGCGACCCGCATCGCCGACCTCGCGCCCGGCGACCTCAACCGCGTGTTCTTCACCAGCGGCGGCGGCGAGGCGGTCGAGTCCGCCATCAAGCTCAGCCGGCAGTACCACAAGCTCACCGGCAACCCGAACAAGACGAAGATCATCGCGCGCGAGATCGCGTACCACGGCACGACGCTGGGCGCGCTCTCCGCGACCGGCATCACGTCGCTGCGCGCGCCGTTCGAGCCGTTCACGCCCGGCGGCTGCCACGTCCCGAACACCAACCAGTACCGGATGAAGCCCGGCTACGGGATGGAGACGCTCGCCGACGCGGTCGAGGAGCGCATCCTCTTCGAGGGCCCCGAGACCGTGGCCGCGGTGATCATGGAGCCGGTCCAGAACGCGGGCGGCTGCTTCACGCCGCCGGAGGGCTACTGGCAGCGGGTCCGCGCGATCTGCGACAAGTACGACGTCCTGCTGATCTCCGACGAGGTCATCTGCTCGTGGGGCCGGCTGGGCGAGTGGTTCGGCGCGCAGCGCTACGACTACCAGCCGGACATGATCACGACGGCGAAGGGCATCACGTCCGCGTACGCGCCGATGGGCGCCGTGATCGCGTCGGACAGGGTGAGCGAGCCGTTCCTCGACGGCAACGCGTCCTTCCTGCACGGCTTCACGTTCGCCGGCCACCCGATCGCCTCGGCGGTCGCGCTGGCCAACATCGACGTGATGGAGCACGAGGGCGTGCTCGAGAACGTCCGCGAGAACGAGCCCGTCTTCCGCGGGATGCTCGACTCGCTGCGCGACATCCCGATCGTGGGCGACGTGCGCGGCGCCGGGTACTTCCACGCCATCGAGCTCGTCAAGGACCAGGGCACGAAGGAGAGCTTCAGCGACGAGGAGTCCGACTGGCTCCTGCGCGACTTCCTCTCCGGCGAGCTGTTCAAGCGCGGCCTGATCTGCCGCGCGGACGACCGTGGCGACCCGGTCATCCAGCTCTCGCCGCCGCTCATCGCGCAGGCGGAGCACTTCGAGGAGATCGAGGGCATCCTCCGGCCGGTGCTGGAGGAGGCCGCGGCCAAGCTCCGCGGCTAGCCCCGCAGGAGAGACCAGGAGGACCCGATGCTGACGATCCGCGAGCTCCTCGGCGACCTCGACGTGGAGGTGCTCGCGGGCGAGGACGCGCTCGACGCGCCCGTCCGCTGGGTCCACATCACCGAGCTCGTCGACCCGACCCCGTGGCTGTCGGGCGGCGAGCTGCTGCTCACCACCGGCCTGCAGCTGACGACCGAGGCGTGCCAGCGCGAGTACGTCGAGCGCCTGGCCGCCCACGGGCTGGCCGGGCTCGGCGTCGGCGTCGGGTTCGGCTTCGACACGGTGCCCGACGCGCTCGTCGAGGCGGCCCGCGAGCGCGACTTCCCGCTGCTCGAGATCCCGTACGAGCTGCCGTTCATCGCGGTCACCGAGCACGCGTTCACGCAGCTCGTCAACGAGCAGTACGCGCTGCTGCGCCGGTCGATCGCCGCGCAGGAGCGGCTCCAGCGCGTCGTGCTCGCCGAGCGCGGCCTCGACGGCATCGTCGGCGCGCTGGCCGGCCTCGTCGGCGGCGCGGCGCTGGTGCTCGACGCGCGCGGGACGGTGCTCGCCTCGCGCTCGTTCCGGCGGCCGCTGGACGAGCCGCAGGTCGCGGCCATCGCGGCGGAGGCCCGGCGGCGCGCCCGCGACGGTGACCCGCAGCCGTTCACCCCCGACGCCGCCGACCTCGCCGGCCGCGCGCTCGTGCTCCCCGTCGGCGGCACGCCCGCGGACCGCAGCGCGCAGGCGTGGGTCGCGTGCGTCAAGGACGCGGGCGGGTTGGCGGAGGTCGACCGGCTCGTGCTCCACCAGGGCGTCACGGTCGTCGCGCTCGAGCTGCTGCGCCGCCGCGTCGCCGACACCACCGAGCGGCGGCTGGCCGGCGACGTGCTGCAGGCGCTGGCGACCGGCGAGCTGCACGGGCCCGAGCTCGCGCGGCGGCTGGAGCCGTTCCGCCTGGGCGACCGCGTCTGCGTGCTGTCGCTCGACCACGCCGACGAGCAGGCGCTGACGGCGGCGATCGACGCCGAGGCGCTGCCCGCGCTCGTGGCGTCGGAGGGCGGCCGCGCCACCGCGCTGCTCCCCGCGCTCCCCGACGACGAGCTGCTCGAGCTGGGCGAGCGCGTGCGCGCACGCGTGGCGGCCGAGGTCGGCCCCGCGCAGACCGTCCACGCGGGCGCGGGCCGCGCGGTACCGGCGGGCGACGCGCGCCGGGCGCTGCACGAGGCGCGGTTCGCGCTGGAGGCCCGCACGCTGAGCAACGGCGCCGACCCGTCCAAGCCGCTGCTCGGCACGTGGCGCGACCTCGGCTCCTTCCAGCTCCTGCTGTCGCTGCAGGACCACGAGGCGCTGCGCCTCTACTGCGACTCGCTGCTCGGTCCGATCGAGGCCGGCGAGGGGCAGTACGGCGGAGAGCTCATGCGGTCGCTGGAGGCGTTCATCGAGTGCAACGGGCAGTGGGAGCGGGCGGCGCAGCAGCTCTACTGCCATCGACACACGCTGCGCTACCGGATCCGGCGCATCGAGGAGCTGACGGGGCGGGACCTGTCGAGCGCCCGCGACCGGATCGAGTTCTGGCTCGCTTTGCGAGGGAAGGAGATCGCCGCGCGATGAAGGTCGGGGTACCCACGGAGATCAAGCAGGACGAGTACCGGGTCGCGCTCACGCCGTCGGGCGTGCGCGAGCTGGTCGACCGCGGCCACGCGGTCGTCGTGCAGGCGGGCGCGGGGGAGGGGTCGGCGATCACCGACGCCGACTACGCGGCCCAGGGCGCGGACATCCTGCCCGACGCGGACGCCGTGTTCGCGGCCGCCGACCTGATCGTGAAGGTCAAGGAGCCGCAGCCCGAGGAGGTCGGGCGGCTGGAGGCGCGGCACCTGCTGTTCACCTACCTGCACCTCGCGCCCGCGCCCGAGCTGACGCGCGGCCTGTGCGACACCGGTGCGACGTGCATCGCGTACGAGACCGTCGAGGACGCCGCGGGCCGGCTGCCGCTGCTCGCGCCGATGAGCGAGGTCGCGGGCAAGATCGCCACGCAGGCCGGCGCGTTCATGCTGGAGAAGCCACTCGGCGGCCGCGGCATGCTGCTCGGCGGCGTGCCGGGCGTCGCGGCCGGGCGCGTGATGGTGATCGGCGGCGGGGTCGTCGGCCTGAACGCCGCGCTCATCGCGATCGGGATGGGCGCCGAGGTCTACGTGCTCGACAAGTCGATCGACCGGCTGCGCGACGTCGAGATCCTGTTGAACGATCGCGCGTCGACCGTGTACTCGTCGACGCTGGAGATCGAGCAGCTGCTGCCGCAGGTCGACCTCGTGATCGGCGCGGTGCTCGTCCACGGCGCCAAGGCGCCGCACGTCGTCACGCGCGAGCAGCTGTCGCTGATGCGGCCCGGCAGCGTGCTCGTCGACGTCGCGATCGACCAGGGCGGCTGCTTCGAGACGTCGCGCCCGACCACGCACTCCAACCCGACGTACGAGGTCGACGGCATCACCCACTACTGCGTGGCGAACATGCCCGGCGCGGTGCCGATCACGTCGACCTACGCGCTGACCAACGCGACGATGCCGTACCTGCTGCGCCTGGCCGACGACGGCGTGCGCGCGCTGGAGCAGGACCCGGGCTTCCTCGCGGGCCTGAACGTGTGCGGCGGTGAGGTCACCCACGAGCCGGTCGCGCGCGACCAGGGGCTGCGGTACGTGCCTCCGGCGGTCGCGCTCCAGCAGTCGCTGGCGGCGTAGGTGGACGTGGAGCTGCGCCGCGGCGGCGCGGGCGACCTGGAGTCGCTCGCGCCGCTGTGGATCGCGGTCCACCACCGGCACGCCGAGTCGATGCCGGAGCTGGCGCCGTACGTCGGCGACGACGAGACCTGGGCGGCGCGGCGGGCGCTCTACGCCGAGCTGCTCGCCAAGCCCGACACGGTGCTGCTGCTGGCGCGCTCCGGCGCCGAGCTCGTCGGCTACGGCCTCGCGCACGTGATGCCGCGCGCGGGGTCGTGGCTGGAGGACACGTGGGTGACCGGCGCGCGCGTGGGGGAGATCGAGTCGCTCGGCGTGCTGCCGGCCTGGCGCGGCGCCGGGATCGGGAGCGCGCTGCTCGACGGCCTGGAGGCCGCGCTGGCCGAGGACGGGGTCGAAGACCTCGTGCTCGGCGTGCTGCCCGGCAACGACGCGGCGATCCGGCTGTACGAGCGGCGCGGCTACCGGCCGACTTGGGCGTACCTCTCGAAGCTCGCCGGCCGCCCGGCGGTGTAAGGTCACCAGCCGGTCGTCGCCGCGGGAGCGCTCGCTCCTGCTGCTACTCTCCGCTGTCGCATGCCGACGACCTCGCAGCTGATCCGCAAGGGACGCACCCCGAAGACCAAGAAGCTGGCCACCCCGGGCCTCAAGTCCGGCAAGGGCCGCAAGAAGAAGGTCGCTGCGCCGCAGCGGCGCGGCGTCTGCACCCGTGTCTACACCACCACGCCGAAGAAGCCGAACTCGGCCCTGCGCAAGGTGGCTCGTGTCCGCATCTCCGGCGGCATCGAGGTCACGGCCTACATCCCCGGCGAGGGGCACAACCTTCAGGAGCACTCCGTGGTGCTCGTCCGCGGCGGCCGCGTCAAGGATCTCCCTGGCGTCCGCTACAAGGTCGTCCGCGGCACGCTCGACGCCGCCGGCGTGAGCGACCGCAAGAAGGCCCGCTCGCAGTACGGCGTCAAGAAGAAGTAACGGACTTTCCATGCCTCGTCGCGCAGCAGCTTCCATCCGGACCATCGAGCCGGACCCCGTCCACCGCTCCCGGCTGGTCACCCAGGTCGTCAACAAGGTCATGCTCGACGGCAAGAAGAGCACGGCCGAGGGGATCGTCTACGACGCGCTGGCCATCCTGGCCGAGCGCACGGGCAAGGATCCCATCGAGGCCCTCGAGGCCTCCATCAAGGCCCTGACCCCGCAGCTCGAGGTCCGCTCCCGCCGCGTCGGCGGCGCGACCTACCAGGTCCCCGTCGAGGTCCCGGCGCGCCGCGCCCGCACCCTCGCGGTCCGCTGGCTCGTCGAGTTCGCGCGTCAGCGCCGCGAGAAGACGATGGCCCAGCGCCTCGCCAACGAGCTGCTCGACGCGACCAACCAGCAGGGCGGCGCGTTCAAGCGCAAGGACGACATCTACCGCATGGCGCAGGCCAACAAGGCCTTCGCGCACTACCGCTGGTAGCCGATCGCCGCCTGAGCGGCCCTCCCGGCGCCTCGCCGCACCGACGAAGACGAGACGGACGGTCGTCCAGTCTCATCTCCGCCGGCGCACCGAGCCATCCGGGATAGCTCGCTCAGATCGACGACCAGACGCGTCCGCGTCATCCGCATGCGATTTGCCGAAGGGCGCCCACCGGGCGCCCTTCGTCGTCCTGGGACGCGCGTGCCATGTGAAGGCCCTGTTCGTGTGGGTGATCTTGTGCGGTGAGCGGGTAGGGTGGGCTTCGCGGGCCGTCGGGAGCGGCTCGACCCGGCGGCGGGGAGCGCCGTGAGAGGGAGGTTCGGGGTGCAGGGACCCTGGCTCGAAGACGTGCCCAGAGACGTGGTCGGCCGCGGGGTCCCCGTGGACGTCCTCCGCCGCCCGGTGGCGGTGCTGCTCGCGACGCTGCTCGCAGGCGGGACGGTCGGCGTGCCCGCAGCCGCGGCGGCGACGCGCGCCAAGAGCGACGACGACACGACGAGCGCCGCGGACGCGCTCGCCGCGCCCGGCGCGGCGGACGAGGACAGCAGCGGCGCCGAGGACGGCGACAGCCGCGACGCGCCGGCGGTCGAGGCGACGGACGCGGTCGGCGACACGCAGCCCGCGCCCGCCCCGGCGCCGCCCGCGCCGGAGCCGGAGACCGCGCCGGTCGTCGAGGACGCGCCCGCCCCGGTCGTGGCGGCCCCGCCGCCTGCGCCCGCGCCAGATCCCGCAGCCGCGGCCGCGAGCGCCGTGCTCGACGCCGACGCCGCCACGCCGCCCCCGGCCCCCTCGGCTGCGACGCCGGCGCCGGTGCCCGAGCCCGCCCCCGCGGTCCCGGCGGCGCCCGCCCCGGCGCCCGCGCCTGCCCCGGCCGCGGAGGCCGTGCCGGCGGACGAGGAACCCGCACCCGCACCCGCCGCGCGCCCCGCCGCCCGTGAGCAGGACCGCGCCACGCCCGCGCCCGCGACCCGCGCGCGGGACCGCGCCACCACCGCGCCGGCCGCACCCGCCGAGACGGCGCCCGCGCCCGCCCCCGCCCCACCAGCCCCGCCGGAGACCACCGCGGCGCCGGCCCCGGCCCCGGCCGTTCCCACCACCACCCGCGCCAAGCGCGGCGAGACCATCACCGTCCGCGCCGGCGACTCGCTCTGGCGCATCGCGCAGCGCGCCCTCCCGTCGGACGCGACAACCGCCGAGATCGCGCAGGAGGTGCGGCGCCTGTGGGAGCTCAACCACCAGCGGCTGGGGCTCACCAGCCCGGACCTGATCGCGGTCGGCATGGAGCTGCGCACGTGAGCCGACGTATCCTCGCCACCGCCGCGCTCGCCACGGCCGCCGCGCTCGCGCTGCCCGCCGCCGCGAGCGCCACCACCGTCGCCGCGGGGACACTGCGGGACGCCGCCGGCGCGCCGGTCGCCGGCACCGTCACCGTCTTCGGGTGGCCCCACACCGCCACGGAGACGCAGCTCCCCGAGCTCGGGCGCGCCGACGCCGGCGCCGACGGCCGCTATCGCGTCCGCGCGGCGGATCCCGCCCAGGTCGAGCAGCTCGCCGCCGAGCGCGGGGGCGTCCTCGACGTGCTCATCCAGTACCAGACGGCCGCGGGCACCGGCCAGCAGGTCAAGACGGCCGACTTCGGCAGCGACAGCGGCGCGAAGGCCCGTGCCGCGGCCGACGAGCCGGCGGCCAAGGCCGACCTCCCGGTCATGTTCCCGCCGCCCGCCACGACCGCGACCGCGGAGCCCACCGCCCGCGCGGCCCAGGTCCGGATGCCGTGCCTGTCGCCGACCCTGATCCCGCTCGAGTCCAAGGTCGCCCCGACGGTGATCGGCGAGCTGAACAACGTCTACCGCGACGCGCGAGCCAACTTCGCCTACGGGCAGAAGGCGGACTCGTCCTTCGACGTCGCGTTCCGCCCGGACGGCGGCGGCTGGGGTGGCGGCGGCGACAACAAGGTCACCAACGCGATCGAGAACCAGGTCGACATCAACGGCCGGACCGGCCCGTACTCTCGGCAGATCACGTCGGAGTTCAAGTACGTCCGCTACTTCTCGATGAGCCGCTGCCTCGGCATCCCGAGCGGTGAGACGATCCGCGCCGAGGAGTGGATCGGCGGCGTCGACGACGCCCGCAAGCAGCGCGGCACGCTCCGCGTCTGCCCGAAGGAGAAGCGCCAGCAGACCGTCAGCTACGTCGGCGGCGCCGGCTTCCGCCGGGCCGCGACCGACGCCACCGAGTGGGCCGCGGGCGTGAACGTGTTCGGCGTCGGCCTCAACGTCAAGAGCGGGTTCTCCAAGTGGGTCCGCGTCTCCTACCGCTTCGGGAACAAGCGCGGCAAGCGCTATTACCTGTGCGGCAACAAGGGGCGCAGCCCGCACACGGGCGGGCGCATCTTCAGCGGCGTCAAGGCATCGTGACGCGCCGCCGGCCCGTCCTGCTGACCGCCGCGGCGCTCGTCGTCGCGGCGGTCGCGCTCGCCGCCGTGCTGCTGATCGGCAGCGGTGGCGACGAGCAGCGGGACGGGCCGCTATACGCTGCCGACGCGAACGAGGTGGCGATCTCCGTCCGGCCCGGCGCGACGCTCACGTTCGGCCAGCCGATCTACCGCAACTCGTCCTCCGAGCCGCTCCGGCTGCTCGAGGCGCGGCTGGTCGGTCCGGGGGCCGGGGCGCTCGACGTCGTGGACGTCCGCACGGCGGGCGTCGACCGCGAGCTCGGCGGCATCGGCGTCGACCGCGTCTTCCCGCCGTCCGACGCGGACGGGCTGGGGGAGCTGCGACCGCTGCGCGGGACGCCGGTCCCGCCTGCGGCCGGCGACCCCGCCGACATCGGCGTCGAGCTGCTGTTCGCGCTGAAGGCGCCCGCCGAGGGGCGCCACGTCGTGCGGGGCGTCGAGGTGACCTACGAGGCCGGCGGCGAGACCTATACCGACACGCTCCCCGACGCCCTGTCGGTCTGCGTCGTCACTCCTCCGGAGCCTGAGACCGCCGACTGCCCGTTCCCCGGGACTCCCGAGGGCGACGTCGGCTAGCGCCCGGCGCGCCCGCGCCGAGCAGCAGATGCAGCCCGCCGGAGAGCACGAGCAGCGCCCCCGCGAGCGTCTCGACGTAGAAGCCCGATCCCGGCGCCGCCTCGGCGCCCTCGTAGCGGTCGCCGTAGAGCCCCTCCTCGAGCGCCGCCGGCAGGTCCACGGTGAAGGCGACCACCAGCACCACGACCCCGAGCCCCGCCAGCGCGAACATCGACGGCCGTGCGCCGCGGAGCGCGCCGAGCGCCATCGGCACCGCCGCGAGGCCCAGGAGGAGCATCGCGACCGAGTGATGGTCGAGCCCGCTCTGGGTATCAAGAACAGCCTCGCCCGTGGTCACCTCGATCAACGTCATGAACGTCGAAACGACGAGCAGCAACCCCGCTACGATGGCCACTCCGGAGAGCGCCGTGCGAGCCCTTGTGAAGGCCTCGCGACGCCCCCGGGAAGCCCGGTCCCTCGTGCTATAGTCGTTGGTCGCGTCCGAGGCGGATGCGCTCATCTGCGCGCCTCCTGGAGCGTCTCAGCAGGCGATGGAGACCACGACCACATAAGGCTCGGCCGACAGCACTTCGCTGTGACGTGAACGGGCCCGCTGGGCCCGTTTTCTCTTTCCACCACGCCGACCCCCACTCCACTTTTCATGCCACGTAAGTTCCCGCTCGAGAAGACCCGGAATATCGGGATCATGGCGCATATCGACGCCGGCAAGACCACCACCACCGAGCGCATCCTCTACTACACGGGGCGCACCCACAAGATCGGTGAGGTCCACGAGGGCGCGGCCACGATGGACTGGATGGAGCAGGAGCAGGAGCGCGGCATCACGATCACGTCGGCCGCGACGACCGCTGCCTGGCGCGATCACCGCATCAACATCATCGATACGCCGGGCCACGTCGACTTCACCGTCGAGGTGGAGCGCTCCCTGCGCGTGCTCGACGGTGCGATCGCGCTGTTCGACTCCGTCGCCGGCGTCGAGCCGCAGTCCGAGACCGTCTGGCGCCAGGCCGACAAGTACTCCGTGCCGCGCATCGCGTTCATCAACAAGATGGACCGCATGGGCGCGGACTTCGAGATGTCCGTCCGGACGATGAAGGAGCGCCTCGGCGCGACCGCCGTCCCGGTCCAGCTCCCGTGGGGCGCCGAGGCCGACTTCAAGGGCATCGTCGACCTGATCGGCATGAAGGCCATCCACTACCTGGATGAGCTCGGCAAGGAGCAGGAGATCATCGAGATCCCCGAGGAGCTCAAGGCCGCCGCCGAGGAGGCGCGCGAGCTGCTCATCGACGAGGTCTCGAACTACGACGACGAGCTGGCCGAGATGTACCTCGAGGAGGGCGACGTCCCGGAGGAGCGCCTGAAGGCCGCCATCCGCAAGGCCGTCCTCGACATCGCCATCACGCCGGTCTTCTGCGGCTCCGCGTTCAAGAACAAGGGCGTGCAGCCCCTGCTCGACGCGGTCATCGACTACCTGCCGTCCCCGCTCGACGTCCCGGCCGTCACCGGCCAGGAGGTCCGCAAGGGCGAGGAGGTCGGCGAGGTCGAGCGCAAGGCGTCCGACGACGAGCCGTTCTCGGCGCTGGCCTTCAAGATCATGGCCGACCCGTTCTTCGGCAAGCTCGCGTTCTTCCGCGTCTACTCCGGCAAGCTCGACAAGGGCTCGCAGGTGCTCAACGCCACCACGGGCAAGTCCGAGCGCGTCGGCCGCCTGCTCGAGATGCACGCCAACACGCGTGAGGATCTCGACACGGTCTACGCGGGCGACATCGCTGCCGCCGTCGGCCTGAAGTCGGCCGTCACCGGTGACACGCTGTGCGCCCCGGACAAGCCGGTCCGCCTCGAGTCGATCGACTTCCCGGAGCCGGTCATCAAGGTGGCCGTCGAGCCGAAGACGAAGGTCGACCAGGAGAAGATGGGCGTCGCGCTCCAGCGCCTCGCCGAGGAGGATCCGACCTTCCAGGTCGCGACCAACGAGGAGACCGGCCAGACCGAGATCTCCGGCATGGGCGAGCTCCACCTCGACATCATCGTCGACCGCATGAAGCGCGAGTTCAAGGTCGAGGCGAACGTCGGCCGGCCGCAGGTGTCCTACCGCGAGACGGTCAAGGGCACCGCGCAGAAGGTCGAGGGGCGCTTCGTCCGTCAGACCGGCGGCTCGGGCCAGTACGGCATCGTCTACATCGACCTCGAGCCGGCGCCCGGCGAGGGCTTCGACTTCGTCAACAAGATCAAGGGCGGCGCCATCCCGACGGAGTTCATCCCGTCGGTGCAGAAGGGCATCGAGGAGGCGCTGGACAACGGCGTCAAGGCGGGCTACCCGCTGGTCGACGTCCGCGCCACCCTGGTCGACGGCAAGTTCCACGAGACGGACTCGTCGGAGATCGCCTTCAAGATCGCGGGCTCGCTCGCGCTCCAGGAGGCGGCCAAGCGTGCGAAGCCGATCCTGCTCGAGCCGATCTTCGCGGTCGAGGTCGTGACCCCGGAGGACTTCCTCGGCGACGTCATCGGCGACCTCAGCCGTCGGCGCGGTCGCGTCGAGGGCCAGGACCGCCGCGGCAACGCGCTGGCGGTCACCGCCAAGGTCCCGCTGTCCGAGATGTTCGGCTACGTGAACGACCTGCGCTCCAACACCCAGGGGCGCGCGTCCTACACGATGCAGTTCGACTCGTACGACGAGGTCCCGCCGAACATCGCCGAGAAGGTCGTCGGCGAGCGCGCCGGCAACGCCGACGCGGCCTAGTCTTAGTACTTTCCAACGGTTTCCAGTTCCCAGAGGAGAAAGCCACAGTGGCCAAGGAGAAGTTCGAGCGCAACAAGCCTCACGTCAACGTCGGCACGATCGGTCACATCGACCACGGCAAGACGACGCTGACGGCTGCCATCACGAAGGTGCTGTCTGACACGTACGGCGGCCAGGCGCGCTCCTTCGACGAGATCGACAACGCTCCTGAGGAGAAGGAGCGCGGGATCACGATCGCCACGTCGCACGTCGAGTACGAGACGGAGAACCGTCACTACGCGCACGTCGACTGCCCCGGCCACGCGGACTACGTGAAGAACATGATCACGGGCGCCGCGCAGATGGACGGCGCGATCCTCGTGGTCTCGGCGGCGGACGGCCCGATGCCGCAGACGCGTGAGCACATCCTGCTCGCCCGTCAGGTCGGCGTGCCGTACATCGTCGTCTTCCTCAACAAGGCCGACATGGTCGACGACGAGGAGCTCCTCGAGCTCGTCGAGGTCGAGGTCCGCGACCTGCTGTCCGAGTACGACTTCCCGGGCGACGACATCCCGTTCGTCACCGGCTCGGCGCTCAAGGCGCTCGAGGGCGACGCGGAGTACACGCAGAAGATCCTCGATCTCGCCGAGCAGCTCGACACCTACATCCCGGAGCCGGAGCGTCCGCTCGACCGCCCGTTCCTGATGCCGGTCGAGGACGTCTTCTCGATCACCGGCCGCGGCACCGTCGCGACCGGCCGCATCGAGCAGGGCGTCATCACCACCGGTGAGGAGGTCGAGATCGTCGGCATCGAGCAGGAGACGTCCAAGACGGTCGTCACCGGCGTCGAGATGTTCCGCAAGATCCTCGACCGCGGCGAGGCCGGCGACAACGTCGGCTGCCTCCTCCGCGGCACGAAGCGCGAGGAGATCCAGCGCGGGCAGGTCCTCTGCAAGCCGGGCTCGATCACCCCGCACACGAAGTTCAAGGCCGAGGTCTACGTCCTCAAGAAGGAGGAGGGTGGCCGTCACACCCCGTTCTTCACGGGCTACCGGCCGCAGTTCTACTTCCGCACCACCGACGTGACCGGCTCCGCGCACCTCCCCGAGGGCGTCGAGATGGTCATGCCGGGCGACAACGTCCAGATGGAGATCGAGCTCATCCAGCCGATCGCCATGGACGCCGGCCTCCGCTTCGCCATCCGTGAGGGTGGCCGCACGGTGGGCTCCGGCGTCGTGACCGAGATCCTGCAGTAGGGAAGCTGGAGTAGCCAAACGTGTCCTCTGGGGGCGGGTCGCACGACCCGCCCCTTATGACGCTCAAAGCAGACATCACATGGCAGGCATCGGACAGAACAAGATCCGCATCCGGCTCAAGGCCTACGACCACTCGGCCATCGAGACCGCAGCGAAGGACATCGTGGAGACCGCCACGCGCACCGGCGCGACCGTCAGCGGTCCCGTCCCGCTCCCCACCGAGAAGAACGTCTACGCGGTGATCAAGTCGCCGTTCAAGGACAAGGACTCGCAGGAGCACTTCGAGATCCGCACCCACAAGCGGCTGATCGACATCCACCAGCCCACGCCGAAGACGGTCGACAGCCTGCAGCGGCTCGACCACCTTCCGGCCGGTGTCGACATCGAGATCCGTCTCGCGTAACGCCATGGCCGCGATCCTCGCCAAGAAGCTCGGCATGACCCAGCTGTTCCAGGAGGACGGGCGCATCGAGCGCGTCACCGTCCTGGAGGCGGGCCCGTGCCCCGTGACCGCGATCCGCACGCAGGACGCGGACGGCTACGAGGCCGTCCAGCTCGCCTTCGGCGCGACCCGTGAGAAGCAGCTCTCCAAGCCCGAGCTCGGCCACCTGAAGAAGGCCGGCGCCTCCCCGATGAAGCACGTCGTGGAGTTCCGCAACGAGGCCGGTGAGCTGCAGGTCGGCGACACCGTCACCGTCGACGCGTTCGAGGTCGGCCAGAAGGTCAAGATCTCGGGCCGCTCGAAGGGCAAGGGCTTCCAGGGCGGCATCAAGCGCCACGGCTTCGGCCGCGGCCCCGTCACCCACGGCTCGCACAACGTCCGTGCCCCCGGCTCCATCGGCGCCTCGGCGACGCCCTCGCGCGTCCTCCCGGGCCAGCGCATGCCGGGCCAGATGGGCAACAAGCGCGTCACCCAGCGCGGCCTCCAGGTCGTGCAGGTCGACGCCGACAAGAACCTGCTTCTCGTCCGCGGCGCCGTCCCCGGCCCGCGCAACGGCATCGTGGAGGTGCGTACGGATGGCTGATGCGCCGATCCTCGGCGGCACCGGCTCCGCCAGCCTCGACGACAACGCCTTCGGCGCCGCCTTCAACGGCGGTCTCGTGCACGAGAACGTGCGCGCGGAGCTGAACGCCCGTCGTCAGGGCACCCATGCGACCAAGACCCGCGGCAATGTCCGCGGTGGTGGCGCCAAGCCGTGGCGTCAGAAGGGCACGGGCCGCGCCCGTGCCGGCTCGTCGCGCTCGCCGGTCTGGACCGGCGGTGGCGTGGTCTTCGGGCCGTCGCCCCGCAAGTACACGTTCAAGGTGAACCGCAAGGAGAAGCGGGCTGCCCTGCGCAGCGCGCTGTCCCTGCACGCCGAGCGCGGGTCCGTCGCGGTGTTCGACGCGTCGAAGTTCGAGACGCCGTCGACGAAGCAGGCCGTCCAGCTCCTCGCGGGCTGGGACGCCGCCAAGACCCCGACCCTCGTCGTCCTCACCGAGGACGAGGCGAAGGTCGCCTACTCGTTCCGCAACCTCGACCGCACGTCGGTGCTGCCGGCCGGCGCCGTGGGCGTGGCCGACATCGTCGGCTCGGCCACGCTGGTTCTCTCGCAGAACGCGCTCGAGGAGCTCACTCGGAGGGCCAACTCCTGATGGACGCCTCTCAGGTCATCATCCGGCCCGTCGTCAGCGAGAAGAGCTACGTGCTGGCGACCGCCGACAAGTACACGTTCCGCGTTCACCCGGACGCGCACAAGACCCAGATCCGCCAGGCGATCGAGCAGCTGTTCGACGTCACGGTGGTCGAGGTGCGCACCCTGAGCGTGAAGAGCAAGCCGAAGCGCCGCGGCTACACGAGCGGCCGCACGCGCCAGTGGAAGAAGGCGATCGTGCAGGTCAAGCCGGGCGACACCATCCCGATCTTCCAGGGCCTCCAGGGCCTCGAGGAGGGCTAGTCGCATGCCAGTGCGCAAGCCGAAGCCCACGAGCCCGGGCCTCCGCTTCGTCTCGTACCCCTCGTTCGAGGAGATCACGAAGACGGAGCCGGAGCGCACGCTCGTCGAGGGCCTGACGAAGAGCGGCGGCCGCAACGCCCGCGGCCGCAAGACCGCCCGCCACCGTGGCGGCGGCGCGAAGCGGCTCTACCGCAAGATCGACTTCAAGCGGCGCAAGGACGGCATCCCCGCCCGCGTCGCGGCGATCGAGTACGACCCCAACCGGACGTCGTACATCGCGCTGCTCCACTACCTGGACGGCGAGAAGCGCTACATCCTCGCGCCGAACCGGCTGAAGGTCGGCATGACCGTGCAGTCGGGCGAGGACGCGCCGATCGACGTCGGCAACGCGCTCCCGCTCGCCAAGATCCCGACCGGCACCGTGGTCCACAACGTGGAGCTGCAGCCGGGCCGCGGTGGCCAGATGGGCCGTTCGGCGGGCATCGGCATCCAGCTGATGGCGAAGGACAACGGCATGGCGACCCTGCGTCTCCCCTCGGGCGAGATGCGGATGGTGCGCGACAGCTGCCGTGCCACCGTCGGCGTCGTCGGCAACGCCGACCACCAGAACGTCAAGATCGGCAAGGCCGGCCGCAAGCGTCACCTGGGCGTCCGCCCGCAGACGCGCGGCACGGCGATGAACCCGGTCGACCACCCGCACGGCGGCGGCGAGGGGTCCACGACCCCGGGCCGTCACCCGGTGACGCCGTGGGGCGTCCCGACGCTCGGGTACCGCACGCGTAAGAAGAACAAGGCGTCGGACCGCTACATCGTGCGCGGTCGCCGCCGTGGGAAGGGCAAGCGTTAGACCATGAGCCGCTCCAGCAAGAAGGGGCCGTGGGTCGAGGAGCGTCTGATGCAGCGCATCGACGCGATGAACACCTCGGGCTCGAAGACGATGATCAAGACCTGGTCGCGGAGCTCCACCATCTTCCCGGAGATGGTCGGGCACACGATCGCGGTCCACGACGGCCGGAAGCACATCCCGGTCTTCGTGTCGGAGGGCATGGTCGGGCACAAGCTCGGCGAGTTCGCCCCCACCCGCACGTACCGCGGCCACGCCGGCTCGGGGAAGGTCCGCTAGCCGATGGCGAAGGACGCAGGCACCAAGCAGGACCAGCCCACCGACCAGGAGGGCAAGGGCACCCCGGCCAAGGAGGAGCTCCAGACGCAGGAGGCCGCGCAGGCCGCTGCCGAGGAGAAGGCCACCGAGGCCGCCGAGGCGCCCAAGCCGAAGGCCAAGCGCAAGCCTGCCGCCAAGAAGGCGGAGGGCACGGCAGCGGCCGAGACGGACGTCGACAAGGACGCCGCCGAGGCCGGTGCCGAGGGCGCCGAGGCCCCGAAGAAGCCGGCCAAGAAGGCTGCGCCGAAGGCCAAGGCCGCGGCGAAGACCGAGGCCAAGGCAGACGCGGAGCCGGAGGCCAAGGCCGACGCGGAGCCCGAGGCGAAGGCGGAGAAGGCCGCGGCCCCCAAGGCCGCGCCGGCTCGCGCTGCCCGCCCGGCCGGCGAGCGCGTGACCGTGAGCGCGACCGCGCGCTACGTCCGCACGTCCGCCCGCAAGGCGCGCCTGGTCACCGACCACATCAAGGGCAAGAGCGTCCAGGAGGCCCAGGCCGTCCTGGCGTTCCACCCCCGTTCCGTCGCCGAGGACTGGCGCAAGCTGCTCAACTCGGCTGTCGCGAACGCGGAGCACAACCACGACCTCGTGGGCGACGACCTCCGCGTGCTCAACGCGACCGCGGACGAGGGTCCCACGCTCAAGCGCTTCCGCCCCCGGGCGATGGGCCGCGCCACGCGGATCCGCAAGCGCACGAGCCACCTGACGATCACGCTGACGCCCAAGGAGAGCTGATGGGGCAGAAGGTCCACCCCGAGGCGATGCGCGTCGGGTACATCCACGATTGGAAGTCCAACTGGTTCACGGAGCGGAACTTCGACGACTACCTCGCCGAAGACGTCGCGATCCGTGACCACATCAACGGGAAGCTGGCCCACGCCGGCCTGTCCGACATCACGATCCGCAAGGACGCGAACGAGGTGGAGATCAACATCCACACCGCGCGCCCGGGCATCGTGATCGGCAAGTCCGGGTCCGAGGTCGACGCGCTGCGTCGCGACCTCAACCGGATCACGGGCAAGGCCATCAAGGTCAACATCCTCGAGATCAAGCGTCCCGAGCTCGACTCGAAGCTCGTGGCCCAGTCGATCGCCGAGCAGCTCGTCAACCGCGTGGCCTTCCGCCGCGCGATGAAGCGGGCGCTCACCAGCGCGATGCGCTCCGGCGCCAAGGGCTGCAAGATCCAGGTCTCCGGTCGCCTCGGCGGCTCGGAGATGGCGCGCACCGAGATGTACTCGGACGGCCGCGTCCCGCTCCACACGCTCCGCGCGGACATCGACTACGGCTTCTACGAGGCCCGCACGACGTTCGGCCGCATCGGCGTGAAGTGCTGGATCAACAAGGGCGAGATCATGCCCGAGGGCTTCACCGGCGTCGACATCACCGAGATCGACTCCCCGTCGCCGCAGCGCGACGACCGCGACGACCGTGGCCGTGGCCGCGGGCGCGGGCGTGGGCGCGACGGTGAGGGCGGCGGCCGCGGCCGTGGCCGTGGCGGTCCGGGTGGCCCCGGCGGCCCGGGTGGCCGTGGCGGTCGCGGTGGCGGTGGCTTCGGCGGCCGCGGCGGTGGCGGCGGTGGCCGTGGCGGCGGTGGCTTCGGCGGCGGCGGTGGCGGCGGCTACCGCGGAGGGGGCCGGTAATGCTCGCTCCCAAGCGCGTCAAGCACCGCAAGCAGCACCGCGGGCGCAAGCCCGGGATGTCGCGCGGCCAGACCAAGGTGCAGTTCGGTGAGTACGGCATCAAGGCCCTCGAGGCCGGCTGGATCACCAACCGCCAGATCGAGGCCGCCCGTATCGCCATGACCCGCAAGATCAAGCGTGGCGGCAAGGTGTGGATCAACGTCTTCCCGGACAAGAGCTACACCAAGAAGCCGGCTGAGACCCGCATGGGCTCCGGCAAGGGCTCGCCCGAGGGCTGGGTCGCCGTCGTCAAGCCGGGCCGCGTCATGTTCGAGCTGGCCGGCGTGCCCGAGCCCCTCGCCCGCGAGGCGATGCGGCTCGCGATCCAGAAGCTGCCGATCAAGGCGAAGTTCGTGACCCGTGAGGAGACGGAGGCCGCAGCATGAAGCCCCGTGAGCTGAACGAGCTCGACGACAACCAGCTCGTCGAGCACATCCGCACCCAGCGCAAGGAGCTGTTCGGCCTGCGCTTCTCCCACGCCACCGGCGAGCTGGAGAACACGGCCGGCCTCCGGACCAACAAGCGCGATCTCGCGCGGGCGCTCACCATCGCGCGCCAGCGCGGAGTGAAGGTTGACTAGGACTGATGTCAGAGACTGAGAACAACGAGAACGTGGAGGAGGTCGAGGCCACCGAGGCCGAGACCACCGGCGAGGCGGAGGCCGCTGAGACGGCCGAGGCCCCGGCGGCTCCGGCTCTCTCCAAGGCCGAGCAGCGTGCTGCTGCTCGTCACAAGGAGGCCTCCTCCCGTCCCTCCCGCTCACCCCAGGAGCGTCAGGAGGAGCGCACGGCCGCCCGCAAGGCGAAGGCCGCCGCTCGTCGTCGACGCCGCCTGCAGGAGCGCGAGAAGCACAAGGCCAACCGCGAAGAGGTTGCCCCGACTCCGCCGGTCGAGCACGAGCACGGCCGCAAGAAGGTCCGCCAGGGCATCGTCGTGTCGGCCAAGCCCGACAAGACGATCACGGTCCGGATCGACTCCGCCCGCCGTCACCCGCGCTACGAGAAGATCGTGCGCTCGTCGACGACGCTGCACGCGCATGACGAGGCGAACGACGCCAACGAGGGCGACACCGTCCGCGTCATCGAGAGCCGCCCGCTGAGCAAGACCAAGCGCTGGCGCCTCGACGAGGTCCTGGAGCGCGCGCGATGATCCAGAACGAGACCCGCCTCCGGGTCGCCGACAACACCGGCGCGCGCGAGATCCTCTGCATCCGCGTCGTCGGTGGCCACAAGCGCCGCTACGCCGGCGTCGGCGACATCATCACCGCGACGGTCAAGCAGGCCACGCCGCAGGGCTCGGTCAAGAAGGGCGACGTCGTGCGCGCGGTCGTGGTGCGCACGAAGAAGCCCTTCGGTCGCGAGGACGGTACGTACATCGGCTTCGACGAGAACGCCGCCGTCATCATCGACACGCAGAACAACCCGCGCGGGACGCGCATCTTCGGGCCGGTGGCCCGCGAGCTGCGCGAGCGCAACTTCATGAAGATCGTCTCGCTCGCCCCGGAGGTGCTCTAGATGGCTTCTAGACTCCGTGTGCGTCGCGACGACCAGGTCCTCGTGATCAGCGGCAAGGACCGCGGCAAGACCGGCCGCATCCTGCGCGTCGACCCGAAGAACGAGCGGGTCTACGTCGAGGGCCTGAACATCGTCAAGCGGCACACCAAGCCGCGCCCCGGCTCGACCGATCCCGGCGGGATCGTCGAGAGCGAGGGGCCGATCCACGTCTCGAACGTCATGCTGCTCGACCCCCAGGACAACAAGCCCACGCGCGTCGCCATCTCCCGTGAGGACGGGAAGCGCGCCCGCGTGAGCCGGAAGACCGGGAAGAAGCTCGACTGATGGCCCGCCTGAAGACCAAGTACAACGACGAGATCAAGCCGGAGCTCATGAAGCGCTTCGGCTACAAGACCGTCATGCAGGCGCCGAAGGTCGAGAAGGTCGTCCTGAACATGGGCGTCGGCGAGGCCAAGCAGGACTCGAAGCAGCTGGACCAGGCGCTGGAGCAGCTCGCGACGATCGCCGGCCAGAAGCCGAACATCCGCCGCGCGCGCAAGTCGATCGCGCAGTTCAAGCTGCGCGAGGGCATGCCGGTCGGCATCTCGGTGACGCTCCGCAACGAGCGCGCGTACGAGTTCCTGGACCGCTTCATGTCCGTCGCCGTGCCGCGCATCCGTGACTTCCGGGGCCTGAACCCGCGGTCGTTCGACGGCCGGGGCAACTACTCGGTCGGCGTGCGCGAGCAGATCATCTTCCCGGAGATCGACTACGACGCCATCGACCAGCTGCGCGGCCTCGACATCACCGTCGTGACGACCGCGAAGACGGACGGCGAGGCGTTCGCCCTCCTCGAGCTCCTGGGCATGCCCTTCGCACGCGAGGGCCGTCCCGCATTCGCTACGACCGCTGAGGCTGCCTGACCATGGCCAAGACGTCACAGCGCGTGCGCCAGGCACGCGGCTCCAAGTTCAAGACGCGCGAGTACACGCGCTGCCGCCGCTGTGGCCGGCCGCGCGCCGTCTACCGCAAGTTCGGCCTGTGCCGGATCTGCCTGCGCGAGCTCGCCCACCAGGGGTTCATCCCCGGCATGACGAAGTCGAGCTGGTAGCCATGACGGATCCCATCGCCGATTTCCTCACCCGCATCCGCAACGCCATCACGGCGGCGCATGAGACGGTCGAGATCCCCTCTTCGAAGCTGAAGAAGGAGATGGCCCGCATCCTGCGTGAGCAGGGCTACATCGACTCGTTCGAGATCGTGCCGCCCGCCGAGGGCAAGCCGGGCGAGTCCATCCGGATCAAGCTCAAGTACACCGCGGAGCGTCGCAGCGCGATCTCCGGCCTGCGGCGCGTCTCGCGTCCGGGCCAGCGTCACTACGCGCCGGCGGCGAAGGTCCCGAAGGTCCAGGGCGGCCTCGGCACGGCCATCGTCTCCACGTCCCGCGGTGTCATGACCGGCCACCAGGCTCGCCAGCAGAAGGTCGGCGGCGAAGTCGTGGCGGAGGTCTGGTAGATGAGCCGCATCGGTCGCAAGCCGATCCCGGTTCCTGCCGGGGTCACGATCAAGGTCGAGCCCGAGGTGGTCCACGTGACCGGCCCGCGCGGCGCCCTGTCCGAGCGCAAGAGCAAGGACATCGGCGTCGAGGAGCAGGACGGCCAGATCATCGTCACCCGCCCCACCGACCGCGGTGAGCACCGGGCCCTGCACGGGCTGACGCGCTCGCTCGTGGCCAACATGGTCGAGGGCGTGACGACGGGCTTCCAGAAGACCCTCGAGATCAACGGCGTCGGCTACCGCGCGACGCTGAAGGGCAAGGGCCTGGAGCTCGCGCTCGGCTACTCGCACCCCATCAACATCGACGCCCCCACGGGCATCGAGTTCGAGGTGCCGCAGCCGACCCGCGTGATCGTCAAGGGCAACGACAAGCAGGTGGTCGGCGAGATCGCCGCCATCATCCGCAAGCAGCGGCCGCCGGAGCCCTACAAGGGCAAGGGCATCCGCTACGAGGGCGAGTACGTCGCCAGGAAGGTCGGCAAGCGCGCATGAGCGTCAAGACCGCAGAGCAGCGCCGCCTCAAGCGCCGCCGCCGTGTGCGCGCGAAGATCACCGGCACCGCTGCCCGTCCCCGCATCTCCGTCTTCCGCTCCAACCGCGGGATCATGGCTCAGCTCATCGACGACGAGCGTGGCGTCACGCTCGCCGCGGTGCAGTGGACCGAGTCCTCTGTCCGCGATCTCAAGAAGAGCGAGCAGGCCACCGAGCTCGGCAAGCTCCTCGCGCAGCGCGCGAAGGATGCGGGCATCGAGCGGGCCGTGTTCGACCGGGGCGGCTACCAGTACCACGGGCGCGTGAAGGCCTTCGCCGAGGGCGTCCGCGAGGGAGGCCTCGCCGTATGAGCCAGAAGTTCCAGGGCATCGACCGCTCCGTCAGCGCGGTCGGCCTCGACCTGCAGGAGCGGGTCGTCGAGATCAACCGCGTCGCGAAGGTCGTCAAGGGCGGCCGGCGCTTCTCCTTCACCGCGCTGGTCGTGGTGGGGGACGAGCGTGACGTCGTCGGCGTCGGCTACGGCAAGGCCCGCGAGGTCCCGCTCGCGATCCAGAAGGGCGTCGAGCAGGCCAAGAAGAACCTGTTCCGCGTGCCGAAGCACGGCTCGACCATCACGCACCCGTCGCTGGGGATCTACGGCTCCGGCCGCGTCCTCCTGAAGCCGGCCTCGCCCGGTACCGGCGTCATCGCCGGCGGCGGCGTCCGCGCGGTGCTCGAGCTCGCCGGCATCCACGACATCCTGTCCAAGAGCCTCGGGTCGCAGAACCCGATCAACCTCGTCAAGGCGACGGTGGCCGCGCTCCAGGAGCTGCGCAAGCCCGAGGAGGTCGCGCAGCTGCGCGGCGTCTCGGTCAACCAGGTCCTCGGCCTGGTCGCGGCGCCGGACGACGCCCCGCCCGCCGACGCGGAGGGCGACGGCGAGTCCGCCGAGGCCGAGCAGCCCACGCCCGCATGAGCATCAAGGTCACGCAGATCAAGTCCAAGAACGGCGCGAACCACGCTCAGCGTGAGACGCTCCGTTCGCTGGGCCTCCGGAAGATCGGCCACACGGTCGAGGTGAAGGAGAACGAGCAGACCCGCGGGATGCTGCATCGCGTTCGACACCTGGTGAAGATCGATGGCTGATACCGAGAAGGACGACAAGACCGAGACGCAGGGCAAGGCCTCGTACTTCGGCCTGCACGACCTCCGTCCGAACGCGGGCGCGCGCAAGTCGCGCAAGCGCGTCGGGCGCGGTCACGGCTCGGGCACGGGCAAGACCTCCGGTCGCGGCCACAAGGGCGCCGGCGCGCGCTCTGGCTCCAAGGACCGCACGCGGTTCGAGGGCGGCCAGATGCCGATCCACATGCGGATGGGCAAGCTGCGCGGGCCGACGAAGAAGATGTCGATGCCGTTCGAGCCGTTCCGGACGCACACGCAGCCGGTGAACATCTCCGACCTCGAGAAGCACTTCTCGAAGGGCGACGAGGTGACGCTGGAGGCGCTGCGCGAGAAGGGCCTGGCGAAGGACCGCGACATCCCGGTCAAGGTGCTGGCGAAAGGCGAGCTCACGATCGCCCTGACCGTCAACGCGCACAAGTTCTCCGGGGCTGCCCGCGAGAAGATCGAGGCGGCCGGTGGCACGGTCGTCGTCGTCGAGTCGTAATCCGCAACTCGACCTTCCGACAAGTTCACTAGTCTGGGCCGCCGCCGATGCTGTCGACGATCCTCAAGGCCTTCACCGTTGCGGACATCCGCAAGAAGCTCGCGTTCACCGCGCTGCTCCTCGCGATCTACCGCTTCGGGGCCCACATCCCCGTTCCCGGCGTCAACGCCGATGCCCTGGAGTCCGTCCAGGAGCAGTTCGGGGGCGCGGGTGTCCTCGGCCTGATCAACACCCTCGGCGGCGGCGGCCTGTCCCGAGTCGCGCTCTTCGCGCTCGGGATCATGCCGTACATCACGGCCTCGATCATCCTGCAGCTCCTCACGGTCGTCGTGCCGTCGCTGGAGAAGCTGTCCAAGGAGGGCGAGGTCGGCCAGCAGCGCATCACGCAGTACACGCGCTACCTGACCGTCGGCCTGGCGTTCGGCCAGGCCATCGGCTACGTCTTCCTCTTCCGGTCGATGACCGCGTCGGCCGGCGAGCCGCTGTTCGACGACTTCGGCGCGCCGTCGGTCTTCCTGATCGTCATGTGCCTCACCGCCGGCTGCGTCGTCGTGATGTGGCTCGGCGAGCTCATCACGCAGCGCGGGATCGGCAACGGCATCTCGCTGATGATCTTCGCGTCCATCATCAGCGGCCTGCCCAACGGCATCTCCGCCTGGTGGAACAACTCCGATCAGGTGTTCGTCGTGATGATGCCGTTCGTGGCGCTCGCGGTGATCGCGGCCGTGGTCTTCATCCAGGAGGGCCAGCGCCGCATCCCGATCCAGTACGCCAAGCGCGTCATCGGGCGCCGCATGTCCGGCGGCGGCCAGACCTACCTGCCGCTGCGCGTGAACATGGCCGGCGTCATCCCGGTCATCTTCGCCGCGTCGATCATGGCGTTCCCGCCGACGATCGCGCAGATCTTCACCGGCGACCCGAACACCGGCTTCGCGACGTTCTTCGCCCCGCAGAACTGGGGCTACATCGTCGGCGAGACGATCTTCATCATCCTCTTCACGTACTTCTACACCGCGGTCACCTTCAACCCGGTCGACCAGGCGGACAACCTGAAGAAGTACGGCGGCTTCATCCCGGGCGTGCGCCCGGGCCGCCCGACGGCGGAGTTCCTCGATCGCGTGCTCGCGCGCCTGACGTTCCCCGGCGCGCTGTACCTCGCCGCGGTCGCCGCGCTGCCGACGATCCTGATCAACCAGACGTCGGCGAACTTCTACTTCGGCGGCACGTCCCTGCTGATCGTGGTCGGTGTCGCACTCGACACCATGAAGCAGCTCGAGGCGCAGCTCATGATGCGCAACTACGAGGGCTTCCTCAAGTAGGCCGCACCCCAGAATGCCGGAGCTGAATCTGATCTTGCTGGGCCCTCCGGGGGCCGGCAAGGGTACGCAGGCCGAACGCCTCGAGAACGACTTCCACCTCCCCTACATCGCGACGGGCAACATGCTGCGCGCCGCGGTGGAGGAGCAGACGGAGCTGGGGAAGAAGGCCGAGGCGTTCATGAAGGCCGGCGACCTCGTCCCCGACGAGCTGATCATCGACCTCATCCTCGAGTGCGTCGGCGAGGAGCGCTGCAACGACGGCTTCCTGCTCGACGGCTTCCCGCGCAACGTGCAGCAGGCCAAGTCGCTGGACGAGGCGCTCACCAAGCTCGGCCGCAAGATCACGGCGACGCTGCTGATCGACGTGCCGGACGAGGCGATCGTCCGCCGGCTCTCGGGCCGCCGCACGTGCAAGAAGGAGGGCCACGTCTACCACGTGGACACGAACCCCCCGAAGCACGACGGCGTCTGCGACATCGACGGCTCGAAGCTGATCCAGCGCGACGACGACAAGCCGGAGACCGTGGAGAAGCGCCTGCGCGTCTACCACGACAACACCGAGCCGCTCGTCGACTACTACCAGGAGCAGGGCGTCCTGCGCCGCTTCGACGGCACGCGCAACCCGACGGAGGTCCACGACCACCTGCGGGCCACGATCGCGACGCTGCGGCTCGAGGACGAGATCTGAGTGGGCCGATCCCGGGCTCGCCAGCGCGCCCGCGATAGCCTCAAACGCCGCATGATCATCAAGAAGTCACCGGCGGAGATCGAGAAGATGGCCGCGGCGGGGGAGATCCTCGTCCGCTGCCACAAGCTCCTCGAGTCCAAGGTCCGGCCCGGCATCACGACGAAGGAGCTCGACGAGGCGGCGGAGAAGTTCATCCGCTCCCAGGGCGCCGTGCCGTCGTTCAAGGGCTACCGCGGCTTCACCGGCTCGATCTGCGCGTCGCCGAACCACATGGTCGTGCACGGGATTCCGGGGCCGTACAAGGTCCAGAAGGGCGACGTCCTGTCGATCGACATCGGCGTGACGCTCGACGGGTGGGTCGCGGACGCGGCGCGCACGTACGGCGTCGGCCCGATCACCCCGGTGGCCGAGAAGCTCCTGAAGGTCACCGAGGAGTCGCTCTTCAAGGCGGTCGAGCAGTGCCAGGTGGGCAACCGCCTCGGCGACGTCTCGCACGCCGTCCAGGCGCACGTCGAGGGCAACGGGCTGAGCGTCGTGCGCTCGCTCGTCGGCCACGGCATCGGCCGGGACATGCACGAGGATCCGCAGATCCCCAACTACGGCGAGCCCGGTCGCGGGCCCAAGCTGGAGGAGGGGATGGTCCTCGCGGTGGAGCCGATGGTCACCGCCGGGCGGCATGCCGTCCGGATGGGGGACGATCATTGGGCCATCTACAGCCAGGACGGGTCGCTCGCGGCCCACTTCGAGTTCACCATCGCCATCACGGCGGACGGGCCTCGAATCCTCACCCCGTGGCACGAGGGCCGGGATCAGGCGGCTGCCTGATCCTGCGTGCTAACCTGAGCGGTCGCGCCTGAGCGCCGTCCCTTGCGTGCGCCCGCGTCCCCTCTTTTGGCAGTCTTCGAAAGGAAGCAGTGAAGGTCCGACCGTCGGTCAAGCCGATGTGCGAGAAGTGCAAGATCATCCGTCGCCATGGGGCGATCCTGGTGATCTGCAGCAACCCGCGTCACAAGCAGCGGCAGGGGTAGCACTTCCATGGCGCGCATCGCTGGCATCAACATCCCGCTGAACAAGCGCTCTGAGATCGGCCTGACGTACATCTACGGCATCGGCCGCTCCACCGCGAACGAGATCCTCGTCAAGGCCAACGTCTCGCCGGACACCTACGTCCGCGACCTGACCGAGGACGAGATCGGTCGTCTGCGCGATGTGATCGACCGCGACGTCATCGTCGAGGGCGACCTGCGCCGCGAGCGCAACCAGAACATCAAGCGCCTGATGGAGATCGGCTGCTACCGCGGCCTGCGTCACCGTCGCGGCCTTCCGGTCCGCGGGCAGAACACGAAGACCAACGCCCGCACGCGCAAGGGCCCGAAGCGCATGGCCATGGCCGGCAAGAAGAAGGCAGGCAAGAAGTGAGCCCCGCTCCCCGCCGCCCGCAGCGCGGTCGCCGCAAGCCGAAGAAGAACATCCCGGTCGGCCAGGCGCACATCAAGACTTCGTTCAACAACACGATCGTGTCGCTCACCGATCGCGAGGGCAACGTCATCGCCTGGGAGTCCGCCGGCGGTGCCGGGTTCAAGGGCTCCCGCAAGTCGACGCCGTTCGCCGCGCAGGTGACCGCCGACGCCGCGGCCCGCAAGGGCATCGAGCAGGGCCTCCAGAAGGTCGAGGTCTTCGTCAAGGGCCCGGGCTCCGGGCGTGAGACGGCGATCCGCTCGCTCCAGGCCGCCGGCCTCGAGGTGACGAGCGTCCGCGACGTGACTCCGCAGGCCCACAACGGGTGCCGTCCCCGCAAGCGGCGGCGCGTCTGATGGCTCGAGATACTTCCGCCCAGTGCAAGCAGTGCCGTCGTGAAGGCCAGAAGCTCTTCCTCAAGGGGGAGCGCTGCCTCACGGACAAGTGCGGCATCGAGCGCCGCGCGTACCCGCCTGGTGACCACGGTCGTGGCCGCCAGAAGCAGTCGGAGTACCGCGTGCAGCTCCGTGAGAAGCAGAAGGCCCGCCGCTACTACGGCGTGCTGGAGAAGCAGTTCTCCTCGTACTACGAGAAGGCCACGCGCCAGCCGGGCATCACGGGCGAGAACCTCCTGACGATCCTCGAGAGCCGCTTCGACAACGTGCTCGTGCGCCTCGGGTTCGCCGGGTCGCGCCGCCAGGCGCGCCAGCTGGTCCGCCATGGGCACTGGACGATCAACGGTCGTCGGGTCGACATCCCGAGCTACCAGGTCAAGGAGGGCGACGTCATCGCCTTCAAGGCTGGCAGCCCGGCTGAGAGCCTCGTCCGCGATGCCACCGAGCTCACCGCTCAGGTGCCCGCGTGGCTGCAGGCCGACCACGATTCGCTCACGGCGAAGGTGCTGCGCAAGCCGGAGCGGCGGGAGATCGCCGCGCCCGTGCAGGAGCAGCTCATCGTCGAGCTCTACTCGAAGTAATCGCGCGCGCCGCCCTGACGCGGCGCGCCCTGACAACTAGGACGCCCCCTCCCTGATGCTCGACTTCCAGATCCCTCGCATCACCAGCGAATCCGTCGAGGACAATCGCGGCTCGTTCGTGATCGAGCCGCTTGATCGCGGCTTCGGTTACACGTTCGGCAACTCCCTGCGCCGCGTTCTGCTGTCGTCCCTCGCCGGTGCCGCTGTGACCAGCGTGCGGATCGAGGGCGTCGCGCACGAGTTCTCGACGATCACCGGTGTCACCGAGGACGTCACTGACATCGTCCTGAACCTCAAGGGCATCGTCTGCCGCATGCACTCCGACGCGACCGAGGTCGAGGCGCCGCTCGTCGTCACCGGCCCGGGCGAGGTCACGGCCAAGGACATCGACCTGCCCGCGGGCGTCGAGATCCTGAACCCGGACGTGCACATCGCGACGCTCGAGAAGAAGACGAAGCTCGAGATGTACATGACGATCGGCCGGGGCCGCGGCTACCGCCCGGCGGAGGACAACAAGTCCCCCGACCAGCCGATCGGCGTCATCCCGATCGACTCGATCTTCTCGCCGGTCCGCCGCGTGGCGTACTCGGTCGAGGGCGCGCGTGTCGGTCAGCGGACCGACTACGACAAGCTCACCCTCGACATCGAGACGGACGGCTCCATCGAGCCGGTCGCCGCGCTGCGCGAGGCGGCTGAGATCCTCATCTCCCAGCTGGCGATCTTCACCGACGCGGACCGCGTCGAGGAGCTTCGCCAGGGCCCGGCCGGCGCGCTCGACGGCGCGGCCCCGGGCGGCCCCGCGGCGGTCGGTGCCGGCGCGGCTCCGGGCCCGATGCACGACATCCTCATCGAGGAGCTCGAGCTCGGCGTCCGGTCCTACAACTGCCTCAAGCGTGCGGGCATCCAGACCGTCGGCGACCTCATCTCCAAGTCGGAGAGCGAGCTCGCGGCGATCCCGAACTTCGGCAAGAAGTCGATCGACGAGGTCGTCGAGACCCTCCACGCCCGCGGCCTGAACCTCCGCGAGGACTAGAGACCGATGCGTCACCAGAAGAACCGCCACAAGCTCTCGCGCGACGCCGCGCACCGCAAGGCCCTGCTGGCCAACCTCTGCAAGGAGGTCATCCAGCACGAGCGCATCAAGACCAGCGAGGCGAAGGCCAAGGCCGTCAAGCCCGAGGTCGAGAAGCTGATCACGCTCGCGCGCCGCGGCGACCTCCACGCGCGCCGTCAGGCCCTCGCGGCCCTCGGCCAGGACAAGTTCACCGTCCACAAGCTGTTCGAGGAGGTGGCGCCCCGCTACAGCGAGCGCCCCGGCGGCTACACCCGCATCCTCAAGCTCGGCCCGCGTCGCTCCGACTCGACCGAGATGGTCTACCTCGAGCTCGTCTGAGCTCAGGCGACCACACCTGATTCGCACGAAGGGCGCCCCCACGGGGCGCCCTTCGTCGTTCTCGGGGGGGATCGCGGTCGGTCAGGCGGTCGGGGCGGGCTCGCCCGCGGCCGCGGCCTCGAGGGCCGCGATGTCGAGCTTCGACATCTGCTGCATGGCCGCGAAGACGCGGGCGGAGCGCGCGGGGTCGTCGGAGCTGAAGTAGCGGTCCATGCCGGCGGGGACGACCTGCCAGGAGAGGCCGAAGCGGTCACGCAGCCAGCCGCACGGGCCGTGCTCGCCGCCGTCGGCGGCGAGAGCCTCCCAGTAGCGGTCGATCTCCGCCTGGTCGGCGCAGGCGACCGAGAAGGAGACGGCCTCGGTGAACGCGAACTGCGGGCCGCCGTTGATCCCGACGAAGTGGTCGCCGTCGAGCTCCCACTCGACCGTCATGACCTTGCCCGGCTCGGCTGCGGCCTCGGGGTAGCGGGTGGTGGCGGTGATGCGCGCGTTCGGGAAGATCGCGCAGTAGAACTCGGCGGCCTCGAGCGCGTTGCCGTCGAACCAGAGGTTGGGGGTGATGGTGTTCGTCATGCCCGTCAAGACGACGGGCACGACGAAACTCATCGGTCGGCGCTACGCGGCGCGCAGATGCGGGAGATCCGCGGCGGCCACCGGCGTCTCGTTCAGCGACTTGGCCGCCTCCAACGCGATCTGGAGGAACGCCTTGGCCGCGGGCGGCTGGCGGCGCCGGCCGCGCCACACGAGCGAGATCGGCCACGTGAACTGCGACGGCCCGACGGGCGCCGTCACGACGGGCGGGCCGGGCAGCGCGGCGATGGAGCGCGGGAGGACGGCGACGCCCAACCCGCGGGTGGCCAACGCGCGGACCGCGGTCATCTCCGTGCAGTAGAAGGCGTTGCGCGGGGTCAGCGACTCGCGCGCCATGAGCTCCTCGATGCGGCGCCGCAGCTCGGAGCCCTCGCGGTACGCGATGAGCGTCTCCTCGGCCAGCTCGTGCAGGGTCACGTGCTCCTGCTCGCCGAACTTGTGGCCCGGCTCGGCGATCACGACGAGCTCCTCCTCGAAGAGCTTGGTCGCCGCGAACTCGTCGCCCAGCCGATCCGGGTCGACCGAGGCGAAGGCGCAGTCCAGCTCGTCCTTGCGCAGCAGGTCGAGGAGGTGGTCGGCCGTGTCCTCCATGAGGTGGATGTCGACGCCCTCGTGGCGGCCGTGGAACTCCCCGAGCACCCCCGGCAGGTCGTACGTCCCGGTCGGCCACATCGCACCGATCGAGACCTTCCCGCGCAGCACGCCGGTGATCTCGTCCAGCTCGGCCTGCAGCCCGTCGACCTCCGACAGGACACGGCGGGCGTAGTCGAGGACGACCTCGCCCGCCTCCGTCACCGCGACGCTGCGGGACGTCCTGCGCAGCAGGTCGACGCCCAGCTCGGCCTCGAGCCGGCGGACCTGCTGGGAGAGGGCGGACTGGGCGAGGTGAAGCTCCTCCGCCGCACGGGTGAAGGAGCCATGGCGGGCGATCGCGTCGAGGGTGCGAAGGTGCCTGAGCTCCATGGGAACCATCCTCCCAGGCCCCGATCAAGAAGTCGAAGACGACTTTCTGTTGGGACCGATCAGCTTCCGCGATACTGGGACGCAGGCCATGATCACGAGAGCGTCAGATACCGAGCGTGAGCGGTGCATGCGCGAGCTGCGCAGCGCCTACGCGAGCGGCCGCCTGGACGAGCGCCAGCTCGAGCGCCGGGCCGGACGGGCCGCCACCGCGAGCACCCGAGCCGAGCTGTGGGCCCTCACCCGCGACCTGCCGCGGACGCAGCCGCCGACGTGGGTCCGCGCCGTCGACAAGACCGACCGCGTGCTGCTCAAGGGCCACGCCGCCACGTTCGCGACCGCCAACGGCAGCCTCGCGGGCATCTGGGCGCTGACCGGGCAGGGCGAGTTCTGGCCCGCGTGGGTCCTCGTCCCGTGGACGGCGGTGCTCGCGTGGCACACCGGCGGCTCCATCACGATCCGGCGGGCGCTCAAGCGGCGTGGCGCCGCGGCGCAGTCGCGGCACGCGTGAGCGCGAGCATCCGCCGTGCGACGCCGGCCGACGCGGAGGCGATCGCCACGACCGTCGCGGCCGGGTTCGAGACCTACCGCGCGTTCGCGCCCGAGGGGTGGGAGCCGCCGGACCGGATCGAGCTGGGGCTGGGCATCGTCGTGCGGCTGCGCGAGCAGACGCTGAAGGGCTGGGTCGCCGAGGACGGGGGCGAGATCGTCGGCCACGTCACGTACGTGCCCGCGACGCACTCGCGGATCGGGTCGGACGACCCGGCGCTCGCGCACCTCGAGCAGCTCTTCATCCGCCCGTCGCAGTTCGGCACCGGCCTGGCGAGCCGCCTGATGGCGATCTGCGTCGCCGACGCGGCCGCGTCGGGCTACACGGCCATCCGGCTCGGCACGCCCCGCGACCACGTGCGCGCGCGCCGGTTCTACGAGCGCGAGGGGTGGCGCACCGACGGCGTGCCGTTCGAGGAGGACTCGCTCGGGCTGGTGCTCATCGAGTACCGGCGGGCGCTCGCCGGTAGTGGTACCCGTGCGACCGCGTGAAGCCCGCCCGCTCGTACAGCGCGAGCGCGGGCGCGTTGTCCTCCTCGACCTGCAGGTAGAGCGCGCGGCCGTCCGCCACCCGCGCCCACGCGCGGACGAGCGCGGCCGCGACGCCCTGGCGGCGCACGTCCGGATCGACCTCCAGCCCGCGCAGCAGCGACCAGCGCTCGTGCAGGACGACCGTCGCGCGGCCCTTCCCCGTGGCGGCGACGAGCGGCACGATCGGGTCGAGCGCGTCGTCGCCTGACAGCTCGCCGGGGACGACGGCGTGCGCGGGACCGTCGAGCTCGGCGAGCACCGCGTCCGGCGAGCCGGTGAGCACCGCGGTCGCGCCCTCGGCCGTCCAGCCGGCGTCCGCGAGCTGCGCGTCGAGCTCGGCGTAGCGCCCGCCGGCGTCGTTCGGCGAGACCATGACCAGCGGCGTCGCGGCGCGCTCGGCGTACCAGGCGGTCACCAGCCCGACGTCGAGCGGCGGGTCGCCGATCGGCAGCGCGGAGGTGATCCGCCGGCGCGTCGCGCCCGGCGTCGCGCGCAGCAGCCAGCCGCCGCGCCGCTCGGTCTCGGCCGCCGTGAAGGCGCGGGCGGCGAGGGCGTCGAGGTCTTCCGTGAGCGTCACGGGTGTCAGGATGACGCGCCGTGGTGACACGGCTCCTCATCGAGTACGACGGGACGGACTTCGCCGGCTGGGCGCGTCAGCCGGGGCGGCGGACGGTGCAGGGCGCGATCGAGCAGGCGCTCGCGACGCTCCTCCCCCAGCACCGGCCCGAGCTGACCGTCGCCGGCCGCACCGACGCCGGCGTCCACGCGTGGGGCCAGGTCGCGTCCTATCCCGGCCCGCTGGTGAGCCTACGCGCGCTGAACGCGCTGACGCCGCCGGACGTGGCGATCCTCGACGTGGCTGAGGCGCCCGAGGGCTTCAACGCCCGGTTCGACGCCCGCTCGCGCACGTACTGCTTCCGCGTGCTCGCCCGGCGCCCGCCGTCCGCGTTCGAGCGCGGCCGCGCGCTGCACGAGCCGCGTCCGCTCGACCGCTCCCTCCTGCACGAGTGCGCGCGCCTGCTGGTCGGCCAGCACGACTTCACCGCGTTCACCCCCACCGAGACCGACCACGTCCACTTCCACCGCATCGTGCTCGACGCCCGGTGGGAGGAGCGCGGCGAGCTGCTCGAGTTCTGGATCACCGCCGACGCGTTCATGCGCCACATGAACCGGGTGCTGATGGGGACGATGCTCCAGGTCGCACGGGGCGGGCGCACGCTCGACGACTTCGCGCGGCTCCTGGAGGGCGCGCCACGCAAGGCCGCCGGCCCGACCGCGCCGCCGCACGGGCTGTACTTCGCGCGCGTGGACTACGCGTCGTCGGGCCGCCGCGCGCCCGAGGTGTAGCGCTCGAGCCACGTCGCGAGCCGCCCGGCGCGCTCCTCGTCGGCCAGGCCCCATGGGCCGTCGCCGTTGGTGAGGTGGCTGCGCGTCGGGACGACGTCGAGGATGCCGGTGAGCCGGCAGACGTCGAAGAGCTGCAGGATCCGCCCGCTGGAGCACACGATCGTCAGCCGTGCGTGGCGGCGGGCCATCCGCGCCTGCTCGTCGCACAGGACGTAGAGCCCGCTGACGGCCATGAAGTCGACGTGCGTGAGGTCGACGACGAGCGAGCGGCGCCCGCCCTCGCTCGCCCGCGCGAGCCACTCCCGCAGCGCGGGCGTCGTGCCGACGTCCAGCTCCCCGCGCAACGCGACGACGCGCTCAGAGGCGGCGGGCCCGTCCTCGATGAGCGCCAGCGGCCCGGGCATGCGGTGACACTACCCTCCTGAACCGGAACCATGAGGGTCCTGCTCACCAACGACGACGGCATCGAGGCGGAGGGGCTGCAGACGCTGCGGCGTGCGCTCCTCACCGTGCCCGACGTCACCGAGGTCGTCGTCGTCGCGCCCGACGGCAACCGATCGGCCATGGCGCGCTCCATCACCACCCGCCGCCCGCTCTGGGTGGAGCAGATCGACTTCGGCGACGGCACGCACGGCTACGCGACGGACGGCACGCCGGTCGACTGCGTCCGGCTCGCGGCGCTCGGCCTGGTCGAGGGCTTCCAGCCCGACGTCGTCGTGTCGGGGATCAACCACGGCGTGAACATCGGCGACGACATCACGTACTCGGGCACGGTCGCGGCGGCGTTCGAGGGCGCGCTGATGGGCATCCCGGGGATCGCGGTCTCCCAGCAGTCGCAGCAGCGCGACGCCGACTTCCGCGCCGGGCACACGTTCGAGTTCGACCTCGCCGCGCGGTTCGTCGCCGACATCGTGGGGGAGCTCGACGACGTCCCGCTCCGCCCGGGCACGGTGCTCAACGTCAACGTCCCCGCGGGCGAGCCGAACGGCGTCGTCGTCGCGCGGATGGGCAAGCGGATCTACAACGACCGCCTCCACGTGGCCGAGCAGGACGGCGCCGACCGCACGCGCTACTGGATCTACGGGGACGCCCCGTCGCACGAGGACGAGCCCGGCACCGACGTTGCCGCCGTCGCGGCTGGCACCATCGCGGTGACGCCCTTGCACCTGAACCTGACCGACACCGACGGCCTGGACTCGCTGGAGCTGCACGACCTGTCGCGGCTGCTCGCGCCTGCCGTCGAAGACGTGCAGTGAGCGCGCCGGTCCCAGACGAGGCCCGCGCGCGGGCGGAGGAGCTGCGTGAGCAGGTCCGCTACCACTCGCGCCGCTACTACGAGCAGGACGACCCCGAGATCGGGGACGACGAGTACGACGCGCTCTACCGCGAGCTGCTCGAGCTGGAGGAGCAGTGGCCCGAGCTCGTCACGCCCGACTCGCCGACGCAGAAGGTCGGCGGCGAGCCGGTCTCCGAGCTGCAGAAGGTCACCCACGCGCTGCCGATGCTCTCGCTGGCGAACGTGCGGTCGGCCGAGGAGCTGCTCGCGTGGGTCCAGCGCATGCGCACGCACCTGGCGCGCGAGGGGATCGAGGAGCCGCGGTTCCGCTACGTCTGCGAGCCGAAGATCGACGGCCTGGCGATGTCGCTGCTCTACGAGGACGGCAAGTTCGTCCGCGGGGTGACGCGCGGCAACGGCGAGGTCGGCGAGGACGTCACGCACAACCTGCGCACGATCAAGGCGATCCCGCACGAGATCGCGGACGCTCCGCCGCTGCTGGAGGTGCGCGGCGAGGTGTACATGTCGCTGCCGGACTTCGCGGCGCTCAACGAGCGGCGCGCGGAGGCGGGCCTGTCGACGTTCATGAACCCGCGCAACTCGGCGGCGGGGACGATCCGGCAGCTCGACCCCAAGCTGGCGGCGGAGCGGCCGCTGTCGTTCTGGGCGTACGCGATCGGGCGCGTCGAGGGCGACGGCGCACGGCGCTTCACCGGCCACCACGAGGGGCTGGAGGCGCTGAAGGCCTGGGGCTTCCCGGTCAACGACGACATCGTCGTGCTCGACGACGCCGACGAGGTCGTCAAGCAGTGCCTGGCCTGGCACGACCGGCGCGGCGCGCTGGAGTTCGAGATCGACGGAGTGGTCATCAAGGTCGACGACCTGGAGCTGCAGCGGCGGCTCGGCGCGGTCGGCCGCGACCCGCGCTGGGCGGTGGCGTGGAAGTTCCCGCCGACGACGAAGGTCACGAAGCTCGTCAAGGTGCACTGGAGCGTCGGCAAGTTCGGCGACCTGCACCCGTTCGGGGAGCTCGAGCCCGTCGTGGTCGGCGGCGTCACCGTGAAGATGGCGACGCTCCACAACGAGGAGGACCTGCACCGCAAGGACGTCCGCGAGGGCGACGAGGTGATCGTCCTGCGCGCCGGCGACGTCATCCCGCAGATCGTCTCGCCCGCGCCGCACGCGGTGGAGCGCGACGACCGCGCAGAGGCGCCGCAGCCGCCGGCGAAGTGCCCGGAGTGCGGGACGCCGACGTTCAAGCCCGAGGATCGCGTCTTCACCAAGTGCCCGAACCGCGGCGGGTGCAAGGGGCAGCAGTTCCAGCTCCTCAAGCACTTCGCCTCGCGCGGGGCGCTGGACATCGACGGGCTGGGGGAGGAGCGGGTGCTCCAGCTCCGTGACGGCCTCGGCGTCAAGGACGCGGCGGACCTCTACGACCTGACGTTGGAGCAGCTCGTCTCGCTCGAGCGGTTCGCGGAGATGTCCGCGCAGAAGCTGCTCGACGGCCTGCAGCGCTCCAAGGAGCGCCCGTTCGGCCGCGTGCTGTTCGGCATCGGGCTGGAGGAGGTCGGCGAGGTCACCGGCCGCAACCTCGCCCAGCAGTTCCGCACCATCGACAACCTGCTCGCCGCCGACGAGGAGGCCATCCAGGCCACGCCCGGCATCGGCCCCAAGAGCGCCGCGATCATCCGGGAGCAGCTGCAGCGCGAGCAGATGCAGGGCCTGATCGCGCGGCTGCGCGCCGCCGGCCTGCAGTTCGAGGTCGAGGGCCCCGCGCCCGGCGAGGGCCTGCTGAACGGCCTGACGTTCGTGCTCACCGGGACGCTCCCCGACCTCACCCGCGAGCAGGCGACCGAGCGCATCCTCGCCGCCGGCGGCCGCGTCACGTCCTCCGTCTCGAAGAAGACGTCCTACGTCGTCGCGGGCGAGGCCGCGGGCTCGAAGCTCGAGAAGGCGGAGCGGCTGAAGGTGCCGGTCCTCGACGAGCCCGGCCTGCTGGAGCTGCTGGAGCACGGCCCGCCGCCCGAGCCCGAGCAGCCCGAGCTCGACGTCGCCGACGCCGCGGAGTCTTGACGGCTAGGCCGAGCGGTCCACGCGCTCGGTGAAGTCGAGGAGCGCGACGGAGAGCTCAGCGGGCGCCTCCTGGGCGACCAGGTGGCCGACCCCCTCCACGTGCACGGCGGTGACCTCGCCTGCCGCGACCTGGCGGAACGTGGTCGCCGTCATCGGATGGTTGACGCCGTCGACGGCGAGCACCGGCACCGTCAGCGGCCGCTCCTGGGCCAGCGCGCGGGTCGCGCCGCCGTTCGCGAGGACGTCGGCGTAGAGGCCTTCGGTGCCCCGCCACGCGTTCGGACGGGCGTACGTGCGCACGAGCTCGGCGATGTCGTCCTCGGTGACGGCGCCCTCGGTGCCGTTCATCATCGGGTAGGCCCACCCGGCCAGGAGGTCGCGCTCGTGGCCGGGGAGCAGCATCGACGGGATCCCCGGGGTGCCGAGGAACCCGAGGTGCCACGACCCGCCGTCGCGCACGTCGGCGAGGCGCTCGAGCCCGAACCCGGCGAGCGCCGACTCGACCGCCGTGAAGCTGCGGACGTCCTCGGGGTGGGTCGCCGCGAACCGGAAGCCGACGCCGCCGCTGATGTCCTGGCAGAGCAGGTGCACCGGGCCGGCACCCAGGTGCTCGACGAGCTGGTGCAGGTCCTCGGCCGCGACCGCCTCGCCGTACTCGGTGTCGCCGTTGTCCGAGTCGCCGAAGCCCCGGAGGTCGAGCGCGTAGACGCGGTGCGCCTGGGCGAGCAGCGGGATCAGCTTGCGGAACGCCCACCAGGTCTCGGGCCAGCCGTGGACGAGCACGATCGGCGTGCCGGCGACTCCGGCCGCGACGTAGTGCAGCCGCGTGCCGTTGAGGTCGGCGAGGTGGTGGGTGACCTCCCGGACGGTGGCGCCTGCGGGGGGAACGGTGGGCATCGTGCACGCTCTCAAAAGTAGACAACCGGGTTGTCGAGATGATAGACAACGAGGTTGTCGATATCAAGCGCGCGTACGCTGCGTCGGTGTCCCGCTCCGGTGCCGACCTCGCGCTCCTCCTGCTCGGCGGCTTCCGCGCGCTGGCGGACCGGGCGACCGCGGCGCTCGCCGAGCGCGGCTACGAGGACGTCCGCCCGGTGCACGAGTTCGCCCTGCGCGCGATCCTGGCGGGGGCCGACAGCGCGTCGGACCTCGGCCGGGCGATGTCGGTGACCAAGCAGGCGGCGGCCAAGACGATCGCGGTGCTGGAGGAGCGCCGCTACGTCGTGCGCGAGGCCGACCCGGTCGATGGGCGTCGCACGCGCGTGCGCGTCACCGACCGCGGGCTGACGCTGCTGCAGGAGGGCGAGGCGGTCTTCGAGGAGCTGCGCACCGAATGGGAGCGCGAGGTCGGTGCGGCATCCGTCGCCGCGCTGGAGGAGACGCTCCGGCAGCTCGTCGGAGGCGGAGCGATCCGCCTCGACGCGCCGGGGTGGGTCGCGCGCGACCCTGCGGAGGCTCAGCCCGAGTAGCGCGCGAGCAGGGCCGTCATCCGGTCCTGCACCCGGTGCCCGGTCCAGGTCGAGACGCCGTTCATCAGCCACGCGAAGCCGACGAGGCGCCCGCCGGTGGTGGTGCAGATGCCGGCGAGGTTGGAGACGCCGCGGATCGTGCCCGTCTTGACGCGACAGCGGCCGGCGGCGGCGCTGCCGCGCATGCGGAGCTTGACCGTGCCGGTGCGGCCGGCGACGGCCAGCGAGGAGCGCCAGGTCTGCGCGGTCTCCTGGCCCTCCATCCGCTCCAGCAGCCGGACGACCTGGCGCGGCGTCGTGCGGTTGGCGCGCGAGAGGCCCGAGCCGTCGGAGATGCGCGGGCGCACGCCGAAGTCGTCGAGGGTGGAGCGGACGACCGCCGCGCCCGCGCTCGTCGTGCCGCCCTCGCCGTACTCGGCGCCGAGGTTCTTGAGCAGCATCTCGGCGATGAAGTTGTCGGAGGGCACGTTGGTCTGGCGGATCAGGTCGCCGATGGGCGCGGACGCGTCGGTGGCCAGCTCGGTCGCCTCGGTCGGCGCGACGCCCACGCGCGGCTTGCGGCCGAGCTCGATCCCCTCGGCCTTCAGCTTCGCCATGAAGCGCTGGGCGACGTAGGTCGCGGGCGAGGACTGGAAGCCGCGGCGGAGCAGGAGCGCGCCGAGCCGGCCGCCCATGTCGCCGTCGGCCGCGCCGCCGGTGCGCGACGAGCCGCGCAGGCGGTCGAACCGCGTGTCGTCGGCGACGACGCCGCCCTCGATGCGCTGGACGCCGCCCTGGGCGACGGCGGACGCCATCCGGGCGAGGTCCTCCTCGGTGAGCCCCGGGTCGCCGCCGCCGACGAGCCACAGGTCGCCGCGCAGCACGCCGTCGGCGTCGACCTCGGCGTCCGTCACCGCACGCGTGGTCAGCTCGGTCGTCGGGCCGAAGCGCATGAGCGCGGTCGACGTCACGAACAGCTTCTCCACCGACGCCGGGATGCGGGCCGCGTCCGACCGGACGTCCACGAGCTCCGCGCCCGTCTGCAGGTCGCGGGCGTACGCGCCGGAGGAGCCGCCCGCTCCACCGATCGCCTTCGTCAGGCTGGTGCGGAGGGTCGCGGCGTCGAGGGCGAGAGCGGGCGGGGCGGCCACGGCGGCGAGCACGAGCGCGACGGCGGCCGCGAGCAGGGAGCGGAGGCGCATCGGACCCCATGACACCAGACGGCGCTGGAAGTCGCGGTCGCTCGCTGTCACACCGTGCCGACCGCATCCGTCAGGGGTGACATGAACGAGATCGTGATCACCGGAGCCACCGGCGTCATCGGCCGCCGCGTCGTCGAGCAGCTCGTCCGCGCCGGCCGCGGCGTGACGGCCGTCGTGCGGTCGGAGACCAGCGCGCGCAAGGTGCGCGAGCGCGGCGCGCGGGCCGTGGTGGCCGACGTGTACGACCGCGACGCGCTGACCCCCGTCTTCGCGGGCGCGGACGCCGTCGTCAACCTGCTGACCCGCATCCCGCCGGCAGCCCGGATGGGCGAGCCCGGCGCCTGGGACGAGAACGACCGGCTGCGGACCGAGGCGTCCGCGGCGATCGCCGCGGCCGCGCAGGCGGCCGGCGTGCCGCGCCTCGTCCAGGAGTCGCTGGCCTTCGTCTACGCGGACGGCGGCGACGCCTGGCTCGACGAGGACGCCCCGGTTGCGGGCGGCGGCACCACCGACACGGCGCTCGTCGCCGAGCGGAACGCGACCGAGCTGTTCGGCGGCGACACGGTCGTCCTGCGGTTCGGACTCTTCGTCGGGCCCGACAGCGACCTGACGCTGACCGACGTGATGAACGCCCGCGCGGGCGTGTCGCCCAGCATCGGGCCCCGGGACGCGTACCGGCCCACCGTCTGGCTCGACGACGCGGCCACCGCCGTCGTGGCCGCGCTCGGCGCGCCGGCCGGGATCTACAACGTCGCCGACGCGGACCCGCCGACGCGCGGCGAGGGCGACGCGGCGCTCGCGGCCGTCGTCGGGCGCGAGACGCTCGAGCCCCCCATCCCGGACGACGCCGTGCCGCCGCCGCTGGCGCCGCTCGCGCGCTCGCAGCGCCTCTCGAGCCGCCGGCTGACCGAGGCGACCGGCTGGACGCCGCGCGTCCGCGCGGGCACGGAGGGGTGGCAGCTCATCGTGGCGCCGGGCGTCGCGCCCGCTTGACTTCAAGCGCGCTTGAAGGTGCAGACTCGGGTCCATGTCCCGTTCTGCACGTCCACGGCTGGCCCTCGCGCTCTTCGCGGTGGGCCAGCTGCTGATCGCTCTCGACTACACGATCGTCTACGTCGCGCTGCCCGAGATCGGCCGCGAGGTCGGGTTCTCCCCGCATGCCCTGCAGTGGGTCGTCACCGCGTACGGCATCACGTTCGGCGGCTTCCTCCTGCTCGGCGGGCGGCTGGCCGACCTCGTCGGGCGGCGCCGGATGTTCGTCGCCGGCATGGCCGGGTTCGGCGCCGCGTCGCTGCTCGGAGGCGTGGCCACCGGCCCCGAGGCGCTGATCGCCGCGCGCGTCCTGCAGGGCGTGAGCGCGGCCACGCTGTTCCCGGCCACGCTGTCGCTCGTCACGACCATGTTCGCCGAGGGGCCGGAGCGCAACCGCGCGCTCTCGATCTGGGCGGTCGCCGGGGCGGCGGGCCTGACGCTCGGCGCCCTGCTGGGCGGCGTCCTGACCGACCTGGCCGGGTGGCAGGGGGTCTTCCTCGTGAACGTGCCGATCGCGCTGCTGGGCGCGGCCGGCGCGCTGGCGCTGGTCGAGCCCGACGCGGCGGCGTCGCGCCGCGGCCGCCTCGACGCGCCCGGAGCGCTCACCGGCACCGCCGGCGTCACGCTCCTCGTGCTGGCGATCGCCCAGGCGCCCGAGGAGGGCATCGGCGACGGCCTGGTGCTCGGGGCTGCCGGCGGCGCGGCGCTGCTGCTGGCGGCGTTCGTCGCGATCGAGGCGCGCAGCGACGACCCGCTGCTGCCGCTGGGGATGCTCGGCGCCCGGCGCCTGCGGGCGGCGGTCGCCGTCATCTTCGTGTTCGGGATGAGCCTGCAGGCCGTCCCGTACTTCCTGACCCTCCACTTCCAGGACGTCCTCGGCTACTCGGCCCTCGAGGGCGGCCTCGCGTTCCTCGGCCCCACGCTGGCGATCACCGCCGGCAACGCGCTGTCCGACCGACTCGTCGCCCACCTCGGCACGCGGCTCACGCTCGTCGCCGGCATGCTCGTCGGCGGCGCCGGCGCGGCACTGCTGGCGGCGCAGATCGGCCCCGGCGCGACGTACGCGACCACGCTCGCGGGCGTCGTCGTGACCGGCCTGGGGATGGGGCTCGTCTACCCGGCGATGTTCCTCGCCGCCACTGAAGGCGTGGCGCCCGGCGTCCAGGGCACCGCGTCGGGGATCGCGTCGACGTCGCTGCAGATCGGCTCGGGTGCCGGCCTGGCGGTGCTCGTCGGCGTCGCCGGCGTGCCGGACGGGCTGACCGGGGAGCCCCTGCGCGTCGCGGTGGCGGACGGCCTGGTGTCCGCCCTGCTCGTCGTCGGCGGGCTCACGCTCGCCGGCGTGCTCGCCGCAGCCGCGCTGCCGCGGCGTGCCGGGACAGGCGCCCAGGCCGCACCGGCCGGCGCCTCCAGGCCGGCCGTCGAGCGCGCCGTGTGAAGTCCGGATGAATCCGCGGCGCGGGCCTGTCGCGCCGCGCCGCGGGTGCCGATGACGGTCGTATGAGCGGGTACGATCGCGACATGGGCAAGGTCGTCGGCATCGAGGAGGGTCGCGGGCGCAAGCGCGCCAAGGCCACGACGACCCGTCGCCGGCCGCGCAAGTCCAAGTCCGCGCTCGTCCTGGGCGGGGGCGGGTTCACCGGCGCGGTGTACGAGATCGGCGCGCTCAGGGCGCTCGACCTGCTGAGCGTCAACCGCACGGTCAACCAGTTCGACGTGTACGTCGGCACCTCCGCGGGCTCGTTCGTCGCCTCCATGTGCGCGAACGGCGTGACGCCCGAGGAGATGATGCGGGTCGTCAACCAGCAGGTGCCGACGCCGTTCCGCGACATCGACCTCGGGACGCTGCTGCGGCCGAACTACGTCGAGTTCGCCAAGAAGGGCCTGCAGCTGCCGTTCCGCGCAGCCGGGCTGGCGCGCGAGATGGCGCCGCAGCTCCTGCGCGGCGCGGTCATGGACGCCGCGCTGGGCCTCGCCGAGGCGCTGCCCTCGGGCATGTACTCAGGCCGTGGGATCGAGCGGTACATCAACGAGGTCCTCTCCGACCCGGACCGCTCCGACGACTTCCGCGACATCGACAGCGAGCTGTACCTCGCCGCGACCGACCTCGACACGTGCGAGCGGATCGTGTTCGGCACGGAGGGCTGGGACGACGTGCCGATCTCCACCGCGGTGCGGGCCTCCACCGCGCTGCCGATGGTGTACGCGCCGGTCGAGGTCAAGGGCCGTGAGCTGATCGACGGCGGCATCGTCTCGACCACGAACCTCGACATCGCCGTCGACGCGGGCGCGAAGTTCATCGTCGTCGTCAACCCGCTCGTCCCGTTCGTCAACGACTTCTCCAAGCGCGTCGGCGGCCTGTTCGGCTCGCGGCCGCAGCGCGTCAGCGACATGGGGCTCCCGCAGATCGGCTACCAGACCTTCAAGCTGATGGCCTACCAGCGGCTGCACGAGCAGGCGCGCCAGTGGGAGCAGCGGTACCCGGGCGTCGACATCGTGCTGATCGAGCCCGAGCCGAACGACGAGCTGATGTTCCAGACGTCGATCATGAACTACGCCAAGCGCGTCCAGATCGCCAAGCACGGGTTCCAGTCGGTGACGCTCAAGCTCGCCTCCGACTACGAGGACTTCCACGCGGTGTGCGAGCGGCACGGCATCGAGATCTCCGCCACGCGGGTGCGGAAGGTCGTCAAGCACTTCGCGGTCGAGCGCGAGAAGACGCGCGCCTGGCGCAAGATCCTCGAGCAGACCACCGGCGCCCTGCTGCGGCAGAGCGCCGGCGAGTCGTAGGCCGCACCGCGGGCGCCGCTAGGGCGCGCTCGCGAAGTGCTGGCCGTGGAACCCGAACGGGATGTGGTGCGGCACGCGCGCGCGAGCCAGCTCGGTCAGGGTCCCCGCGTCGAGCACCAGCAGGCTCGACGCCGCGCGGTCAGGCTCGAGAAGGACGCTGAGCAACACGCCGTCGCCCTCGGTCTCGGCGCCGGGACGGCCGACGAAGACGGGCTCGCCCGGGTAGGTGCCGGGCTCCTGCCAGCGGATGCTCGTCCCGGTGGTGACGTCGACGCGCACGATCCGGTCGAACCACTCCTCCGCGCCCGCGCCGAAGACGTAGCGGTACGGCTTGCCGTTGACGCGGCGGTAGTCGATCCGCGGCAGCTCGAACGCCTCGTCGCTGAGCACCTCGGAGGCGACGTGCGTGCCGGGGCGGTCGAGCGGCAGGCGGTAGCGCCGCAGCTGCGGCAGCGGGATCGGCGCGCCCTCGCGCAGGCGCCCGAGCGCCAGCGCGTCGATGATCGACGGGTCCTCGAACGCGAGCAGGTCGACGACGAGGTCGCCCTCCTCCTCGAACGCGTTGACGTGGTGGAAGCAGAAGAACGCGTCGGCGGTCCACGGCTCGTACCGCCGGCCGGTCGCGCGCTCGGCGACGAGGAAGCGCGCCGGGCGCTCCGGATGCCACGTGAAGTACTCGATGAACGGCTTGGAGCCGAGCCCCATCGCGATCGGGTTGCCCATCGTGAAGGGCGCCTCGGCGAGCACCGCGTGGTCGTGCGTGAGGCCGAACGCGTGGTGGTAGGCCGGGTGCCGGGCCCCGAACCGCGCGAAGACCTCGCCCTTGTCCGCGCCGTCCCGCTGGGCGAACAGCGCGTAGCCGGGCTTCGGGCCCTTGAGGTACGTCCCGTGGCTGACGAGCAGCCCGCGCTCGGGGTCGTGGTGCGGGTGGGCGCTCGCGACGTCGACCGGCGGCCGGCCCTCGATCCCGAACGTCTCGAGCGTCTGCGGGTCGAACGCGACCGGCAGCGGCGTCTCGGTCAGCGCCAGGTAGCGGTCGCCGAGCCGCGTGACGTTCACCGCGCCGTTGTCGGTCAGGTCGCTCGCGAAGAGCGACGCGACGCGCCGGAACGCGCTCCGGCACGGGTCGGTCGCGAACTCGCGGAAGCCGAGCGCGCCGGTCTCCTCGACGTGGCGCCACGCCTTCGAGCGCAGGAACCGCGAGCCGTACGAGACGGCTCCGTCGCGGAAGCTGAACCGGTGCAGCTGGGCGAGCCCGTCGAACCAGTGGTTGACGGAGCCGGCGGGGAGGTCCCAGCGCGCCGGGCCGGTGCGCAGGAGGCTCCCGGTGAGCCAGGCGGGCAGCTCGCCCGTCTGCTCCAGGTCGTCGAGGACGACCTCGTCGTGCGCCGCGTCGGTGAACCCGAGCCGCGCTCTCCGGGCGGTGGGGTGCGTGGCAGACACGCTTCGGACCGTACCGGCTGGCGGTCCTCGTGGATAGGCCGTTCAGAACGGCTCGCGCGTCGCGTCGCGCAGCGGCTGCGCCTTCGGGCCCGAGGTGCCCTTGGTGGCGCCCGCGCGCGGGACGCGCAGCTCCGGCGACGCCGCGCTCGGGGTCGAGCCGCCGTCGTTCTCGGCCACCGCACGGCACTGGAGCACCTTGCCGCGCGCGCTCTCGGTCACCCGCACGCGCCGGCCGGTCGCGACGAGCACGCCGTTGATGCCCCAGCGGTAGCGGACGCGGTCGACGCGGTTGCGCCACTCGGGGGCGACGCAGGTGGCGATGCGGCCCGGCACGAGCGTGCCGCTCACCTGCGCCCGGCCCAGCGGCTGCGGCGACCACAGCGGCTCGGGGGCGTCGATGAACGCGCGCAGGCTCGCGACGCGCGAGAAGACCGTGGGCTCGTGCAGCGCGCCGCACGAGATGCCGAAGCTCACGATGCCGACCTGCGTGTCCCCGACGACCAGCGGGCCGCCGCTGTCGCCGACGCAGGGCGAGGTGTTCGGGGTGCGGAACCGGTTGCGGCTGCGCGCGCAGAGCATCACGCTGCGGCGGTAGGAGCCGTCCTGGCCGTAGACGCGGTCGCAGCTGTCGTCGGGGAGGATCCGCAGCGCGCCCTGCTGCAGGCCGGTCGCGAGCGGCGCGCGCTGCAGGTCGGTGCGCGTGACGCCCCACCCGATCACCATCGCCTCCTCGCCGCCGGCGAACAGCGGCGCCTCGGCGGCCGTCGCGAGCCGGACGAGCGGGACGTCGGGGACCGGCGCGCTGAGCTTGAGGATCGCGGCGTCGTTGGACGGGCCGCCGTTCTCCAGCGAGCGGTAGCGCGGGTGGCTGGCGACCTCGATCGCCTTGACGGGGAGGCCGTCGTAGTCGTAGCCGCCCAGCTCGCGGTCGTAGGCGCCGACGAAGAGCTTCAGCTCGCTCACGCGCAGGTCCTCGACGCAGTGGCCGGCCGTGAGCACGCGGTCGGGCGCGATCAGCGTCCCGCCGCACCCGCGCGAGAGCGCGACGATCCACGGGTAGGCGCCCTTCGGGGCGTCCTCGCCGCCGACGACCGCGGCGCGCGCGGCCGGACCGGCCGCGGCGGCCGACCCGACGCAGGCGGCGAAGAGGATCAGCGCGACGAGGGCGGCGAAGGCGACGGCCGGGACCGCGTCGTGGCGCCGCGGCTCAGCTCCGCGCGGCACGGTCCGGCTCCTCCTCCAGCGCCAGCTCCAGCGCGCGCACCAGCCGCACCGCGTGCTCGGGCAGGTGGACGGACGCGCGGACGCGGTCGGGCTGGCCGATCGGGGCGCCGGGCTGCACCATCACGCCCTGGCGCTCCAGCCGCGCGGCCAGCTCCGCCCCGTCGACGCCCGGGAGGCGCAGCCACAGGACGTTGGCCTGCGACGGCGCGACGTCGTACGGCGTGTCGCGCAGCGCCTCCAGCACGTGCGTGCGCTGCGTCGCGACGGTCTGCGCGCGCTTGCGGACCCGGCCCTCGGTGGAGCGCAGCGCCTCCAGCGCGCCCTCCTGGGCGAGGTCGTTGACGCCGAGGTCGGGCTCGAGCTGCTCCAGGAGCGTCGTCGCGTCCGGCGCGCCGAGCGCGTAGCCGCAGCGCAGGCCCGCCAGGCCCCACGCCTTGGAGAACGAGCGGAAGACGAGCAGGCGCGGGTGCGCCTCCAGGAGCGGCAGGTTCGCGTCGACCGCCTGGGCGTCCACGTAGTCCACGAGCGCTTCGTCCACGAACGTGACAACACGCTCGGGGAGCGATCGGAGCAGCCCGTCCAGCGCGTCCGCGTCGAGCAGCTCGCCGGTCGGGTCGTTCGGGTTGCAGATCGTGATGACGCGCGTGCGGTCGGTGACCGCGGCCAGGAGCTGGTCGACCGCGAACCCGGGGACCGGGACGGCGCGCGCGTGCGAGCGGCGCGCGAGCTGCGGGTACTGCGGGTACGACGGCCACGGCGTGACGAGCTCGTCACCCGGCTCCAGCAGCGCCGCGGCAGCCGACGCGAGCAGCTGCGCCGCGCCGTTCCCCACCACGACCTGCGACGCGTCGATGCCGTGGTGGTGGGCGATCTCGGAGCGCAGCGTGCCGGCGCGCGGGTCGACGTAGCGGTTCAGGCCCTTGCGCGCGGCGTACGTGATCGCGTTGACGACCTGGTGGTGCGGCAGCCCCGGCCAGGTCGTGCGGGAGAGGTCGATCGGCTCGACCCGCTCGAGCGCCTCGGCCTTGCGCGCGTCGGCCTTCGCGCGCAGGTCGGCGCTCACCTCCTCGTCGCTGAGGCCCTGGAACTGGCGGTAGTGATCGAGGAGACCCACTCGTTACTGATCGGATGGCGCCATCGTCGGGCTGAGTCCGGCGATGAAGATCAGCCAGATGGTGAACAGCGTCACGCCGATGATGGCGGCGACGGCGAAGACCGGGCCGATGATCCCGCTGCGCTGGTCGTGGCCGGCGGCGCGGCGGGCGAGGATCCAGAAGCCGTCGAGTCGCTTGACCAGGACGAGGCCGCCCATGATCGTCAGCAGCATCCCGATGAAGGCGACGCAGATGCCGAGCATCACGGAGTCCGTGTGGTACTGGAGCTGGGCGCCGATCCACAGCCACGCCATGGGGATCGGGCCCCAGAACGTGGCGGCGATCACGACCATCACGACGAGGATCGCGTGGGCGATCGCCGCGTCCACGCGCCGCCGCCGGCCGACCGTCTCCTCGGGGATCTCGCGATACCGGACCGGTCGCGTCCCCGGGCGGCGGCCGACGAAGAGCCCGCCGTTGTCAGTGGGGTCCGTGCGCACCGGCACGTAGCGTACCTGCGCGCGCCGCGTCCGCCGAGCCCTGCACACGCGCGTGGTGCCGTGGCTTGGCGTAGACGGACTGGACCAGGCCGATGCGGCGCTCGGCGAACCCGGCCTCGCAGTAGGCGAGGTACAGGCGCCACAGGCGCCGGAACCGCTGGTCGTAGCCGAGCTGATCGAGCTCCCCGGTGGCGGCGTCCAGGTTCGCCCGCCAGTGCCGCAGCGTGCGCGCGTAGTCGCCCGTGAGATCCTCGAGCTGGGTGAGCCGCAGGTCCGTCTCGGTGGCGATCGCGTTCGCCATCACCTGCTGCGAGGGCAGGCAGCCGTTGGGGAAGACGAGCGTGCGGATGAAGCTCTTGGACGCGCGCTCGACCGCATAGGCGCGGTCGTCCATCGTGATCGCCTGCAGGACCATCCGGCCGTCCGGGGCGAGCAGGTCGCTGCAGCGGCGGAAGAAGGTGCCGAGATCCTTCCAGCCGACGGCCTCGATCATCTCGACGCTGACCAGGCGGTCGTACGTGCCGGTGAGGTGGCGGTAGTCCTGCAGGAGGACGGTGACGCGGTCCTCCAGGCCGGCGCCCTTGACGCGCGCCTGCGCGACGTCGAACTGCTCGCGCGAGAGCGTGGTGGTCGTGACGCGGCAGCCCGTGCGCTGCGCGACGTGGACGGCGAGCGCGCCCCAGCCGGTGCCGATCTCCAGCAGGTGGTGCTCGGGCCGCAGGTCGAGCTTGTCCGTGAGCACGTCGAGCTTCGTGCGCTGGGCCTGCTCCAGCGGCTGGTCGTCGTCGGTGAAGAGCGCCGCCGAGTACATCATCGTCGGGTCGAGCATCAGCTCGAACAGCGCGTTCCCCAGGTCGTAGTGGGCGGCGATGTCGCGGCGGCTGCGGGCCGGCGTGTTGCGTGTGAGCGCCGCGCGGGCGCGCTGGTAGGGCTCGCGGACCGGCGTGGCGCGGCGCCGGACGTCGTCGAGCAGCGTGGCGTTACGGGCGGCGAGGCGGACGACGTCGACGAGGTCGGGCGTCGTCCAGTGGCCGGCGGCGTACGAGGTCGCCAGGCCGCGGCTGCCCTGGAGCAGGAGCGCGGGCCACGTGCGGGCGTCGGCGATCTCGACGACCGCGGTCGGGTCGCCTCCCGGGCCGAGCTGGCGGCACTCGCCGTCCTCGACGATCATCAGGCGGCCCTCGCGCATGCGCGCGAGGAGGCGGAGGGCGATGGCGCGGGCGAGGCTCGTGGTCATCGGGCGGCGGGCTGCGGGCCGGGGTGGGCGTGGACGGGAACGCCGCGGAGCTTCAGCGCGGCCGCGTGGCCGTAGATGAGCGCGAGCGTCCTGGCGTTGGGGGTGGCGCGCGCGGCGGCGGTGAGCGGCGCGCGGGTGAGGTTCAGCGTCGCGTCGAACGCGTCGTCGACGGCGATGTGGACGGAGAGCGTCGGGCCGGGCGCCGTGGCGCGCCAGCGGTAGCGGTGCTCCATGCCGAGGAACGGCGAGACGTGCATCTGCTTGTCGTGGGCGCCGCGCAGCACCGCGCCGGCGCCGGTCACGACGTACTGGCGGCGCTCCTTCCACGGCGTGCTCGTGACGTCGGCGACGACCGCGCGCAGCGTCTCGTCCGGGCCGTCGAAGAGGTAGAAGAACGAGACCGGCGTGAAGCCGCGCGGCTGGGTGAGGAGCCGGACGGGGCCCTGCGGGGAGGGCGCGCCGGTGTGCTCCTCCACGACCGCGCGGGCGGCGTCCGCGAGCGGGGTGGCGGGGTCGCCGCCCAGGTGGTCGGTGCGGCGGGGCTGCAGGTGCGGCGGGAGCTCGTCGATCTCGTCGAGGTCGACGTAGGCGAGCGCGATGCGGTGGGTGAACGCGTGCCCGCGCACCGCGTGGCGGCGGTGGCGGATCGTCCCGCGGTACAGGGCGCTCTGGGTCATGCGGCGAGCCGCTCCCGTGGCGCGGCGTGGCCCGTGGCCGCGCGCAGGGTCGCGACGGCGCGGTGGGCGCTGGCGACGCCGTCCTCGTGGAACCCCCAGCCCCAGTACGCCCCGGCGTAGTGGGTGCGGCGATGGCCGCTGATCTCGTGGTGGCGCTGCTGCGCGCGCACGCCCGCGCGCGTGAAGGCCGGGTGCGCGTAGGCGATGCGGCGGATGACCGTGGCCGGGTCGATCGCATCGGTGCGGTTGAGCGTGACCAGGTACCGCTCGGGTGCGTCGAGGCCCTGGAGCCGGTTCATGTCGTACGTGACGGTCGGGAGCGGGGGCGCGGGGTCGAGCAGGTGGGCGTTCCAGCTCGCCCACGCCGCGCGGCGCCGGGGGAGCAGGCGCGTGTCGGTGTGGAGCACGGCCTCGGACGGCTGGTACGGGAAGGCGCCGAGCAGCTCGCGCTCCAGCGGCGTGGCGTCCGGGCCGAGCAGCGCGAGGGTCGTGTCGGCGTGGGTGGCGAGGACGACGTCGTCGAAGCGCTCTGGCGCGCCGCGCTCGGGCGTGATCGTCACGTGGCCGGGGCTGCGCTCGACCCGCACGACCGGCGTGGCGAGTCGCACGTCCGCGTCGAGCCGCCGCAGCAGCGCGTCGACGTAGGTCCGCGAGCCGCCGGCGATCGTGCGCCACTGCGGGCGCTTCCGAAGCTCGAGCATCCCGTGGTTGGCGAAGAACTGCGCGAGGAAGCGCGCCGGGAAGCTCGACATCTGCGCCGGGTCGGCGGACCACACGGCGGTCGCCTGGGGGACGATCAGGCGCTCGACGAACCACTCGCCGTACCCGCGCTCCTCCAGCCACGCGCGGAGCGGCGGGTCGTGGTCGGCGGCCGGCGTGGCGAGGAGCGCGCGGGCGTCGCGCTGGAAGCGCCGGACGTCCCGCAGCATCGCGTGGAAGCGGCGGTCGGCGAGGTGGCGCGGGGTCGCGAAGAGCGCGCGCGGCGAGGAGCTGGCGTACGCGAACGTGCCGGCGGCGTCGCTGACGCCGAACGACATGTCGGACGGTCGCGACGCGACGCCGAGCTCGGCCAGCAGCGCCTCGAACTGCGGGTAGTTGCGGTCGTTGAAGACGATGAAGCCGGTGTCCACCGCGAGCGTGCCGCCGCGGGGCGTCGCGACGTCGATCGTGTTCGTGTGGCCCCCGGCGTACGGCGCCGCCTCGAAGACGACGACCGCATGCCCGTCCTGGGCGAGGAGATGGGCGGCGACGAGGCCCGAGACCCCGGCGCCGACGACCGCGATCCGCCGCGGCAGGTGGTTGGCTTCCGACATCGCACCGACTGTTCGGGCGACGCGGGCGGGCGGATCACTCGGGCGCCAGGAAGCGCGTGAGGAGCTGCTCGAGCTCGTGCAGGACGCGCTCGCGCTCCTCGCCCTCGAGGGTGCGCGTGGCGAGCACGGGCCCGCGCAGCGCCAGCTCGATCGTCTGCGCCATCGTCGCCGCGTCGCCGGGGCGGATCTCCCCGGCCTGCTGCCCGGCGGCGATCTCGTGCGTGAGCTGCGCGACGACCGCCTGCTGGAAGCGCCCCATGTGGTCGGCGAAGTACGGCACGAGCTGGTCGACGTCGACCTCGATCAGCCGCCGCATCACCGGGTGGTCGAGCAGCAGCACGAGCGCCTGCATCACCTCCGCCACGAGCCGCAGGCGCGCGTTCGGCTCGGCCGCGCTGGCCTCCTGCCCGAGCGCGATGGTCTGCGTGAACTCGCGCGCCATCACCGCCTTCAGCAGCGCCTCGCCGTCCGGGTACCGCCGGTACACGGTCATGCGCGAGACGCCCGCCCGCCGCGCGACCTCGCTCACCGTCATCCGGCTGATGCCGAAGTCGAGCACGGTCGCCCGGGCGGCGTCGAGGATCGGGTCGTCGGTCGTGATCGCGGACACGTCGCCTACATGGTGACTCCTCCCGTGCGGCGCGTGGCGGCCGCGGGTCGCGACCGACGGGGTTGCGACGGTGTGACACTCGCTGTTAGGGTGTCACACATGGTCGCCTCGTCCCATCTCACCGCGGCCCGGCGCGCCGCCGATCTCGACGCCCTGGCGGGTGGGGAGGTCGTGGACGTGCTCGTCGTCGGAGGTGGCGTGACCGGTGCCGGGGTGGCGCTGGACGCCGCGTCGCGCGGGCTGTCGGTCGCGCTGCTGGAGCGCGCGGACCTCGCGACGGGCACGAGCCGGTGGAGCTCGAAGCTCGTGCACGGCGGGCTGCGGTACCTCGCCAAGGGCGACGTGCCGATGGCGTGGGAGTCGGCGCGCGAGCGGGCGCTGCTCATGCGGCACATCGCGCCGCACCTCATCCGCGCCCTGCCGTTCCTCGTCCCGTTCGGGCCGAGCGTCGGCCGCGGGGCGGACCGGCTGGTGGCGACCGGCATCCGCGGCGGCGACGTGCTGCGCCGCATGTCCGGGACGCGCGCTCGCAGGCTCCCGCCCGCCCGCCGCGTCAGCGCCGAGGAGGCGCGCCGGTGGGCGCCCGCGCTCAGCCACGACGGCCTGCGCGGCGCGCTGCTGCACTGGGACGGCCAGCTCGAGGACGACGCGCGGCTCGTCGTCGCGCTCGCCCGCACCGCCGCCGCGCACGGGGCGAAGGTCCTCACGCACGCGCCCGTCACGGAGCTGCACGCCGAGGGCGCGACCGCGCGCGACGACCTCACCGGCGCCACGTTCGGCGTCCGCGCGCGGCACGTCGTCAACGCGACCGGCGTGTGGGCGGCGCAGCTCGTCCCCGACATCGAGCTGCGGCCGAGCAAGGGCGCGCACCTGCTCGTCGACGCCGCCCGGCTCGGCGACCCGCGCGCCGCGATCAGCGTGCCCGTCCCCGGCACCGTCGGCCGCTTCGTCTTCGCGCTCCCCCGCCACGACGGGCACGTCCTGATCGGCCTCACCGACGACCCGTACGACGGCGCGCCGAGCGACGCCCCGCCGGTCGACGCGCAGGAGGAGGCGTTCCTCCTGCAGACGGTCAACACCGTGCTGGAGAGCGACCTGACCGCCGAGGACGTCGTCGGGCGGTTCGCCGGCCTGCGGCCGCTGCTCGGCGGCGACGGTGCCACCGCCGACCTGTCGCGCCGCCACGCGGTGCTCGAACACGACGGCGTGATCAGCGTCGTCGGCGGCAAGCTGACGACCTACCGCCGGATGGCGGAGGACGCCGTCGACGTGATCGCCGCGCGCGAGGAGGGGGCGGTCGGGGGAGCGAGGACCGCGCGGCTGGCGCTCGTCGGCGTGGGAGCGGGCGCCGCCGGCCTGCCGCCCCGCCTCGTCCGCCGCTTCGGCGCGGAGGCCGCCGCGGTCGCGGCGCTCGCGGAGGGCGACGACGCGCTCCTGCGGCCGATCGCGCCGGGCGTCCCGGTGCTCGGCGTCGAGCTGCTGTGGGCGCGCGCCGCCGAGGGCGCGCTCACCGACGAGGACGTCGCGCGCCGTGTGCGCGCCGATCTCATCCCCGGGTGGCGTGAGCTGCTCGACACGGAGGTGCCCGCATGACCTTCACCGACCCGAACGAGATGCGCTGGTGGGGGTGGGGGACCGACGGCCACGACCCGGTCCTGCCGCCCGGCGTCGAGGCGATGCTGGAGGCCACGCTCGGCCCGGGCCGCGGCGGCGGGCTGCGCAAGCCGGTCGCGGCCCAGGACGTCCGGCTCCCCGACCACGACCTCGCGCCCGGTGCCCGCGCGCGCCTCGCCGCGATCGTCGGTGACGAGCACGTCCGCACCGACCACCCCACGCGCCTCACGCGCGCGGCCGGCAAGTCGTACCCCGACCTCGTCCGCCTGCGCGCGGGCGACGGCAGCGGCGCGCCTGACGCCGTCGTCCTGCCCGCCACGCCCGAGGAGGTCGCGGACGTGCTCGCCGCGTGCGCGGCCGACGGCGTCGCGGTCGTCCCGTTCGGCGGGGGCACGAGCGTCGTCGGCGGCGTGGAGGCCCTGCGCGGCGGCCACGAGCACGTCATCGCGCTCGACACGCGCCGGCTGGACGCGCTCGTCGCGGCCGACCCGCGCTCGCTCACCGCGACCCTCCAGGCCGGCCTGACAGGCCCGCAGGCCGAGCGCGAGCTGGGCAAGCACGGCCTGACGCTCGGCCACTTCCCGCAGTCGTTCGAGTTCTCCACCGTCGGCGGCTGGGTCGCGACGCGCAGCGCCGGCCAGGCGTCGACCGGCACCGGCCGCATCGACGAGCTCGTCCTCGGGCTGCGCGCCGCGACGCCGCAGGGCGAGGTCGTCGCGCGCACGCTCCCCGCCAGCGCCGCCGGGCCGGACCTGCGCCAGCTCCTCGTCGGCTCCGAGGGCACGATGGGCGTGATCACCGAGGCGACGCTGCAGGTGCGCCCCGCGCCGGCCGCGCGCCGCTACGAGGCGTACAGCGTCCGCTCGTTCCACGCCGGCGCCGAGCTGCTGCGTGCGCTGCGCCAGCACGACGCCGCGCCGGACGTGCTGCGGCTCTCCGACGAGGCCGAGACGCAGCTCTCGCTCGCGATGGCCGGCAGCGGCCCCGCCCAGGCGCTCTTCGCGCGCTACCTCCGCGCGCGCGGCCACGCGGGTGGCTGCGTGATCATCGCCGGGTGGGAGGGCGAGCCTGCGGAGATCAAGCGCCGCCGGCGCGCGGCCCAGGCGATCCTCCGCCGCCACGAGGCGCTCCAGCTCGGCACGCCGGCGGGCAAGGCGTGGCGCGCCGGTCGGTTCCACGGCCCGTACCTGCGCGACGTCCTGCTCGACCGCCGCATCCTCGTCGACACGCTGGAGACCGCGACGACGTGGTCGAACCTCGAGGCGCTCAAGGCGGCGGTCGGCGATGCGATCCACGCCAGCCTCGCGGCGCGCGGCACGCCGGCGTTCGTCGCCTGCCACGTCTCGCACGTCTACGAGACCGGCGCCTCGCTCTACTTCACCTTCGCCGCCCGGCAGGAGCAGGACGCCGAGCTGGAGCAGTGGCGCGCGGTCAAGACCGCCGCCAGCGACGCGATCATCGCCGGCGGCGGGACGATCACCCACCACCACGGCGTCGGCCGCGACCACGCGCCGTGGCTGGCGCAGGAGGCCGGGCCGCTCGGCCTCGCGGCCCTGCGCGCGGCCAAGGCGAGCCTCGACCCGGCCGGGATCATGAACCCCGGCAAGCTGCTCGACGGCGCGCCCGGCACGAGCGCGCCGTCGTCAGCGGCGCGGGATCAGCTCCCGGCGTAGAGCTCGTCGAACAGCGGCAGGTACAGCTCGTTGACGACGTTGCGCTTGACCTTCAGCGTCGGCGTCAGCTCACCGGTCTCCTGCGACAGGTCGTGGTCGAGGATCACGAACTTCTTGACCTGCTCGACCTGCGCGAGGCGCTCGTTGGCCTTGTCGACCTCGGCCTGCACCATCGCGTGGACCTTCTCGTCCTGCGCGAGCGCCGCGATCGAGGTGTCCTCGATGCCCTGCGCCTGCGCCCACGGGACGATCGCCTCCTCGTCGAGCGTGATCAGCGCGACGGGGTAGGGGCGGCGGTCGCCGTGCATCACGCACTGCGAGATGAGCGGCGACTGGCGCAGGTCGTTCTCGAAGTTCGCCGGCGTCAGGTTCTTGCCGCCCGCGGTGATGATGATGTCCTTCTTGCGGCCGGTGATGAACAGGTAGCCGTCCTCGTCGAGCGAGCCGAGGTCGCCCGTGTGGAGCCAACCGTCGACGATCGAGCCGAACGACGCGTCCGCGTTCTTGTAGTAGCCCGTGAAGATGTTCGGGCCCTTGAGCAGGACCTCGCCGTCCTCGGCGATCTTGATCTCCACGCCCGGCAGCGCTCGCCCGACCGAGCCGAACCGGTGCGCCTCCGGCCGGGACGACGTCGCGGCGGTGGAGGTCTCGGTCATGCCGTAGCCCTCCATCACCGGCACCCCGGACGCCCAGAAGAACTCGAGGATCTCGGGCGCGATCGGGGCCGCGCCCGTGACCGCCTCGCGGAGCCGTCCGCCGAACGCGGCGCGGACGTTCTTGAACAGCTTCTCGTCGAACTGGTCGTACGCGGCCTGCAGCTCGGCCGGGACCGGCTGGCCGGCGATGCGCAGGTCCTCGACCTTGCCGCCGACCTCCTTGGCCTTCGCGAGCGTGTCGGGGTCGACGTTCGCCGCCACCAGCGCGTAGAGCTTCTCGAAGATGCGCGGGACCGACGGCAGGTAGGTCGGCTTGACCTCGCTCAGCTCGACGATGATCTTCTGCGGGTCGCCGCCCCAGTACGCGATCGGCGTGCCGAGGTCGACGGACGCGAGCTGGATCAGCAGCGCGAACGCGTGGGCGAGCGGGAGGAACAGGTACGTGACCTCGTCCGGCCCCTGGCCCAGCGCGCCGTTCTGCGTCGTCGCGTCGATGATCGCGCGGTAGTTGGCGTGGCTGAGGACGCAGCCCTTCGGCGGCCCGGTCGTCCCAGACGTGTAGATGAAGGTGTACGGGTCCTCCGGCGAGACGGCTGCGGCCCGCGCGCGCAGCTCGTCCTCGGACCGCCCGCGGCCGCGCTCGCGCAGCTGGTCGAGCGTCACGGCGTCCGCCACGTCGCCGTCGGCGTCGATGACGATGAGGTGCTCCAGGTGCGGCAGGTTGCCGCGGACCTGGACGATCTTCGCGAGCTGCTCGGCGTTCTCGCACACGATCGCGACGGACTCCGAGTTGCCCGCGACCCACTCGCACTCCTCGGGCGCGTTGGTCGGGTAGATCGGCACGACGACGCCGCCGGCCGTCGAGATCGCGAAGTCCGCGTACGTCCACTCCGGCCGCGTGGTGCACAGCAGCGACACGCGGTCGCCGGGCGCGATGCCCAGGTCGATCAGCCCGCGGCCGATCTCGCTGACGATGTCGCCGACCTGGCGGAACGTGACTTCCTGCCACTCCCCGCTCGACCGGTCCTTGAACGTGACCGCCGTCTGGTCCGCGAACAGCTCCGCGGCCTTCGGCAGCAGGTCGGCGATGGTCGTCGAACCGGTCGTCCGTGGCTCGGACGCCGGTGCGGTGGTGGCCTCCATGAGTCTCCTCTCCTCCTCAGAGGGCCCGCGCCCTCTTCCCTGGGCGGAGCTTAGTGGAGGCCGTGCCGTCCGCGAGAGGGGCTGTCAAGAACCGGCGTGTCGTCTGCGAGGCCCGCATCGTGGTCGTGGGCGCCGCGCGGTTTCGAAGCCGATCCTGCTTGGATCGGTGAGGAACCGGGTGGCGATCCACGGCCGCGAGGCGTCCCTCGCAGGCGGCGCACGTCTTGACGGTCCCTCAGACCTTGATCGCCTCCTGCTCGACCTCGGTGGACTCGAGCTCCCGCAGGCTCGCGAGGAAGAGCGTCTTGTCGATCTTCCCCTGGAAGATCGGCACCCCGAGTTCCATGCACTTCGCGATCACGTCCCGGCGCTCCATGCCGTTCTCGCGAGCGAGCTCCGTCGGGGTGAGGTGATTCGCCATCGGTGTTGACCTCCAAGGGTCCGTTTGCGACGTACCGCACTTAGTAGCGGACGCCGCAGACGGATACAAGGGACCGATCGGCCGATTGTCAGATGGGATTCGGGTCGTCGACCCAGACGTGCGTGATCCCGAGGTGCTCGGCGAGGTGGTCGCCCAGCGCGCGGACGCCGAACGTCTCGGTCGCGTAGTGGCCGGCGGCGATGAAGTGGATGCCGCCCTCGCGGGACAGCGTCATGACGCGCTCGGCAGGCTCGCCGGTGAGGAACGCGTCGTGGCCGGTGTCGATCGCGTCGCCCACGAAGTCCGCCGCGCCGCCGCTCACGATCGCGAGCTTGCGCACGCGCTCGGGGCCGAAGTCGAGGTGGAGCGGGACGCGGCCGCCGGTCGCGGTGCCGACCCGGTCGAGCAGCTCGGCCGCGGGGATGCCGTCGCCCGAGAAGTGCGCGGTGAAGCCGATCTCCCCGAACCGCTCCTTCTCGTCGGCCTGCAGCGCGTCGGCGAGCAGCGCGTTGTTGCCATGCGTCTCGTGCGCGTCGAGCGGCAGGTGGTAGGCGAGCAGCGCGAGGTCGTGCCGGTAGAGCGGGACCAGGCGGCGGTGCAGCGCGGGCGTGATCTCCTGCGGCATCCCGCGCCAGAAGAGGCCGTGGTGCACCAGCACCGCCTGCGCGCCACGTTCCGCCGCCGCCTCGAACAGGCGCGCGGACGCCGAGACGCCTGTGACGATGGTGTCGACATCGCGACTTCCGGGTACCTGAAGCCCGTTGGGGCCGTAGTCACGGAAGGACTGTGGAGTGAGGAGAGCGTCCAGCGCGCCAGTGATCGTTGCAAGTGAGGCCATGTTCTCGCTTGAACGCTACAGTTCCGTGGCCAACGGGCCAGCGCCCGGCGGACGAGCGGCGCTCAGGGGGGAACGGCTATCAGCACTGCTTCGGCTGTCGCGCCATTGAGGCGGGACGGAGACGAGATCACAGACCACGAGCTGGTCGCCCGCGTGCGCGCGGGAGACGACCGTGCGTTCGAGCTGCTCTACACGCGCTACCACCGGCGCATCGCCGCGTACGTGCAGGGCATGGTCCACGACCACGCGCGCGCCGAGGACGTCACCCAGGACGTGTTCATGTCCGCGCTGCGGCGGATGCGCGAGACCGACCGCCCGATCGCCTTCAAGCCGTGGATCTACGAGATCGCCAAGAACGCGTGCATCGACCAGTTCCGCCGCTCCAAGCGGGCCGAGGAGGTCTCGTACGACGCCGAGGACGGGCTGGCGAGCGCCGACTACGGCAAGCTCGTCACGAAGGACCCGGCGCCCGAGCGCGCGTTCGAGAACAAGCAGCAGCTCGACCACCTGCGCGGCGCCTTCGGGGGCCTGTCGGAGACCCACCACCAGATCCTCGTCATGCGCGAGCTGGAGGGCCTGTCGTACCGCGAGATCGGCGAGCGCCTCGGCATGACGCGCCCGGCGGTGGAGTCGACGCTCTTCCGCGCGCGGCGGCGCCTGACCGAGGAGTACGAGGACCTCGTCACCGGCGAGCGCTGCCAGCGGGTGCAGGGCATCATCGCGATGGCCGCCTCCGAGGCCGGCCTGCTCGGCGCGCGCGACCGCAAGCGGCTGGCGCGCCACGTCTCGTACTGCCAGCCGTGCCTGCGCCACGCGCGGTTGAGCGGGCTCGACGCGCGCGACCTCACGCACACGCCGGTCCGCACGAAGATCGCCGCGCTGCTGCCGCTGCCGGCGTTCCTCAAGCGCAAGCTCTTCGGGGTCGAGGCCGCGTCCGGGCCGGGCGCGCCGGCGCCGGACGTCTCGTCGATGGCCGTCTGGTCGGCGCACGCGTCGCAGGTCGACCCGGGCGTCGTCACCGGCTGGGGCAAGGCTGCCATGGGCGCGGCGACGATCGCGTTGGCGGGGGTCGGCGCGGGCGTCGCGACGTCGCCGCCGGACTCCGCGCGCGCGGGCGCCGACCACGGCTCGCTGATCGAGCGGGTGCGCGGCGGCTCCGACGACGGCGGCGGCACCTCCGCGGCCGCGGTGCAGGCCGCGCCGATCACGCTGCCGGCCGCCGCAGGGAGCGGGAGCGGCGCGGGCTCGTCGTCCTCGTCCGGCAAGAGCGGGAGCGGCGGGAAGCGGACCGTCGCGACCCGGTCGAGCGGCACCAAGGCCGTCGCCGGCGGCGGCGGGTCGGCGTCGAGCACGTCCGGCGGTGGCAGCGGCACCCGTGGGCCGGGCACGCTCGCGCCGGGCGGCGCGCCGGCGGCCGACGGCTCGTCATCGTCGCCCAAGTCGTCCTCGTCGGACTCGGGCACGTCGAGCTCGGGCTCCGGCACGAAGGAGCAGACGGTCGCGAAGAAGGACCCGGTCACCGAGGCCGTCTCGGGCGTGACCGGCGCGGTGTCCGGCGCCACGGGAACGTCCGGCTCGGGCACGACGTCGGGCGGCGGCACGACCGGCGGGACGACGCAGACGCCCACGCAGACGCAGCCGACGATCCGCCTGCCCGAGCTGCCGAGCCCGCCGCCGCCCAGCGGCGGCACCACGGGCTCCGGCCCGGTGGGCGAGGTCGTCGAGGGCGCCGCGGGCGCGGTCGGCGGGGTCCTCGACGGGGTCAACAGGACCGTCGAGGGCGTGACGAACGGGCTGGGCGGCATACTGGGCGGTCAGTGAGCACCGCCGACGCGTTCCTCGAGGGCCTCACCGACACCAGCCTCTACTCCATCGGCGCGTACTTCGCCGATCGGCACCCCGATCTCCTCGACGACGTGATCGCCCAGGCGGCCGACATCGAGGAGGCGGGGATCGAGCGCTACGCGGCGGAGGAGGGCATCTCGCTCGAGACGACCTTCCAGACGCTCGTCACGGGCCTCGCGGTGCGCTACTACCGCGCCGTCGCACGCTGACGCCCGCACCGCTCGCACCCCCGCGCGTCACGTTCCCGCGCGCGGCCACGCGCTCGCTATGCTGCTGGTCCTCTTCGGGGCGTGGCGCAGCCTGGTAGCGCGCACCGTTCGGGTCGGTGAGGTCCCCGGTTCAAATCCGGGCGCCCCGACTGAAGAGAGTCGCAGTACACCCGACGTTCGAAGGCCCGCGCTGCGGGCCTTCTTGCGTTCGGGGGAGCCGGGGGCGTAGGGTCGGGGTGACCCGGAGACGCGACCCGCCGAAGGAGGCGGACATGGATCCTCCAGGGTTCTTCCCGCTGATCGTCCGCGGTGGCCGAGGCGTCACCGCCAAGCACGACGGCACCACGCTCACCGTGCAGTTCCGCAAGGCGCGCAGCGCCGCCGGCGACCCGGGCACGTTCAACCGCCTGCCGCCGGGGTCGGCCGCGTGGCTCGACCGGCCGCTCAACGACGCGGAGCCGTTCGTGCTCCGCGAGGGCATGAACGGCGCGGACGCGGCCGACGTCATCGCGGTGCTGCGCAACGACGCGCGGTTCTGGATGTTCCTGTGCAGCAACACGAACACGGGGCACTTCCAGGTCCACCGCTCCGAGCCCGCGTTCGCGCAGGTGCCGATCGACTGAGCCACAGGGCCGCGCCACCGGACGGCGCGGGCGAGGAGGAGGATCCGTGATGCGCGTGCAGGACCAGGACGACCCGCGGTACGGCGTCGCGGCCGTCCACCAGTACCTCAGCGATCGGGCGATCGACCACGACGTCCTGGACCACGTCCCGACGTTCCGCGCGCTCGAGGAGGCGCGCGCCGTCGGGGCGCCGCCGGCGGCCGTCGCGAAGACGCTGATGGTCGCCGACGGGGAGCGCTGGTGGGTCGTCGCGATCTCCGCGGCGCGGCAGCTCGACCTGCGTCGGCTGCGCGAGCATCTCGGCGCCAGCCGGCACCTGCGCCTCGCGAGCGAGGACGAGATCGCCGCGCGGTTCGGGGACTTCGACGTCGGGGCGATCCCGCCGTTCGGCCCGCTGCTCGGGCTGCCGGTGGTCGCGGACACGGGCCTGCTCGATCACGACCACGTCGTGTGCGCGGCTGGGGACCACGGGCACGCCGTCCGGATGTCCGCGGCCGCGTTCGCGACGTGCTGCGCGCCGGAGGTCGCGGACGTCACCGTCCAGGTCGACGAGGGGCACCGCACGCGGTTCCGCGACGTCTCCCTGCGCTGACGCCGCGGGTCGTTCGATCGGCGTCGTACCGTCGGAGGGGATGCCCCTGTCGGTTCCCCTCTCGCTCCTCGACCTCGCCGCCGTCCGCGACGGGCAGCCGGTCGGCGAGGCGCTCCACGACTCCGTGCGCTTCGCGCAGCAGGCCGAGGCGCTCGGCTTCACGCGCGTCTGGTACGCCGAGCACCACAACATGCGGACGATCGCGTCGTCCGCGCCGGCCGTGCTCATCGCGCACGTGGCCGCGCACACCGAGCGGATCCGGCTGGGATCGGGTGGCGTGATGCTCCCCAACCACGCGCCGCTGGTGATCGCCGAGCAGTTCGGGACGCTCGCCGAGCTGCACCCGGGGCGGATCGACCTCGGCCTCGGGCGCGCGCCGGGGACCGACCAGAACACGCTGCGCGCGCTGCGGCGCGACCCGGCGTCGGCCGACGCGTTCCCCCAGGACGTGCTGGAGCTGCAGGGCTACCTGACCGGCGAGACGCGCATCCCGCACATCCACGCGAACCCCGGCCACGGGACGAACGTACCGCTGTACATCCTCGGCTCGTCGCTGTTCGGCGCGCAGCTCGCCGCGATGCTGGGCCTGCCCTACGCCTTCGCGTCGCACTTCGCACCCGCCGCGCTGCTGGAGGCGGCGGAGGTGTACCGCTCGCGCTTCGAGCCGTCCGAGCAGCTCGCGGAGCCGTACTTCATCGCGGCGGTCAACGTCCTCGCGGCGGACACCGAGGAGGAGGCGCGGCGCCAGTTCGAGGTGCGCCGCCGGATGTTCGCGCGCGGCATCTTCAGCCGCCCCGGCCAGCGCCTCGACGACGCGCAGGTCGAGGCGCTGCTGGCGTCGCCGCAGGCCCAGCACGTCGAGCAGATGCTCACGCGCACCGCCCTCGGCACGCCCGACGCGGTCGCGGCGTACCTCGCGGACTTCCAGCGGGAGACGGGCGCCGACGAGCTGATGACCGTCCACCAGGCGGACACCATCGAGGGGCGCCTGCGCTCGCTCGAGCTGACGGCGTCCGTGGCGCTCCAGGGCCAGCCGGGCTAGGAGGAAGGTCCGCCACCGCGCGGCGCGGCGGGGGTTGGAACGGGCATGCCCCGCCGCCTGACCCTCGCCCTCGCCGTGGTGGCCGCGGTGTTGACCCTGCCCGCCTCCGCCGCGGCGGCGCTGCCCGCCGCGGAGCCGCCGACCCGGGAGGCCCTCGCCACGGCCGGCGCCAAGCTCACGTGGCCGCTGACCAAGCCGGAGACCGTGGCGCAGCCCGGCGACCGCTTCACCGTCCGCGTCCGGCGCGGCTCGGCGCGCGTGGCGGTGAGCCTCGTCACCGTCGACGCCGCCGGCCGCCCGCTGCGGGTCCTGACCAAGCGCACGCTGCGCCGCGGCACGTTCACCGCGACGCTCCCGCAGGCCGCGCCGGCGCTGTACGCGCTGCGCCTGACGGTAGGCGGCCGCACGTACCGCTCCTGGATCGCGGTGCCCGAGCCGCCGTCGCTGCACTGCGACGTCGTCGCCCGGCAGCTGACGTCCGCGTCGCTCGCGTTCACCCCGCCGCCACCGACGCCGCTCGCGGCCCCCGCGCAGCTCCAGCTGGTCCTCGCGAACACCGGCCAGACCTGCTTCCCGCTCGACCACCTCGACGCCAAGCTCGAGCGTGAGAGCCCGCCCGGGGCCTGGGCGGAGGTCCAGCAGCTCGACGCCGCCGGCAATCGGCTGGCGGCGCCGGCGGTGCTGCTCACCGTCCGGCCGGGCACGTCGGTGAACGTCCCCGTCTTCGTCCCGCCCGGCGCGCCGGCGGGCCGGTACCGCGTCCGCATCCCGCGCGCGACGGTGACGGGCGACGTCGTCAGCCCGCCGTTCGTCGTCGGCTAGTCCGCGCGGGCCGACACGCGGAAGCGCACCGTCGCGCTCGGCGCCTCGTCGAGCGCGACGAAGTGCACGTGCAGGTGGGCGATCGAGCCGCCGTTGAGGCGCATGTCGCCGCTGCGCTCGACCGTCGCCGTGGCGCGCGGCGCGAGCCGCTCCTTCAGCCGCCGCTTGATCGCCCACAGCTCCGCGCCCGCCTCGTCCGGCAGCTCGTCGAACGACGTGACGTGGCGCAGCGGGACGATCAGGAAGTGCGCCGCCGTGCCCGGGTAGGGGAACGCGTTGCGCGTGACGTACCAGTGCTCGCCGCGGTGCTCGATCGGCGTCGGCTGCTCGCGCTCGACGTGCTCGGGGCAGAAGATGCAGACGCCCTCGCGCTCCAGCCGCTCCATCCGCTCGCGCTGCTCGTCCTCGCGCGCCGCGGACAGGTCGTAGAGCGTGCCGCGGCGGCGCTCGTAGCGGCGGAACGTGTAGCGGAAGCCGTTCTCCTCCACGACGTCCGAGACGTCCGTGGCCGCGAAGTCGTCGGGCAGCGGCGGGAAGAACGTGTCGCCCTCGTGCCGGCCCTCGACGACCGTCGCGTGCACGACGTCGGCCACCGGCAGCGCCTCCTCGTACACCGTCCCGCCCCCGATCACGAAGCACGCGCTCTCCCCGCACAACGCGAGCGCGTGCGACAGCGAGGGCACGACCTCGGCGCCCTCCGCCGCGTACGCCGCGTCGCGCGAGAGGACGAGGTTGCGGCGCCCCGGCAGCGGTCGGAACCGCGGCGGGATCGACTCCCACGTCCGCCGGCCCATCACGACCGTGCCGCCCATCGTGATCTCCTTGAACCGCGCGAGGTCGGTCGGCAGCCGCCACGGCAGGTCGCCGTCGCGGCCGATCAGGCCGCCCTCGTCGTAGGCGACGACCAGCTCGACGCTCACGTCAGGTGAGGACCGGGATGCCCGGGATGGCCGGGTGCGGCTCGTAGTCGGTCAGCTCGAAGTGCTCGGCGCGGAAGTCGTGGATGTCGGCGACCCGCCGGCCGGCCTCGGTCAGCCGGAGCGTCGGCAGGCGCCGGGGCTCGCGCGACAGCATCTCCTCGACCGCGTCGAGCTGGTTGGCGTAGATGTGCGCGTGCTGGATCCAGTGCACGTACTCGACGAGCTCGTAGCCCGTCAGGTGCTCGATCATCAGCCCGAGCGCCGTGTACTGGGCCATGTTCGACGGGACCCCGATCGGCGTGTCGCCCGACCGCTGGTTGTGGATCACGTGCAGCTTGTCGCCGTACACGAGCGCGTGGATCCAGCCGTGGCACGGCGCGATCGTGTTGCGCGACTTGACGCCGGCCTCGCGGTGGTTGGCGTTGGGGATCCACGGGCTCATCACCGCGGTGCGGTCCAGCGGCAGGTCCTGCAGCTTCTTGATGAGGTGGGGGAGCTGGTCGAACCCCTGATCCGCCGCGTCGTCGAGGTTCGTGGTGAAGTTCCGGAACGCGTGCCCGTACGAGCCCGGGCCCAGGTCGCCCGCCTCCAGCCCGCGCGAGCCCGACTTCTCCGGCGTCGCCCACGCGTCCCACCAGTCGCAGCCGAACTCCCGCAGCTCGTCCAGCGTCCGTGCGCCGTTGATGAACGCGCACAGCTCGCCGATCGCCTTGTTGACGAACCCCTGGATCGACCGCTCGGTGATGACCGCGGCGCCGTGGCGCAGGTCGAACCGCATCTGCACCCCCGCCAGCGCGATCGCGTCGACGCCCTGCTTGGAGGACACGCGGACCCCGCTGTCGCGGATGGTCCGGAGCATGTCCTGGTACTGCGTGCTCGGGCGGCGTTCGGCGTAGGGGAGGTAGTTCGGCATCGGGCGCGACAGTGTTACGGCGGCATCCGACGGTATCGTCCGCCGGTGACGCGCCATGGCCTCGACCCCGGGCATCCTCACCTCCGACGTCAGATTCGACGAGCGCCTGATCGGGACGCTCGAGGAGATGACGCGCACCGTGACCCACCTGCGGGGCCTCGGGTACGAGATCGTGCTCACGTCCGGGTCGTTCGACCTCATCCACCTCGGGCACGTCAAGTACCTCCAGCGGGCCAAGGAGTTCGGCGGCGTGCTGGTCGTCGGCGTCGACAGCGACGCGAAGATCCGCAAGCGCAAGGGGCCGGACCGCCCGATGGTCCCCGAGCAGGAGCGGCTGGAGATGCTCGCGCACCAGCGTCCGGTCGACCTCATCTACCTCAAGGACGAGAGCGAGCCGCGCTGGGGCCTGATCAAGGCGGTCGAGCCGGACGTGCTCGTGCTGAGCGAGGACCACTCGTACACCGACGACGACCAGCGGGCGCTGCTCGACCACGTCGGGCGCATCGAGGTGCTGGAGCGCCAGGCGTCGGTGACGACCTCCGAGCGCATCCGCCAGATGCACATGCACATGGGCGATCGGCTCGGGCCCAAGCTCGCCGAGGTCCTGCCGAACCTCATCGACGACATCCTGCGCCGGCAGTGAGCGCCGACGCGGTGGTCGCGTACGTCCCGGTGCTCCACGAGGGCTACCGGCGCTTCCTCGACGCGCACGCGCGTGGGCTTCCGCTGTGGCTGATCGGACCCGAGCTGCACGGCGACTACCGGCCGCTGGCCAAGGACGTGCGCGGGCTCGACCCCGCGCTGGTCGCGGCGGCGCTGGACGCGTGGGGGATCGCGGCGAGCGTGGACGTGCTCGACGCGGCGGGCGCGCGGGAGCTGGCGGAGAGCGGCGCCTCGCTCCTGCTGCCCGACGAGGACGTCTCGCACCAGGTCGTCGAGCGCTGGTTCCCGCGTGCGGAGGTCACGTACGCGAGCGCGTTCCTGCGCTGGGACAAGACGAAGACCGTGCGGCTGCTGGAGGTCGGCGACGTCCGCGCGGTCGACGCGCCGGAGGCGCTGCGCGACCTCGTGGGGGAGGCCGAGGCCGCGGCGGCCCGGTCGGTCGACTGGTGGCGCCAGGTCGGCGCGGCGATCCGCTTCGCCGACGGCGAGGTGTGGAGCGCGGCGAACGAGCACCTCCCGCACCCGCACGCGCCGTACGCGGTCGGCGACCCGCGCTCGAACTTCTTCCAGGGCGTCCACCTGGAGCTGTCGACCGCCGTCCACGCCGAGGCCGCCCTGGTCGCCCGCGCGGCGCGCGAGGGCCGGGCGACGGAGGGCGCGGTGATGTACGTGACCGACTTCCCCTGCCCGCCGTGCGCGAAGCTCATCGCTGGCGCGGGCGTCGCGCGGCTCTTCTTCCGCACCGGCTACGCGGTCCTCGACGGACGCGACGTGCTGGAGGCGGCGGGCGTGGAGCTGCTCCAGCTCGCGCCGACCCCCTGACCTTCCCGGACAGCGGGGGATCCCCGATGCCTCGGGGCGGCCGCGCCGGGATGCTGTGGCTCCCCGATGAGGACCACCGCCGACACCCACCCCCTCACGCGCCTGGCGGACGACATCCACGCGGCGGCCTTCCTGCTCGCGCCGGACGACCCGCTGCGCGGCTACCTCGTCATGCTCGCGGCGCTGCCGGCCGAGGCCCACGCCTGGGAGGAGGTCCTCACGCCCTGGCTCGACGACCTGCGCCACGGCGACGGCCCGATCCTCACCGAGCGCGAGCACCTCGCGGCCTTCGGCGCCCTCGGCGTCACGACCCTCCGCGCGGCCCGCGAGCTCGCCGACGACCCGGCCCTCGCGGCCGGCCTGCGCTCCGCCGCGCGCTGGTGCTTCTGGCTGGTCAGCCCTGCCGCGGGCACCCGTTGACCGGCCGGGTCGAGGAACCTCCCGAGGCTCCAGGTACACCGTTTCTTCACGACCGACGATGGCGCGGTCGTGTCTGCTTGCGCAACCCGGACAGGGAGAGGGCGCGTGTGTGCGTCAGCGAGCAGGTGGAGTCAGAAGGTGCAGCGAAGCCGACGCGCCCGGGGCTCCTCGCGCGGCCTTGGTCCTGAGCGAGGTCGCCGCCGGATGAGCGGGGGCGTCCTGGCGGCGGCTGGGACGGCGGCTGTCCTCGCCGCCGCGTCACCCGCGGACGCGGCGGACGCGGCGGGCGCGCAGGCGCCGGCGGTGCGGTGCGATGCGCGTCTCGACGTGCCTCCGACGCCGCGCGGCGCGGACGACGTCCGTGTGGGTGACGCGACGTTCATCCGGCTGGCGTGGTGGGCCCGGCAGGGACCGGAGTGGTTCGCGCCGCGGCCCGCGACCGGGGCCGTGTCAGTGAAGGTCCCCGTGATCCTCGCCCGTGGCGAGCGTGCGACGCTGCGCATCGCGCCGGGGGACCGGAGCGGCGCCGGGCTGACGTACGGTCGCCTGCGCGCGGACACGCTTCCCGAGACCCGGCCCGCGGTGCGTCTGCTCCCCTGCACGGACCGTCCGCGGTCGTTCCTGCGTGGCGGCCTGGTCCTCGACGGTCCTCGGTGCGTGCGGCTGGAGGTCCGCACGCGCCGGCCGCGGGCGCGTATGCGGATCCTCGCGCTCCCCTTCGGCGCGCCGTGCGCCCCTACGGCACCTGCGCGACGCCGTTGACGTCCTCTCCCGCGACGAGGAGGAAGTCCCCGCGCGAGCCGGCCTTGCGCGCCGCGAGGTGCGGCGCGTACTCGGGTGACGCGTAGAACGCCTCGGCGGCCTCGCGCGACGGCCACTCGATGAGGAGCGCGATCTGCGGCGCTGGCCGCTCGCCCTCCAGCTTCACGACGCGGGGCGTGCGCGCGAGGTAGCGCCCGCCGTGCTGCTCCACGAGGCGGGTCGTCTCGGCGACGTAGGCGGGGACCCAGCTCGGGTCGGTGATCTCGATCTCGGCGACGGCGTAGTGCTTCACGGCGGGCATGATCGCGCCCGCCGCGTACGCGAACGTCTAGTCCCAGAACATCCGCCGCCACGCGCCCTCGACGCCCGGACCGATGATGAGGCCGTCGGCCTCGTCGTCCGGCACGGTCAGGCGCAGGAGCTGCGGGCCCGTGAGGTGCACCGCGCGCCGGTGCTCGCACTCGCGGCAGCGGCACTCGACCACGGCGTCCGCGCCGAGGCCGGACACGCGCCAGTCGCAGGCGTGGAGGCAGAGCGGGCACGAGAGCGACGCCTCGACCAGGCTCTGCGGGTCGTCGGGCAGGAAGGTCGCTCGTTCCATGCCCCATCACCCAACACGACCGGCGTGCCCCTGTCGAGCGGCTCCCCCCGCCTGGGGGGAGAGCGCCGGCGCGCCAAATCTCCCATGTAGTTGCATCTGCAATCAGATGCGCTACAGTGATCTCCGTAAGCGGAACGCACTCCGCTTAGCCAGTAGGAAAGCACAAAGCACTTCACGAGGAGACCCCCATGGCCGCCGACACCGCCACCACCGGCACCTTCAACGCCGACCCCGTCCACTCGTCGTTCGGCTTCGCCGTCCAGTACCAGGGCGTCAGCGTCTTCCGCGGCTCGCTCGACGAGGTCACCGCGACGCTCGCCGACGGCAAGCTCGAGGGCGCCGCGAAGGTCGAGTCGATCTCGATCCGCCAGCCCGAGCAGTTCCGCGCCCACGTCCTGTCGGAGGAGTTCTTCGACGCCGCCAACCATCCCGAGGTGAAGTTCTCCTCGACCAAGCTCGACATCGCCGCCGACGGCACCGTCGCGCTCGAGGGCGAGCTGACGATCAAGGGCATCACGAAGCCGGTCACCGCCACGGGCACCTACACCGCCCCGGCCGCCGACGCCTTCGGCAACACCCGCGGCCACCTCACGCTCGAGGCCGTCGTCGACCGCTCCCAGTACGAGATGAACTGGAACGCCCCGCTCCCGAGCGGCGGCAACGCGCTGGCCAACGAGGTCACGCTCACCGCCGACATCTCGCTGGTCCAGGCGTAGTCCGATGCGGATCCTCGGCATCGCGGGCTCGCTGCGCCGGGGCTCCCACAACCGCAAGCTCCTCCGGGCGGCGGCGCAGTCGCTGCCGTCCGGCACCGAGCTGGTGGAGTGGGACGGCCTCGCGGGCCTGCCCATCTTCGACGAGGACCTCGAGGCCGACGTGCCCGAGGTCGTCCAGGAGCTGCGTGACGCCATCGAGGGCGCCGACGCGATCCTGATCGCCACGCCGGAGTACAACGCCTCCGTCCCCGGGGGCCTGAAGAACCTCATCGACTGGACCTCGCGTCCGTACCCCGACAACGTCCTGAAGGGCAAGCCCACGCTGGTCATCGGCGCGAGCACCGGCCTCTTCGGCGCGGTCTGGGCCCAGGCCGAGGTGCGCAAGAGCGTCAAGTACGCGGGCGCGCACGTCGTCGAGGACGAGCTGCCCGTCGGCTTGGCCGACACCGCGTTCGCGGAGGACGGCTCGCTGACCAGCCCGGAGCTCGCCGAGAAGCTGGGCGACCTCCTGCAGGACCTCGTCCGCGAGGCTCGCGCCCCGGTCGAGCAGTCGGCATGATCGTGCCGTGCTGTCCCTCCCATCCCTCCCTGTCGCCGCTTCCGCAACCGGCCTCCCGCTGAAGGAGCGCGCCGATGCGGCGCGCAACCGCCAGCGCATCCTCGACGTCGCCACCGCCCTGATCGAGGAGCGCGGCATCGAGCACGTCTCGATGGCCGACGTCGCGGACGCGGCGCAGGTGGGGATGGGAACGCTCTACCGCCGCTTCGGCGATCGTGCCGGCCTGGCGATCGCGCTGCTCGACGAGCACACGCGCGAGCTGCAGGACGCCGTCATCTTCGGGCCGCCCCCGCTCGGCCCCGGCGCCCCGGCCCTCGACCGGCTCCTCGCCTTCGGGGACGCGTACATCGAGCTCCTCGACCGCCACGGCCCGCTGATGGTCGCGGCGCTCTCGAACGACCCGCGCGTTCGCGACACCGGCGCCGGCGCGTTCGTCATCACCCACCTGCGGGTGCTGCTGCGCGAGGCTGCGCCGGCGCTCGACGACGAGTACGCCGCGATGGCGCTCTACCAGGTGCTCGACCCCACGCTCCACCTCCTGCTCCGCGAGGGGCGGGGCTGGGAGATGGAGCGCGTGCAGGCCGGCTGGCGGGGGCTGCTCGCCCAGCTCTGCGGCGAAGGCATCTAGTCCGCCACCTCGGCGGGCAGGATCGGTTGGAAGGTCATGCCCCACGCCCGTCGCCGGCCACTCCTCGCCGGCCTCGCCCTCGCCCTCGCTGCCGCAGGTGCGGCGCCGTCCGCCGCCGCGGCGGCTCCGGCCCGGACCGCGGATCTGAGCGTCCTCTCCGTCCGTGCCAGCGCCGACCGAGTCACCGTCGGCAGCCAACTGACCGTCACCGACGTCACCGCCAATCGCGGCGGCCGCCGGGCCGCGGCGTCCCAGACGACGTTCCTCCTGTCGGCCGACCGCAAGCGGAGCGCGCAGGACGTCGTCCTGGGCCCGGGCCGCCGTGCGCGGGCCCTGTCCGCCCGGAGGACCTCGCGCGCGTCGACGGCGCTCACCATCCCCGCGTCGGTCCGTCCGGGCCGCTACTTCGTCCTCGCGTGCGCGGATGGCGCCGGGCGGGTGGCGGAGCGCCGTGAGGGCGACAACTGCCGTGCCTCGGCGGCGGTGATCGTGGTCGCGCCGCCCGTCCCGGCTCCTCCGCGTCCGGTCGGCACCGCCTTGCTGACGCACGTGACGCCGCTTCCTCCCGGGAACGACGTCGCGCCGCTGCCGCCGCAGGCGTCCCTCTGCGACGACATCGCGCCCACGCTCGAGCTCGAGCCGGCGACGGTTCTGGAGGGCGAGACTGCGGTCATCACCGTGACGCTGTCGCCGGAGCGGCGGTGCACGCCGCGGACGTTCGACTGGGCTGCCACCGCCCAAACCGCCACGACGCCTGGGGACTACGCTGCCGCCGCGGGCGACGTCACGTTCCCGGTCGGTGAGAAGACGGCGACGATCGAGATCCCGACGGTCGCGGACGCGGTCGACGAGCCCGACGAGACCTTCATGGTGTCCATCCCCGGCCACATCTCGCGCTTCGGCGCGCCGGCCGAAGCGATGGTGACGGTCACCGACTGACACGCGGGAGCGGCGGGCCGGGGCGTCTCATGCCCCGGCCCGCCGCTGCGCTGCCGGCGGGGTCTAGGCCTCGAGGATCGCCACGACGCCCTGGCCGCCGGCGGCGCAGACGCTGATCAGCGCCTTGCCGCCGCCGCGCTGGTGGAGCTGCTTGGCGGCGGAGGCCAGGATGCGGCCGCCGGTCGCCGCGAACGGGTGGCCGGCCGCGAGCGACGAGCCCTTCGGGTTGAGCTTCTCGCGGTCGATCGACCCGAGCGGCGTGTCGAGGCCGAGGTGCTGCTTGCACCACTTCGGGTCCTCCCACGCCTTCAGCGTCGTGAGGACCTGGGACGCGAACGCCTCGTGGATCTCGACGATGTCGAAGTCCTGGAGCGTCAGGCCCGCCTTGGTGAGCATCCGCGGCACCGCGTAGGCCGGCGCCATGAGCAGGCCGTCGTCGCCGTGGATGTAGTCGACCGCGGCGGTCTCGGCGTGCGTGATGCGCGCCAGCGCGGGGAGCTTGCGCGCCTTGGCCCATTCCTCCGACGCGATCAGCACCGCGCTCGCCCCGTCGGTCAGCGGCGTCGAGTTCCCGGCGGTCATCGTGCCGGTCTCGGGGTCGCCGAAGACGGGCCGCAGCTTCGCGAGCTTCTCGACGTTCGAGTCGGGACGCAGGTTGTTGTCGCGCGTGAGGCCGAGGAACGGCGTCACGAGGTCGTCGTTGAAGCCCTCCTCCCACGCCTTCCCGGCGCGCTGGTGGCTGGCGGCGGCGAGCTCGTCCTGCTCCTCGCGCGAGACACCCCACTGGGCCGTCGTCTGCGCCTGGTGCTCGCCCATCGACAGGCCCGTGCGCGGCTCGGCGTTGCGCGGCATGTCCGGCACGATCTGGCCGGGACGCAGGTGGCCGAGGAGCTTGAGGCGCTCCGGCAGCGTCTTGGCCCGGCGGGCCTCGAGCAGCGTCCGGCGCAGTTCGTCGTTGACGCCGAGCGGGGCGTCGGACGTCGTGTCCGAGCCGCCCGCGATCCCCGCGTCGATCTGGCCGAGCGCGATCCGGTTGGCGACGAGCAGCGCGGCCTGGATGCCGGTGTCGCACGCCATCTGGATGTCGAACGCGGGGGTCGAGCTGGAGAGGGCGGAGCCCATGACGACCTCGCGCGTGAGGTTGAAGTCGCGCGAGTGCTTGAGGACCGCGCCGGCGACGACCTCGCCGAGCGCCTCGCCCTGAAGTCCGTAGCGGGCCACCAGGCCGTCGACGGCCGCGGTGAGCATGTCCTGGTTCGAAGCCTCGGCGTACGCGGTATCCGAACGAGCGAACGGGATCCGGTTGCCGCCGACGATCACTGGCTGAGGCATAGGCCCTGATTGTGGCACCATTCCGTGGGACATAGAGCCATGTTGAACTTGAACCTGAACCTCCCCATCGATCGCGTCCTCAAGGTCGCGGGCATGCCCGCGCCGACGCCGCTGCGCCGCCACGAGGCCGGCGCGCCCCTGCTCACCGCGCCCGCGCTGATCGGCGGAGCGCCCGGAGGCCGGCTGCTGAAGACGGTCGAGAAGATCGTCAAGGACGCCGGCGCGACGCCGGTCGAGAAGGCGCCCGAGGCGGAGGATCAGAAGCTCGGGGCGCTCGTGTTCGACGCGACCGGCATCACCGACACCGCGGGGCTGCGCGCGCTCTACGACTTCTTCCACCCGGTCGCGCGGCGCGTCGTGTCCTCGGGTCGCGTGCTCGTGCTCGGGACGCCGCCGGACGCCTGCGGCTCGGTCGCCGAGGCCACGGCGCAGCGCGCGCTGGAGGGCTTCGTGCGGGCGTTCGGCAAGGAGGTCGGGCGCGGCGCGACGGTCAACCTGGTGCTCGTCGAGCCGGAGGCCGAGGCCGCGCTCGAGTCGACGCTGCGCTTCTTCCTCAGCGCCCGCTCCGCGTACGTGAGCGCGCAGGGCGTCCGCGTGGCGCCGGCGGCGGTCGTGGCGCCGGCGTCCTGGGAGAAGCCGTTCGAGGGCAAGACCGTGCTGGTGACCGGCGCCTCGCGCGGCATCGGCGAGGCGATCGCGTCGGTGCTCGCGCGGGACGGGGCGCACGTGGTGGCGCTCGACGTGCCGGGCCAGGGCGACGCGCTGACGTCGGTCGCCAACCGCATCGGCGGCAGCGCGCTGCAGCTCGACATCACGTCGGCCGACGCGCCGACGACGCTCGCGAGCTACCTGACCGACCGCCACGGCGGGGTCGACGCGGTCGTCCACAACGCGGGCGTCACGCGCGACCGCACGCTCGGGCGGATGTCCGAGAAGGAGTGGGACGTCCTGATGGACATCAACATCTCCGCGACCGAGCGGCTCGACCTGACGCTGCTCGAGAAGGACGTGCTGGCCGCCGACGGGCGGATCGTGGGCGTGTCGTCGATCAGCGGCATCGCGGGCAACCGCGGGCAGGTCAACTACGCGACGTCGAAGGCGGCCGTGATCGGGCGCGTCGAGGCGCTGGCGCGCGAGCTCGGGACCGGCGGCCGGACGATCAACGCCGTCGCGCCGGGGTTCATCGAGACGCAGATGACGGCGGCGATGCCGTTCGGCCCGCGCGAGGTCGGCAAGCGGATCAACTCGCTGAGCCAGGCCGGGCAGCCGGTGGACGTCGCGGAGACGGTGGCGTGGTTCGCGGCGCCGGCGTCGGGCGGCCTCAACGGCAACGTCGTGCGGGTCTGCGGCCAGCAGCTCCTGGGCAAGTGAGCCTCGCGGGGTCGTACGCGCGCGCCGTCACGGGCGCGCTGCCGGTGCCGGGGTTCGTGCCGGTCGTCGGGGTGCGGCGCTCCCGCACCCTGCCGGAGACCACGCTGACCCGGGACGGCGTCTCGGTCGACCCCGCGCGGCTCGCCGAGTACGCGCGGGTGTGCGGCTTCCGGTTCGGGTCCGTGCTCCCGCCGACGTACCTCCACATGCCGGCCTTCGAGCTGCAGATGGAGCTGATGACCGCGCGCTCGTTCCCGTTCGGGGTGCTCGGGCTGGTGCACCTGGAGAACCGGATCGAGGTCCGGCGGCCGTGTGGGGTCGACGAGACGTACGACGTCGCCGTGCACGCCGAGGATCTCCGTGACCATCCGGCCGGCCGCGCGGTGGACCTCGTGAGCGAGGCGTCGGCCGGCGGCGAGGTGGTCTGGCGTGAGGTGTCGACGTACCTGCGGCCCGGCCGCTCGTCGTCCTCGTCCGACGGTGCCGAGAAGAAGGGGCCGCGCAGGGTCGAGCAGCCGCCCCGGCCCGCCGCGATCTGGCGCGTCCCGGGCGACATCGGCCGCCGCTACGCCGCCGTCTCCGGCGACCGCAACCCGATCCACCTGCACCCGCTGACCGCGAAGGCGTTCGGGATGCCGGGCGCGATCGCACACGGGATGTGGGTCAAGGCCCGCTGCCTCGCGGCGCTCGAGGGCCAGCTCCCGGCGTCGGGCGCGTACGTCGCCGAGGTCGCGTTCAAGAAGCCGATGGTCCTGCCCGCCAAGGCCGCCTTCTCGTCGAGGGCGGGCAAGAAGAAGGGCGTCCGCGAGTTCGCGGTCCACGACGCGCGGTCGGGCAAGCCGCACGTCGTCGGGTCGGTCGCGCCGCTGTAGCGCGGCGGGCGCGCCTGCGCCGCGCCCGCCGAAAGTGACATCTCGTGCCGCCCACCGCGGCGAGATGTCGCTGACCGTCGCAGAGCGACGGTTCCCGCCATCTCGCGCGGTTGTGCGCGACGAGATGACGGTTTCCGTTGGTCGCCTTGCTTGCACCGAACCGGTGAGGCGTGACCGTGGCTAACGCCCTTAGCTAAGCTAATCGCGTTAGCTGAACTCGCCGCGGAGGTCGCCGCCATGCCCGCCATCCCCATCACGCCCGTCACCCGCCTCATGCACGCCGTCGTGCTCCTCGGGCTGATCGTCGCCGCCGCGCGGGAGGGGGTGGCGGACGAGGTGCTGTTCTGGGTCGCGGTCGTCGCGCCGGACCTCGCGCTTGTCGGCGGGTTCGCGGGCGGGCCGGGGCAGCTCCACGCGCGGGCGGTGCCGCGCTACAACGCCGTGCACGCGTGGTGGGGGCCGCTGGTGGTGGCAGGCGCGGCGGCGGTGCTGCCGGTCCTCGAGCCCGTCGCGCTCGGCTGGGCGATCCACGTCGCGATGGATCGCACCTTCGGCTACGGCCTTCGCACCCCCGACGGTTACCAGCGGCATGCCGCGGCGGTCGCGTGATGCCGCGGCGCGGGGCGCTCACGCCCGACGCGGTCGTCGAGGAGGCCGCCAGGCTGGTCGACGAGGAGGGGTGGGAGGCGCTGCAGCTCGGGCGGCTCGCGCAGCGGCTCGAGATCAAGACGCCGTCGCTGTACAAGCACGTGCCCGGCGGTCTGCGGGACCTGCGGCGGCGGCTCCGGCTGGAGGGGCTGCGGCGGATGGGCATCGCCGTCGACGGCGCGGGCGACCTCGTCGCGCTCGGACGCGCGTACCGCGCGTTCGCGAAGACGTACCCGGGGCTGTACGCGGCGACGATCGCTGCCCCGGACGAGCGTGACGCGGAGATGGCGGCCGCGGCGGAGGCGATCCTGGCCACCCTGCTGACGTTGGTCGGCGACGACGTGCACCGCGCCCGCGCCATCCGGGCGGCGCTCCACGGGTTCGTCAGCCTGGAGACAACGGGCGGGTTCGGGCTGCCGGAATCGGTGAACGAGTCCTTCGACCGGCTGCTCGCCGGCCTGGACCGGTTGTCCTGAATCGGGCAGCGCGTGACCGGGGTCACAGACCGATCGCGCATGGCCTCCGAGCCTGGAGAGCAGACACACCAACGCGCGGCCTGGAGAGGACGCGCCCCGCGGCGGGGCAGAAGGACAAGCCACGGGGCATCGGGATCGCGCGCTGTCTCACTGCTTCTGCACCCGACCCGCTCAGGGAGGTCCCTTGCGGCTCGACATCGTCATCCCGGCGCACAACGAGGAGCACCGGATCGATCGCACGCTCTCCGCGTACCGCGCGGGGTGCGGCTCCGGCGACGTCCGCTTCCTCGTCGCGGCCGACGCCTGCACGGATCGCACCGTCGACATCGTCCGCGATCACGCGCGTCAGGACCCGCGTGTCCGGCTCTTCGAGTACCCCAAGCTCGGCAAGGGCGGCGTCATCGCCGCCACGTTCGAGCGCTCCGACGCCGACCTCGTCGGCTTCGTGGACGCCGACTGCGCCACGCCGCCGGCCGAGATGCTGCGGCTCGCGCACGCCACCGAGCACGCCGACGGCGCGATCGCCAGCCGGCACCATCCCGCGTCGGTCCTGCCCCGCCGGCGCTCGCGCGTCCGCCGCCTCACCAGCGCGGGGTTCGCGTTCGGCGTCCGCCGCCTGCTGGGCCTCCCGTACCGCGACACGCAGTGCGGCGCGAAGGTGCTGCGCCGCGACGCCGCCCGGCGGATCGTCCCGCGCATCGCCGCGACCGACCTCATGTTCGACGTCGACCTCCTGCTCGCCGCGCGCGACACCGGCCACCGCGTGGTCGAGGTCCCCACCGTGTGGATCGACCAGGACGGCTCTCGCGTAGACCCCGTCGCCGACACACGCCGCATGGGCGTCTCGCTGATGCGTCTGTGGGTCAAGGGGGTCGCCCGTGCATAGCCCGGACGTCACGCTCATCTCCCCGTATCCGCGGGCGGGGGAGCGGCACGGCGGCGCGAGCGGCGTCGCCTCGTACACCGCCAACCTCGCCCACGCCCTGACCGCGCACGGCGCCGAGGTGACCGTCGTCGCGCCCCACGAGGACGGCGAGCCGACCACCACCCGCGACGGCGACGTACGCGTGGAGCGGCGCTTCGAGCGCGGTGCGAAAGCCGTCCCGCGCGCGCTGAGGGCCGCGCGCCGCACCGGCGCGCCCGCGGTGCACCTCCAGCACGAGACGTTCCTCTACGGCGGACCGGGCTCGGTGCCGGGTCTCGTCGCCGGGCTGCTGAACGCGCGCGACACCGCGACCGTCGTGACGATGCACCACGTCGTCGGCGCCGGGTCGGTCGACGCGCGGTTCACCAAGCTCCACCGCGTCGCCGCGCCCGCACCGGTCGCGCGCGCCGGCCTGGATGTCGTGCGCGCGTCGATCGAGCGCCTGGCCGACCGCGTGATCGTCCACGAGCCCGCGTTCACCGACGCCGTGCCGGGCGCGTCGGTCGTACCGCACGGCATCGAGACGACGCCGACGCCGGCCCGCGACGAGGCGCGGAAGCGGCTGAACCTCAACCGCTTCACGGTGCTGTGCTTCGGCTTCATCGCCCCCTACAAGGGGCTGGAGCCGGCGCTCGGATCTTCGAAGATCTTGGGCGACGCGGTGGAGCTCGTCGTCGCCGGCGGGGAGCACCCGCGCCTGCGCGACAGCGGGGACACGTACCTCGAGGGCCTCCAGCGCGCGAACCCGCACGCGCGGTTCACCGGCCGGGTGCCCGACGCCGAGGTCGCCGACTGGTTCGCCGCGGCGGACCTCGCGCTCTTCCTCTACCCGCAGCCGGTGAGCAGCTCGGGCGCGCTGGCGCTGGCACTCGCGCACGGGACGCCGTTCCTCCTCTCGCCGGAGATGGCGCGGACGATCGGCGCGCCGCAGGAGCTCGTGGCTCCGCGCGACGACGACGAGCGGCTGGCGGCGCGGCTGCGCCACCTCGCCACGCACGAGGAGGACCTGGCGGTGCTCCACGCCGCGGCGGCCGACCTCGGACGCGACCGGACGTGGCCCGCCGTGGCCCGTCGCCACCTGGACATCTACGAGGAGGTGGGCCGTGCCGACCGCGCTGCTCGCGGGCGCCTTCGGGCAGCGTAACCCGGGCGACGAGGCGCTCCTCGACGCGTTCGTGCACGCGCTGCCGGACGGGTGGGACGTCGTCGCGACGACCTCCACGCCGCCGTTCAACGACGGCGACACCGCCGGCGTGCCGTCCGGCGACCCGACCCGGGTCGCGCGGCGCGTGGCGTCCGCGGACGCCGTCGTCTTCGCCGGCGGGACGATCTTCAAGGAGCTGTCGCCCAAGACCGGCCGCGCCCCGCTCGACCTGCTCCAGAAGGCGCTCGCCGTCGCGTACGGGGCCAAGGCGCTCGGCAAGCCGCTGGCGATGGTCGGCGTCGGCGCGGCGCCGATCCGCGCGCGCCGCGGCCAGCTGATCGCGCGCCGCCTCGTGCGGCAGGCCGACCTGCTCGTCCTGCGCGACGAGGAGTCCGCCGACGTGCTCGCCGACGCGGGCGCGCCGCAGCCGTTCCGCATCGGCGCGGACGCCGCGTGGACGCTGCTCGACGCCCCGCCGCGCCGCAACGGCCACGGCGATCGCGTCGTCGTCGCGGTCTCGCACGAGGCCGGCGGCGACGGGCTCGTGGGGGAGCTGGCCGCCGCGCTCGTCCCGGTGCTCGCCGCGGGCCTGGAGGTCGCGCTCCAGCCCTGGCAGGTCGGCGGCCCGGTGCGGCCGGATGACCTCGACCTCGCACGCGCCGTCCAGGCGCAGCTCGGGGGCGCGGCCGAGGTGCTGCTGCCGCCCGCCGACCTGGCCGAGGCGCGCGCGGTGTTCGCCGCCGCCCGGCTGGTCGTCGGCCTGCGCTTCCACGCGCTCGTCGCGGCCGCGTCCGCCGGCACGCCGTTCGTCGCCTACGCGCACGAGCCGAAGCTCGCCGCCGTCGCGCGCCGGCTCGCGCAGCCCGCGGTGACGCCCGGCGCCACCGTCGACGCCGCCGCGCAGGTGCTGCTCGCCGCCGCGCGCCAGCCGACCGCGCCCGCGCCCGCCGCGGTGCGCGCGGAGGTGGCGCGGGCCGAGGAGGGGATGCGCCTGCTGAGGCTGCTGCTGAGCGGCGGCGCGTCCGGCGAGGCCGACGCGATCGGCGCGCTGCCCCTGCGGCCCGTGGAGTGGACCGCGTGACCGCCACCGTCGAGATCCCCCGCGCCCGGACCGAGCGCGAGCACGACGAGGCCGTCCGCGCGCATCTCGCGCGCGGCGGCCGCGCGCCGGAGCCCGCGACCGGGCGCCGCGTCGCGTTCGAGCAGGCGCTCGTCGCCGGCGGCCAGCTCGCCGCGGGCATCGGCAACCTCGCGTTCGCGCTCATCGCGGCCCGGCTGCTGGAGCCGCGTGGCTTCGCGCAGCTCGCCGCCTTCCTCGCGCTGTACCTGCTCGTGCACGTCCCCGCGTCGTCTTTGTCGGCCGGCAGCGCGCTGGCGCCCGGCCTGGCCGAGCGCCAGCGCCGCCGCGCGGTGCTCGTCGGCGGCGGGATCGGCGCGGCCGTCGCGCTCGCCGCGGTGCCGCTGAGCGGGCCGGCCGGCGTGCCGCCCGCGCTGCTGTTCGTGCTCGCCGCCGCGGTGCCCGCCGCGGGCTGGCTCGCGCTCGAGCGCGGTCGCCTGTACGGCGCCGCCGAGCACGGGCGCGCCGCCGCGTCGCTGGCGATCGAGCCGGTCGTCCGGCTCGCGCTCGGCATCCCGCTCCTGCTCGCCGCCGGTGCCGTGGGCGGCGCGATCGCCGTCGTGCTCGGCGGCGCCGCCGCGCTCGCCGTCACGAGGCCGCTCGCGCGCGTGGAGGCGCGCGGTGAGGTGGAGGCGCGCGGTGGCGCGACCCGTGCGCCCGGGGTGGCCGGCGGCGCGGGCGTGTTGCTCGCGACGCTGGCGTTCCTCGCCCTCGCGATCGTGCAGAACCAGGACGTCGTGCTCGCCAACGGCCTGCTCGACGCGGGCGAGGCGGGCAAGTTCGCCGTGCTCTCGACGCTCGGCGGCGCCGCCGCGTTCGCCACGACGACCGTCCCGCTCGTCCTGCTGCCGCGCGCCGCGCGCGGGGAGCGCCACGCGCTCGCCGTCGCGGTCGGCCTCGCAGCGCTGCTCGGCGCGGGGGCGGTCGGCGCGATCGCGCTGCTCCCCGACACCTTCATCACGAGCGCGTTCGGCGACGACTACGCCGGCGTCGCCCCGCTCGCCGTGCCGTACGTCGCCGCGATGGCGCTGTTCGGCGTCGCCCGGGTGCTCGTCGCCCACCGCGCCGCCACCGGCGCGGGCCGCGGCCTCGTCGTCGCGGTCACGGCCGTCGCGCTCGCGCAGGCCGCCGGCATCGTCGCCGGCGCGGACACCGCGCGCGACGTCATGCTCGTGACGCTGGCCGCCACCGCGGTGCTCGCGGCGGTCGCGCTGGCCGCGACCGCGCTCCCCGCGCCGGTCCTCCACGCGCCCCGGCGCACCGCGCGCGCCGCCACCGGCGGGCCGGCCGAGGGGCCGCGGGAGGGCACGCCGCGGTCGGACGGGCGGAGCGTCCTCCTCGCGGTCGCCGGCCTCACGCTCGCCGCGCTGGCCGTCCGGCTCGTCATCACCCGCGGCATCTGGCTGGACGAGGCGACCTCGATCACGCAGGCCCAGCTCCCGCTCGGCGACCTGCTGGAGAGCCTGCGCACGAGCGACGTCCACCCGCCGCTCCACCACCTGCTTCTGTGGGCGATCGCCCACGGCACGGGCAGCGTGTCGGAGCTGGCGATGCGCGCGCCGTCGATCCTCGCCGGCACCGCGCTCGTCCCGACGCTCTACCTGCTCGGGCGGGAGCTGTACGACCGCCGCGCCGCGACGCTCGCCGCCGCGTTCGCCGCCTTCGCGCCGTTCCTCGTCTGGTACTCGCAGGAGGCGCGCATGTACGCGCTCTTCATGCTGTTCGCCGCGCTGGCGATGCTCGGGCAGCTGCGCGCGCTGCGCCGCGGCCGCCACCGCGACTGGGCGCTGTGGGGCGGCGCGACGATCGGCCTGCTGTGGACGCAGTACTTCGGCGTCTTCTTCACCGCCGTGCAGGTCGCCGGGTTCGCGGTCGCCGCGTTCGGGCTCCACCGCGCGGGCCGGCTCGACCGGCGCTTCCTGCTCCCGTGGATCGCGGCCACGCTCGCCGTCGTCGCCGCGTTCGCGCCGCTGATCCCGTTCGCGCTCGACCAGTTCCAGGCCAACCAGGCCGCGGGCCGCGGGTTCAACGCGCCCAAGCAGGCCGGCGGCGTCGACGCGACCCGCGAGCAGCCCGGCGTGTACCTCGCGCTCACGAACCTCGTGTGGGCGGTTTGGGGCTACCACGCCAACGCCGTCATGGCGGCGATCACGTCGCTGTGGCCGATCGGCATCCTCGGCGCGCTGCTGGCGCTCGGCCGCCGCGGCCGCCCGCTGACGCTCTACGTCGTCGCGTGCGCGCTCGTGCCCGCGCTGCTGCTCGCCGCGCTCGGCGTCCTCAAGCCGTTCCTGTTCGAGATCCGCTACTTCGCCGGCGCCGTCCCGCTGCTGCTGGTGCTCTTCGCGCGCGCGGCGACGGGGTGGACCCGCGGGCGGACCGCGACGCTCGCGGTCATGGCGGTGCTCGTCGGCGCGCTGGGCGTCGCGGCGGTCGACCAGCAGGTGAACGGCTCCAACCCGCGCGTGTACGACTTCGAGGGCGCGCTGGACGAGGTCGCGTCCCAGAAGCGGCCGGGCGACGTCGTCGCCTACGAGCCGTCGTACCTGCGCGACGTCGTCCGCTACTACGACCCCGGCGTGAAGACCGCGCCCGTGGCCGACGGCGTCCCCACGCAGAGCAGGCGCGTCTACCTGCTCGCGTCGTTCCAGGACCAGCCGCGTCACCGCGACGCGGTGGTGAAGGCGGCGAACGAGCTGCGCCGGACGCACCGGCTCGTCAAGGTCGAGAAGCGCCCGCAGATCCGCGTCTACGTGTTCGAGCGCAAGGAGGCCCCGCGATGAAGGACGTCCGCCTCGAGACCCCGACGTGGAGCGCCCGGCCCGGGCCGCGCGCACGGCTGAAGGTGCGCCTGCTGGCACTGGTGGCGCTCCCGCTCGCAGTCCTCTACTTCAGCTGGCTGCTCCAGCCGGAGCGCATGGGGCACCCGGCGCTGTACGTCGCGCTGGTGCTCGCCGAGCTGTTCAACGTCGTCCAGGCGATGGGCTTCTGGTGGACCGGCTCGCGGATGCGCGCCCGCCCGCCGCTGCCGCTCGCCGACGGCGGGCCCTCGCCGCGCGTCGACGTCTTCGTCCCCACCTACGACGAGCCGGTCGAGGTGGTGGAGCCGACGGTGATCGCGGCGACGCGGATGCGCGGCGCGGACGTCACGGTCCACCTGCTCGACGACGGCGCGCGGCCGGAGATGCGGATGCTCGCCGCGCGGTGGGGTGCGCACTGGGTGACCCGCGAGGAGCACGTCGGCGCGAAGGCCGGCAACATCAACCACGCGCTCGGGCGCACCGACGCGCCGTACGTCGTCGTGCTCGACTGCGACCACGTGCCGGACGAGCGCTTCCTGGAGGCGACGCTCGGCCACCTCGCCGACGAGCAGGTCGCGATGGTGCAGTCGCCGCAGTACTACGCCAACGCCCGCGAGGGCCGGATCGCGTCCGCTGCGTGGGCCCAGCAGGCGCTGTTCTTCGGTCCGATCGCGTGCGGCAAGGACGGCCACGGCGCGATGTTCTGCTGCGGCACGAACGTCGTGTTCCGCCGCCGCGCGCTGGAGGAGGCCGGCGGCTTCCCGACCGGCTCGCTGACCGAGGACTTCGAGCTGTCGATCCACCTCCAGCAGCGCGGCTGGCGGACGGCGTACGTGCCCGAGGTGCTGACGCGCGGGCTCGGCCCGGAGGACATGGCGTCGTACGTCTCGCAGCAGCAGCGGTGGGCGCGCGGGTGCCTGCGCGGCATCTTCACCGCGATCCGCGCGCGCGGGCTGCCGATGCGGGTGCGCGCGCACTACCTGCTGTCGTCGATGTTCTTCCTGTCCGGCTGGACGGTGCTCGTCTACATGGCGATGCCGATCATCCGCATCGCGACGGGGGAGCAGCCGCTGGCCGACGCGACCGCCGACCAGTTCCTCGCGGTGTTCGCGCCGTACTTCGGCTGGGCGCTGCTGACCGTCGCGCTCGTCGGCGGTGGCCAGTACACGTTCTCCGCGTTCGCGCTGCAGACCGCGTCGTTCTGGATCCACGTCCAGGCCACGCTGCTGACGCTGCTCGGGCGGCGCGGGCGGTTCGTCGTCACCCCCAAGCAGGGGACGCGCGAGCGGCAGCTGCGCCCGGTGTGGCCGGCGCTCGTCATGCTCGTGCTGCTGGTGGGGAGCGCCGCGTACGGCGTCGCGATGTCGCTCTCGCCGTCGACGCTCAACAACGTGGCGTTCGCGCTGCTGCACGTGACGGTGCTGACCGCCGGCGTGTGGGGCGCGCTCGCACCCCAGGCGCCCGCCCCCGAGCGCGCCGCGGCGGGGCCTGCCCGCGAGACGGTGGTGGATGAGCCGCTGCGGCGCCTCGCGGCGTGACGCGCGCGCTCCTCGTCGCCCTCGCGCTCCTTCTCGCCGTCGTGGCCGGCTGCGGCGGCGGGGAGGAGGCGCCCGAGCCGCCCGCGCGCTCCGCCGCCGCGCGGTTCCTCGACGACTTCGTCGCCGCCGACGGCCGGGTCGTGCGGCACGACCAGGGCGGCGACACGGTCAGCGAGGGTCAGGCGTACGCGCTGCTCGTCACCGCGGCGACCGGGGACGAGCGGCGGTTCGACCGCGTCTGGCGGTGGACGCGGCGCGCGCTGCAGCGCGACGACGGCCTCCTGTCGTGGCAGTGGAAGGACGGCCGCGTGGTGGATCCGCAGCCCGCGGCCGACGCCGACCTCGACGCCGCCGACGCGCTGCTGCGCGCGGCGGAGCGGTTCGACCGGCCGGAGCTCGCCCGCGAGGCACGGCGGATCGGCGCGGCGGTGGAGCGCTCCGAGGTCCGCGACGGCGTCGTCGTCGCGGGGCCGTGGGCGCGGGACCAGGGCGTGGTGAACCCGTCCTACGTCGCGCCGTCGGCGCTGCGGGCGCTCGGCCTCGGCGACGTCGGGACCCGCTCCGCCGTCGCCCTGCGCGGGCTGCTCGCCGGCGGTCTGCCGCCGGACTGGGCGCGGTTGCGCGACGACGGCACGCTGGAGGCTGCGTCCCCGCCGAACGCCGGCGACCCGCCGCGCTACGGCTACGAGGCGGTCCGGCTCCCGCTGCGCCTCGCGTCGGCCTGCGCGGGGCCGTGGCGGGAGCTGGCGGCGGGGATGCACGAGCGGCTTGGCGACGGGCGCCTGCCGCGCGGGCTCGACGGCACGCCGCAGGGCGAGGAGACCGCGCCGGGGCTGGCTGCGGCGGCGGCTGCGGCCTACGCGGCGGGGGACGCCGGCACCGGCGAGGACCTGCTCGCGCACGCGAACGCCCGCGAGGAGGAGCACCCGACGTACTTCGGCTCCGCCCTCATCGCACTCGCCGAGACCGCCTGGTCCCCGGACTGCTGACGTCGCGCGAGAGGGACGCCTCGCGCCCGTGGATCGCCACGCGATTCCTCACCGATCCAACCAGGATCGGCTCGAAATCGCGCGGCGCCCACGACCACGATGCGGGCCTCTCGCATCGACGTCAGTTCGTGAGAACGATCGGGCGGTCCTCGGTGATGACGATCGTGTGCTCGAAGTGCGCGGAGGGGGAGCCGTCGCGCGTGCGGAGCGTCCAGCCGTCGCCGCCGTCGACGAAGCGGTCGGTGCTCAGCGACGTCATCGGCTCGACGGTCAGCACGAGGCCGGGCGTGAGCACGAAGCGGTCGCCCTCGCGGGTCGGGACGTTGGCGACGGTCGGCTCCTCGTGCAGGCGGCGGCCGATGCCGTGGCCGGTCAGCTCGGGGAAGACCTGCGCGCCGTGGCGGGCGGCCTCGGCCTGGACGGCGGCGCCGATCGCGGAGACCGGACGGCCCGCGACCGCGGCGTTCAGCCCGGCCTGGAGCGCCGCGCGGGTCGCCTTCGTCAGCTTCGTCGCCTGCTTGCCGCTCGGCCCGACCGGCACGGTGACCGCCGCGTCCGCGAAGTAGCCGCCGACCTCGAGCGACACGTCGAGCTTCACCAGCGAGCCGCTGCGCAGCCGTCGCTTGCGCGACGGGATGCCGTGGACGATCTCGTCGTCGACCGAGATGCACGTCACGCCCGGGAACCGGTACGTGACCTGCGGCGCGGAGCGCGCGCCGTGCTTGCGGAAGACACGGGCGGCGACGTCGTCCAGCTCGCCGGTCGTCACGCCCGGCTGCGCGGCGGCGCGCATCTCGCGGAGCGTCTCCGCCACGACCGCGCCGGCCCTCCGCAGGCCGCGCTCGTCCTCAACCGTCTCGATCGACATGCACCGAGGATGCCGCACGGGCGAGTGCGGCGCGCGCATCGGCCGTCAGCTTCCGGACGACGTCCTCGGCCGGGAGCGCCTCGGCGAGCTCGTGCGCCTGCCCGGCCCAGAGGTTCATCGCGTCGCGGTCGCCGGTCTTGCGCAGCGGCGCGGTGAGGTGGTTGACCTGCGGGTACGCGCGGGGCGCGGCGTCGGTGTGGGCGGCGTGGAAGGCGTTGACGATGCCGCGCGCCGAGCGGCCCGAGAACGCGCGCGTCACCGCCGTGCGGCCGGGCTCCGCGAGCGCCTCCCGGTGGGCGTCGGCTGTCGCGGCCTCGGGCGTGCGCATCAGCGCGGTGCCGATCGCGGCGGCCGATGCGCCCGCGGCGAGGACGGCGGCGACCGCGGCGCCGGTGGCGATGCCGCCCGTGGCGATCAGCGGGAGCGGCGTCCGTGCCGCCACGAGCTGGAGGAGCGCGAGGAGCCCGACGTCGCCGGGCCGGTCGTCCTGGAACGCTCCGCGGTGGCCGCCGGCCTCGGCGCCCTGCACGACCAGCGCGTCGGCGCCCGCCGCGGCGGCCTGCTCGGCCTCCTCGGGCGTGGTGACCGTGACCCACACCGCGACGTCCGCCGCCTGCAGCGCCTCCACCACGTCGCGCTCGGGCAGTCCGAAGGTGAAGCTCACCGCGGCGGGGCGCTCCTCGGCGAGCACCGCCACCTTCGCGGGGTAGTCGTCGTCATCGTCGTCGCGCGGCGTGCCGACCTCGACGCCGAGCCGGTCGGCCGTGCCGCGCAGGAGGCTCGCGTACTCCCACACCGCCGCCGCGTCCGGCTGCTCGCCGGGGCGCGGGACGAACAGGTTGACGGCGAACGGGGCGTCGCTCAGGGCGCGGAGGGCGGCGAGGTCCTCGCGCAGCGCCGCGGCGGTCCGGTAGCCGGAGGCGAGCGTGCCGATCCCGCCCGCGCGCGCCACCGCGGCGGCGAGCTGCGGGGTCGACGGGCCGCCGGCCAGCGGCGCCTGCACGATGGGCGCCGCGAGGGTGGAGAGGTCGAAGCGGCTCACGCTCCGACAGTAATCCGGTCGTCACCCCAGACGACCTCGCCGGCCGAGGTGACGACGCTCGGGATGCCGAACACGCCGAGCGCGAGCGCCTCCTCGGTCGCCGCCCGCAGCGCGTCCTTGGTCGCCTGCGTCGGCGGGAGGAGCGCGGCGGGGTCGAGCCCGGCGCGGCGGGCGGCCTCCGCGACGTGCTCCGGCTCGGACAGCGCGCGGCCCTCGGTGAAGTGGAGGCGGAACGCGGCGAGCGCGAACGCCTGGCCCTCTTCCGGCCCGAGAGCGTGCGCGGCGGTCGCAGCCCGCATCGCGAGGAGGCCGTCGTTCGGCCACGGCGCCGGCCAGACCAGCGGCGGCAGCCCGCGCGCGGCCGCCCGCCGCTCGATCTCCGCGATGCCGTCCGCCCGCGCGTCGGTGCGCGCCCACGACGCCCGGCCGGTCGCGCGGAAGATGCCGCCGAGCAGCACCGGCACCCACTCGGCGTCGGCGCCGATCCGCTCCGCGGTGAGCCACGCGTAGGGGGAGCCGAGGTCGTAGAAGAAGCGCATTGCTTGTCAGCCAGCAAGTTACCGGATGGATGAGCCGCCGCGCGGCGGTGACCGCAAGTGGGGCGGCGGTGTATTAGGGTCACCTAACTGATGGCGCTCCCCCGACCCGTGCTCCCCAGCGCCCTGGCCGCCCTGGCGCTGCTGCTCGCCGGCGGCCACGCCGCCCAGGCCGACGACCCGCCGGCCGCCCCCGTCGTGATCACCTCCGGTGCGCTCGACTGGGGCGTGAAGGCCTCGTTCCGCCGCTACGTCGGCGCGGCCGGCATCACGGTCGCCGGCGGCGTCACGCGCACCGACGACGCGACGTCCGAGCTCCCGGTGCCCGGCTTCAGCTGGCCGCTGGAGGCGGGCACGCACGACACCGCCACGAAGGCGACGACGCTGCAGTTCGCGGGAACGGTGCACTTCTCCGCCCACGGCGGCGCGCTCGACCTGACGATCGCGCGGCCGAAGGTCGTCATCACCGGCGGCGAGTCGACGCTGTACGCGACGGTGAGCAGCCGGTCGCTCGACACGGACGAGATCGTCGCGTACGGAGAGATCCCGGTCGGGGTGCTCGACCTCACCGGCACGACGCCGGTCGTCGACGCCGGCACCACCACGTGGCCCCCGCTCACGACGTCGTTGACGCCGGACGCCGCCCCGCCGTTCGCCGGCTTCTACCCCGTCGGCACCACGCTCGACCCGGTCGCGTTCGCCTACGACGGGCCCGGCGGCAAGCCCGTCCCGATCGCGGACACGTGGGATCTGCCGCACACGCTCGAGCACGAGCAGGCGGTCGCGAACGCGGCGCTGCGGGCCACCTCGATCCACCCCGACGCGGCCCGCGACGTCGTCCACGTCGTGCTCGCCGACGGCACGATCCGTGCGCTCGACCCCGACACGCTCGAGCCGAAGGGCGCCGCGGCGCCGGTCACCGCCGAGCAGCGCCTGACGACCCCCAGCGCCAGCGTCTACGACCGCGAGCGCGGCGCGCTCCTCGTGCAGAGCGGGCCGGCGGTCCACGAGCTGCGCTGGGACGCCGCGGCCGGCCGCTACGACGACACCGTGCTCCCGGGCGCGGGCGTCGACGGCGACATGGTCGCGCTCGCGTACAACGAGAAGCGCGACACGCTCGCGCACGTCGACGAGTCGGCCCTGACCGTGTGGCGGCGCGACGGCGGCGGCTGGACGCGCGAGGACCACCCCGGCCCCGGCCGCGCGCTCCTCCCCGATCTCGCGATCGACGACGACGGGACGCTCCTGCTCACCGACGCGACCGGCGCGCCACGGCAGGTCGACCTCAGCCGCGCGACCGCGACGTACACCGACCTGGCGGGCGACTTCGTCGATCCGGACGCCATCCAGCCCGGCGAGCTCGACGGGCCGTCGGAGGTGGAGATCGCCCCGGACGGGACCGCGCTCTTCGGCTGGTACCTCGGCCGCGTCCAGCGCGCGGTCAAGGGCGCGGACGGGCGCTACGCCGCGTCCGGATCCGCGGTGACGCACCGCACCGGCAACGTCCTGCGCGGCACGAGCGACCCCGCCGACGGGACGTTCCTGCTCGCCGCCCACGGCGGCGACGCGATCCTCCAGTACGCCGACGGGAGGCTATCCGGCCAGACCCGCGTCGCAGCGTTCGGGCTCGGCACGACGACCCGGCCACTCGCCATCGGCGCCGACCGCGACCACAGCGTCTACGCGCAGTCGAACACGGACGGGCTCTTGAAGCTCACCCGCGTCGGCTTCTCGCCGACGATCACCGATCAGCCGCGGGACGCGGCCGTGACGCTTGGCGTGGGCGAGACGGAGAAGCCCGCGACCTTCACCGCCGCCGCGACCGGCACGCCCGCGCCCGCGGTCCGCTGGCAGACCCGGGCGGGCGACGCCGGCGCCTGGCACGACGTCGACGGCGCGACGGACACGACGCTCACGCTCCCCGCCACCGTCACTGACGACGGCCTGCAGGTCCGCGCCGTCTTCTCCAGCGTGGCCGGGAGGATCGCCACCGAGGCGGCCGGCCTGCGCGTGCAGGCCGCGCCCGGCGTCGCCGCGCAACCCGACCCGCTGACCGTCACGGCCGGCGACGACGCGGTCTTCAAGGTCATGCCGACCGGCAACCCGTACCCCGCCATCCAGTGGGAGCGCCGGGACGCGGGCGGCGCGTGGACCGCCATCGACGGCGCCGACGAGGGCTTCCTCACGCTGCAGGACGTCACCGAGGCGATGTCGGGCACCGAGGTGCGCGCCCGCCTGGCCAACACGCTCGGCACCGTCCACACGCGCGCCGTGACCCTGACCGTGCAGCGCCGCGCCACGGGCCCGGTGACCGTGACCGGCGGCTTCCTGGACTGGGGCGTGAAGGCCTCGTTCCGGCGGTACATCGTCAGCCCCGTCGCGCACGGCGACTTCACCACCGGCGGCGGCGCCACCGAGAACGCCGACGGCACGATCCGCTTCCCGGTCACCGGCGGCCGGTACGACGCGGACACCGGCGAGCTGCGGGTCGACCTCGCGGGCGACGTGCTGTTCACCGGCCACCAGGACGCGTTCGGCCCGGGCACCGGGCCGGCGCTGATCGTGCGGGTGGCCGACCCGCAGGTCGCGGTCGACGCGGCGGGACGGGCGACGCTCCACGCGGACGTGTCGAGCCGGCCGAACGTCCCCGGCGCGAGCGTCGTCGACTACCCGGACGTCGCGCTCGCCGAGCTCGACATGCGCGGGAAGCCGGTCACCGCCGGCGACACCACCACGTGGGCGTCGATCCCCGCCACGCTGACCGCCGCCGGCGCGCCCGCGTTCGCCGGCTTCTACGCCGAGGGCACCGAGCTCGACCCGCTCACGCTCACGATCGGCGGCGCGGTGCTCCCGATCCCGCCGCCTGGCGGCGGCACGCCCGAGACGCCCGCGCCCGCGCCGGTCGGCCCCGCGCCGGCACCGCTCGCCACCCTGCCCTCCCGCACGACTGCGCCTGCCGCCCGCGTGGCGCCGCGGCTCACCACGCCGGCGCGGCTGCTGCGGGTCGGGCGGACGCGGACGGTGACGGTCGCGCGGGTCGCATGCCCGGCCGGCCCGTGCCGCATCACGGCGCCGCGCAAGGTCCGCGTGCGGATCGGCGGGCGCACGTACACGCTCGCCGTGCTGGCCCCGAAGACGGTGGCGAGCGGCCGCACCGCGGCGGTCCGCGTCCGGCTGACCCAGGCGGCCTACCAGCGCCTGCGCGGCCGCCGCGTCACCGTGAGCGTCCGCATCGTCGCGACGGCGGGCTCCGAGCGGACGGTGAAGGTCGTGCGGCCGGCGCTGCGCCGGTAGCCGCGGGCCCCCCGAGTGGTTCAGCCGCGCAGGAGGTGCAGCAGCACCTCCAGCACCTGCGCGCGGCGGCGGGCGAGGAAGGCCTCGTCCGCCACCACCCCGAGGTTCGCCAGGAACGTCGCGCGGTGCGCGAGCGGGAAGTACGAGAGCGAGACCCAGCAGACCAGCGCGTCCTCGAGGTCGAACGCCCGCAGGCCCCGCGCGCGGTGGTGCTTGCGCAGCGCGAGCAGCGCCTCCTCCAGCGCCGTGGACGCGTGCGGCGTCGCGCGCAGCCGCCGCGCCCCGTCGACCGCCTCGCGCTCCACCAGCGCGACGAACGTCGGCCGCGTCGCGAGGAAGTCCAGGTAGCCGTCGACCGCGCCCGCGAGGACCGACTCGAGCGTGCCGGGCGCGCCGTCGCGGGCCCACGCGATCACCGGCTCCACCGCCGGGCGCAGCGCCGCCTCGCGCGCGGCGAACACCCGCGCGATGACCGCGGCGTACAGCTCCTCCTTCGAGCCGAAGAAGTAGCCGGGCGCGCCGCGCGAGAGCCCGGCCTGCGCGCCGACCGCCGCGAGCGACGTCCCGTCGAACCCGCGCGCGGCGAACAGCGCCTCGGCCGCCGCGAGGAGCGCCTCGCGCGAGCGGGCGGCGTCGCGCGTCGTGGTCGCCGCCGGGCTCACGCCCCCGCGAGCAGCGCCGCCTGCAGGCGCCGCATGCCCCGCAGCCAGCGGTCGTAGTCCGTGCCCTTGTGGCGGAAGAAGTCGAGCACCTCGGGGTGCGGGAGGATCAGGAAGAGCTCGGAGCGCATCACCTCGACCACGAGGTCCGCGACCTGCTCGGGCTCCAGCACCGCGCCCGAGCTGCGGACCGCCTCGGACGCGACCTTGCCGATGCCGCCGACCTGGTCGCCCTCGTTGAGCAGCGGCGTGTTGACGCCCATCGGGCACAGGCAGCTCACACGCACGCCCTGGTCGCCGTAGGTCACGCTCAGCCACTCGGAGAACGCGACCGCCGCGTGCTTGGAGACCGCGTACTGGGCGCTCCCGATCTGGGTCAGCAGCCCGGCCGCGCTCGCGGTGGAGAGGAAGTAGCCCGAGCCACGCTCCACCCACCCGGGCACCAGCCGCTGCGCCGCGTGGACGTGGGCCATCGTGTTGACGGCGAGCGTCTGCTCCCAGCCGCCCTCCATCCCGGTGCCGCCGGTGATGCCGGCGTTCGCGCAGAACACGTCGACCGGGCCGAACCGCTCCTCGGCGGCGTCGATCAGCGTGTCGTTGGCCGCCTTCGACCCGACGTCGCACGCGACGCCGAGCGCCTGGCCGGAGCCGATCTCGCCCGCTACGCGCTCGGCGGCCGCCCCGTCGAGGTCGGCGACGACCACGCCGGCTGCGCCCTCCTCGGCGAACCTGAGCGCCATCGCCCGGCCGATGCCAGACGCGCCGCCGGTGACCACCACGACCTTCTCCGCGAGCTCCATGCCGCAGATGATGCCGGGACGGCCAGCGTCTCCACCGAGCGGGCCTGCGCGCGGGTGAGCATCCGCACCGACGCGAAGCCCTCGTCGGCCGCTCGCGCGCGGGTCTCGGCCCACCGCGTGGCGTGCCGCTCGAGCGACGCGAGGCGGATCGTGCGGCGGCGCGCGAGCTGGCCCGCTCGCGCCTCCCCGACGCTCGCCTCGACGCCGAGGAGGTGGAGCGGCCGGCCAGCCGCAGCGGCTCGCCGGAGGAACGCGCGCCGCACCCAGGGACGGGTCCCGGGCTCGACGACCACGACGGCGCGCGGGCGCCCGAGCAGGTACCACGCCCGCGCCAGGTGGAACGCGTGGAGCGCCGGGCGCCACAGGGGATACGGAAGCGGCAGCACCCGAGCCCAACGCGCGCGCAGGGGGTCGGTGTCCAGGACCCGCACGCCGTCGTCGTCGCCCGCCGCACGCGCGACGAGCGTGCTCTTCCCGGCCCCGGGCACACCGGCGACGAGGAGCGCGGAGCCTGGGGGGTAGCGGAGGAGCACACGACCACTCTGACGCCCGCACCTCAAGCCGGCATGAGGTCGACGTCAAGCGGACTTCAAGTCGCCGGCCGCCTGCCACACTGGCCTCATGTCGCGGGTGCTGCTCCTCGCCACGGTCGCCGCTCTGGCGGTCGGCCTCGTGGTCGTGGCCGCGGGATCGGCGGGCGACGCGCCCGACGTCCGCACCGAGCGGGCTGCCGACGACGAGCAGGAGGAGCGCTCGGCGCCCGCCACGCCGACCGACGGGCCGTTCGCGCTCGCGGCAACGCGGCCCGAGTCGCCGAGCCAGCGCGACGTCCCGCGGACGTACGACCGGCCGCGCGCGACCCACGAGGGCGGCGGCGTGCAGCTCCGCCAGCGGATGCGCGAGGACACGCGCCGCGCCCGCTTCCGCGCGTACTTCCTCGACGACCTCGCCGAGCGCCTCGGCGTGACGAACGTCGAGATCCGGCGTGGCATCCGGCGCGCGTACGGCTCGCTGCGCGACGATCCCGCGCAGATCGACCCGCGGACCGCGACCGGCAAGGAGCTCGCGACGCTCCAGACCCGCTTCGCGTCGCGGCTCGGGATGGAGCTGAAGGTCGAGCCGCCCGCGATCCTCGCGGCGGTGCGGGCCGAGCTCATCGACGGGCTCCGCCACCTCGTGGAGCGCCGCGTGATCACCAAGACGGCGCGCGCCCGCGCCGTCGACTGCTTCGACGACCCGGCCGCGTGCGACGTGGATCTGCTGCGCGCGAGCCTCCCCAACGGCCTCTTCTGAAGGACGGTAGATGCTCGCTCGCTCGCTCCTGCTCACCTGCACGCTCGCGGTGAGCGCCACCGGCTGCGGCTCCGACGACGACGGCGGCGGGGAGCGCGCGACGACGCCGGGAACCACGACCCCCGCGCAGACCACGCCGGCGCGGACCGAGAGCGAGACGACGGCGACGCAGGCGCAGAGCCCGAGCGGCCCCGTGCGCCTGGCCCGCGTCGCGTCGGTCGACCAGCCGACGGCGCTCACCGCCCCGCCCGGCGACACGCGCCGCGTGTTCGTCACCGAGCAGCCCGGCCGCATCCGCGTCATCCGCGGCGGGCGGCTCGTGGCCCGGCCGTTCCTCGACATCCGCGGCCGCATCCAGGCCGGCGGCGAGCAGGGGCTGCTGGGGCTCGCGTTCGCGCCCGACTACGCGACGTCGCGCCGCTTCTACGTCAACTACACCGACCGCGCCGGCGACACGCGCATCGTCGAGTTCCGCACGCGCCGCTCGAACCTCGAGGTCGCGGACCCGGCGAGCGCGCGGCTCGTGCTGAAGGCGCCGGGGCTGGAGGCCAACCACAACGGCGGGCAGCTCGCGTTCGGGCCCGATCGCCTGCTGTACATCGGCACCGGCGACGGCGGGGGCGGCGGCGACCCGCACGGGGAGCGGGGGAACGGGCAGAGCCTCGGCTCGCTGCTCGGCAAGATCCTGCGCATCGACCCGCGGCGCAGCGGCGGGCGTGCGTACCGCGTGCCGACCTCGAACCCGTTCGTGGGCCGCGGCGGCGCGCGGGCGGAGATCTACAGCTACGGCCTGCGCAACCCGTGGCGGTTCTCGTTCGACCGCTCCACCGGCGACCTGACGATCGCGGACGTCGGGCAGGACGCGGTGGAGGAGGTCAACTTCGTCGCCAAGGACCGGGGCAGCGGCGCGAACTTCGGCTGGCGGCCGTTCGAGGGGACGCAGCGCCTCTACCCCGACGAGGACGCGCCCGGCCACGTCCCGCCGGTGGTGGAGAAGTCGCACGACGACGGGTGGTGCTCGATCACCGGCGGCTACGTCGTGCGCGCGCCCGATCTGCCGGCGCTGCGCGGCCAGTACGTCTACGCGGACTTCTGCCTGGGCCGCATCCGCGCGGCGCGGCTGACCGCGTCGGGGGCGGAGAACGACCGCCAGCTCGATCTCCCGCAGGTGGGGAGCATCTCGACGTTCGGCGAGGACGGGCGCGGGCGCGTGTACGCGGTGTCGCTGGAGGGGGACATCCACCGCCTGACCCAGCAGCGATGAGCGCGGCCGCGCTCGAGGCGCACGACGTCGCGCTGCTGCGGGCCGGCAACCCCGGACCCTTCACGCTGACCGGGACGAACACGTGGGTCGTCGGGCGCGAGCCGTGCTGGGTCATCGACCCCGGCCCCGCGCTCGACGCGCACCGGTCGGCGGTGCTGGCTGAGGTGGACGCGCGGGGCGGCGCGGGCGGCATCCTGCTCACGCACGACCACCACGACCACGCGGACGGCGTCCCGGCGGTGCGCGCGGCGACGGGCGCGCCGGTGGCGGCGGCGCACGGCGACGTGGACGTGACGCTCGCCGACGGCGACACGTTCGGCCCGCTGACCGTGCTCGCGACGCCGGGCCACGCGCCCGACCACCTCGCGTTCCTCGGCGCGGGCGTCGCGTTCACCGGCGACACGGTGCTGGGCGAGGGGAGCGTCTTCGTGCTCGGCCAGCTCGCGGACTACCTCGCCGCGCTGACCCGCCTGCGCGACGCCCGGCCGGCGCTGCTCCTGTGCGGCCACGGGCCCGTGGTGACCGATCCGGCGGCGCACATCGACGGCTACATCGCGCACCGGCTGGAGCGCGAGCGGGCGCTGGTGGCGGCGCTCGACGACGGCCTGCGGGGCGTGGACGAGCTGCTCGACCGCGTGTGGGCCGACGCGCCGGCCGCGCTGCGGCTGGCCGCGGCGGTGACGCTCGACGCGCACCTCGGGAAGCTGGCGGGCGAGGGGCGGCTCCCCGAGGGCGTGGAGCGCGTGACGCTGCCCGAGGGCCTGCGCGCCCCCTGACCCCCCGACCCGTTCGGGGTGGCTCGGCGGGCGCTCGGGGCGAAGTCGCGGGGGTGTCCCTGATGTGGGATCGCCGGGTGTGGCGCAGGGTGGTCGCATGCCCCGGCTCCACCTCCTCCCGCCCGCGCTGCTCGCCGCTCTCGCGCTGAGCGCCGGCACCGCCACCGCCGCCACGCACACCTACGACGTGACGATCGACGCCGACGTCGCGTACGACCACGTCAAGCACGCCGAGTCGCACAGCGGCTCGCGCGACAACAGCCTGGACCAGACCTGGCACCTGGCCGGCAAGCTCCGCGGCACGCTGCCGCTCGTGCGCTTCGTGGACGGGCGCGTCGAGGAGTCGGGCAACGGCATCGTCGAGGAGCGGATCGCGGGCCGCTACCGGTCGGTCGAGGAGGACACGTGGACCGGCACGACGCGGCTGGAGTGCCTGGCCGACGGCCAGCCGAACGCGTGGGGCCGCGCGAGCATCGCCCCGGCCGGCTTCGCGGACTCGTCGCACGTCGCGGTGCGCGTGACCGACCTGCTCGACGTGACGGGCACGTGCGACGACGGCCGCAGCCCCGGCGCCACCATCGCCAAGCTCGACGGCGACGTCGACGACCCCACCGGTGGGCCGTTCGACGCCGTCTTCGACCTGCCCGCGAGCGCGCTCGGGCCGCAGCTGATCGCGCAGTTCGTCTCCGGTGGGGCGCAGGGCGAGCACTGCCCGGGCTTCGACCCCGGCACGACCGTCTCGTGCACGCTGACCTGGACGGCCACGGTGAGCTTCGTGCGCAGCGACGTCGCCGACCACGTCGACCCGATCACCCAGCCGGCGCCGCCCGCCGCCGGGACGAACGACACGCTCGCCCAGAACGCCGCCGAGGTCATCGCGCGGGAGCTCGAGCGGCGCCGCCGGCAGGAGCGCGCCGACCAGGCCAAGGTCGACGCGGCGAGCAAGGCGATCCGCGACTACCTCGACACCGAGCGCATCGCCGACACGATCCGCAGGGTGCTCGGAGGCGGGGGCGCGCCGTCCGCGAAGGTCGAGCTGTCGTGCCCCGGCGCCTGCACCGGCACCGTCACCGCGAAGGCCGGCAGGACGACCCTCTCGCGCGGCACGTTCCGCCCCGTCGGCAAGGCGAGCGCGGCCCGCAAGAAGGGCTCCTACCGCGTCGCCGCCAAGCTGCGGTTCGACCGCGCCGACCGCAGGCGGGCCCGACGGGCGGGCAAGGTCACGCTCACCTACGCGATCAGCGTCGGCGGCGGGAAGGTCGTGCCTCAGGCGACGACGGTGACGGTCAGGCGCTGAGGTTGCGCTCGGCGATCGCCATGGCGGCGGCCAGCGGGTCGCCGCCGGCGTCGAAGATCTGCCGCACGGTGTCGCCGATGCCGCGCACGCGCTGCTCGGCGACCCGCTCGTCGTAGCCGCCGGGCTCGAGCTCGACCGCGATGTTGATGATGCCGCCGGCGTTGGCGACGAAGTCCGGGACCCAGAGGACGCCACGCTCGGCGAGCATCGCCGCGTGCCGGTCGTCGGCGAGCTGGTTGTTCGCCGCGCCCGCCACGACCGGCGCCTGGAGCGCGGGGATCGTCTCGTCGTCGAGCACCGCGCCGAGCGCGCAGGGCGCGTAGACGTCGACCGGCGCGACCGCGGCGTCCGCGGGCGGCAGCCAGCGGGCGCCGAGCGCCTCGGCGGCGGCGCGCTTGCCCTCGTCGATGTCGGCGGCGACCACGCGCGCGCCCGCGGCGGCGAGCTGCTGCGCGACGCGCAGACCGACGCTCCCGAGCCCGACGACCGCGACGCTGCGGCCCGCCATGTCGGCCGTGCCGAACCGGCGCTCGCACGCGACCTCGATCGCGGTGACGACGCCGAGCGCCGTCCACGGGCTGGGGTCCCCGGAGCCGCCGTGCTCGCGCGCGCGGCCGCTCACGTGCGCGGTCTGCTCGGCGATGACGTCCATGTCGGCGGTCGACGTCCCGACGTCCTCGGCGGTCACGTACGCGCCGGCGAGCCGCTCCACCGCGTCGCCGAAGTCGCGCAGCACGTCCTCGCGGCTCGCGACGGCCTGGCCGGGGCGGAGCATGATCACGCCCTTCCCGCCGCCGAGGGGGAGCCCCGCGACGGCGGACTTGTAGGTCATGCCCCGTGACAGGCGCATCGCGTCGCGGATCGCGGCGCGCGCGTCGTCGTACGTCCACATCCGGCACCCGCCGAGCGCGGGGCCGCGCACGGTCGAGTGGACGGCGACGATGCAGTAGACGCCGGAGCGGCGCCCGCGGTGCACGAGGAGATCCTCGTGCTCGAGGGTGGCGAGGTAGCGGTCGATCCCGGGAAGGTACCCGCGCAGCGCGCCGCGGACGTGCTGGCGCGCCGGCGGTCGGTCGCCAGGAGCCGGGCGGCGGCGTGGCGGGGTACTAGCCCGAGCGCTAGCGAGATCTAGCAAGCCGCGGCCGTCTGGGCCGTGGCTTACTGCGACGCCGCCTGCGCGGACGGCCCGGGGTTGGCGCCGGTCTGGCCCGACGTGCCCGTGGCGGGCTGGCTCGTCGCCGGGGCCTGCGCGACGGCCTGGCCGTCCGGCGACGCGGCCGGTGTGCTCGCCGGGGCGGTCGTGCCGGTGGCGGCGCCCGCGGGCTCCTGCTGGGCCGGGGTCGCGGCGGCCGGCTCCGAGGGCGCCATCGCGCCGCCGGTCGTCGGGTCACCGGCCGGGGCCGGGGTGAGCGACGGCGCCTCGGCCTCGCGCACGTGCGGCGAGATCGGCTCCTCGTTGACCGGGATGGCGACCTTCGCGATCGTGCGCGCCTTCGCCTTCTTGGTCTTGACGGCCTTCGACGTGACCGCGGCAGCCGCGATGCGGTTGGGCGCCGTGGCGCGCGGCCCGGAGGCGCTCGCGGCTGCGGCGGCGGCCGCGACGGCGCGCGCGGGCGACCGGTCCTCACCGGCGGCCCGCTTGGACGACTCCTGCTTCTCGGCCTGGGCGGTGCCCGTGCTCTGCGGCGCGTGGCGCTTGATCTCCACCGCGCCGCCGCCGACGACCGCCGCGCAGCACACGACCGCCGCGACCTTCGCGGTCGTGCCGGCGACCACGCCGCCGCCGACCGCGGCCGCGCCGCCCGCCGCCGCGCTGCCGCCCGCGGCCGCACCGCCGGCGCCGCCGCCGATGCCGAGCAGCTTCGCGAAGAGGCCGAGCAGCGGGTGCCCGGGCGGGGTGAGCGAGGCGAGGCCGTTGGAGACCGTCCGCAGCTCCTTGCGGTACGCCCGGCAGCTCGAGCACTCGCGCATGTGCTTGCGCGCCTTCGCGCTCGCGCGGACGCCCTTGCCGAACGACAGCGCGAGGTCGTCGCGGATGTCCGAGCACGCGGTGTTGCGCGCCTCGGCCGCCTCGACGAGCCCGATCCGGGCGCGGACCAGCAGGGACTTGACGGCCGGTACGGAGGTGTCGAGCGCCTGCGCGAGATCCGCGTAGGAGAGCCCCTCCATCTCGCGCATCAGGAGCGCGGAGCGCTGCTGCTCGGGGAGCCGCTGCACGTCCTCGACCAGGCGGCGCAGGTCCTCCCGGCGCTCGGCCTGCTCGAGCGGGTCGGGCAGCGGCGTGCGCGACATCTCGAAGACCTCGCTGGCCGCCGGCGTCGGGCGGCGGATCTGGTCGATGCAGCGGTTGTGCGCGACGCGGTACAGCCAGGCCTTGAGGATGATCGGGCGCTCGTCCTGGCGCAGCGCGGTGTGCGCGCGCAGGAAGACGTCCTGGAGCGCGTCCTCCGCGTCGGTGCGCGAGCCGCCCAGCATCTGGCGCGTGTAGGCGAACAGGCGCGCGCGGTACCGGTCGTGGATCACGCGGAACGCGTCGTCGCTGCCCGCACGGAACAGCGCCACGAGCTGCTCGTCCGACCGCAGCCGCAGGAGCGGCGACGGCAAGCTGCGGCGCGTCAGTCCTGCTGGGGCTCTGAGTGCGGAGGCTTCCACGGTGTCTCCCTCGAGGTACGGAGCGTGTCCACCTTAACCGTCCTGGCGGTGGGAAGGTTCCGTAGTTTTCTTCACCGGATGCCCACAATCCTCGCACGAAGCGCACTTGACCGGGATCTAGTGTCGCGCCAATGACACCGCGGACCATCGCCGTCATCGAGGACGAGCAGGCCATCGCGGACGCCATCGCGGCCCGCCTGCGCGCCGAAGGACACACCGTCGAGACCGCCGGGGACGGGCCTTCCGGCGTCGCCCTGTGCCATCGCATCAAGCCGCATCTGGTGGTCCTCGACGTGATGCTGCCGGGCTTCGACGGGCTCGAGGTGTGCCGGCGTCTGCACGCGGACCTCGACCCCGTTCCCATGGTCCTCATGCTGACCGCGCGGGACGGTGAGGCGGACGAGCTCGTCGGCCTCGACGCCGGTGCCGACGACTACGTGACCAAGCCGTTCTCCACCCGCGTGCTCGTCGCGCGCGTGACCGCGCTGCTGCGCCGGGCGGACCGCTGGGCGGAGGAGTCGGCCGAGGCGCCGATCGACGCGGGCGACCTCGTCATCGACGTCGCGGGCCGCCGCGTCCACGTGGAGGGCGAGGAGGTGCGGCTGACGCCGACGGAGTTCGACCTGCTCCTCCACCTCGCCCGCCGGCCCGGCGTCGTCTTCTCGCGCGAGCGCCTCCTGACCGAGGTCTGGGGCTACGCCGACGGCTCGGGCGCGCGCACGGTCGACACCCACGTGGCCGGCCTGCGGCGCAAGATCGGCGCACGCTGGGTCCGGACCGCCCACGGCGTCGGCTACGCGTTCGAGTCGTGATCTCGCGCCCGCTCGACCCGCTCTCCTCGATCAAGCTCAAGCTCGGCGTCGTGATCGTCGTCGGGGTGGCGGTGAGCGACGTGGCGGGGCTGACGGCGGTGCGCAACGGCATCCCGGTCGTGCCGGCGGCGCTGCTCGCCGCGGCGCTGGCGCTCGCGCTCGTGCAGGTGCTCGCGCGCGGGCTGACGGCGCCGCTGCGGGAGATGGTCGCCGCCAGCCGGCGGATGCGTCGCGGCGACTTCACCGTGCGGGTGAGCGACGAGCGGCACGACGAGATCGGGGAGCTCGCGCGTGCGTTCAACGCGATGGCGCGCGAGCTTGCGGAGGTCGACCGGCAGCGGCGCGACCTGGTGGCCAACGTGTCGCACGAGCTGCGCACGCCGATCACCGCGCTGCGGGCGAAGCTGGAGAACGTCGCCGACGGCGTCGAGCAGGCCGACCCGGAGACGGTCGAGACGATGCTCGCGCAGACGGCGCGGCTCGGGCGGCTGGTGGAGCAGCTCCTCGACCTGTCGCGGCTGGAGGCGCAGGCCGAGCCGTTCGACCGCCGCCCGTTCGCGGTCGCCGACGTCCTGGAGGACGTCGCGCGCGAGGCGCGGCTGCACGCGGCCGACGGGGTCGAGCTGCGCGTGGAGGCCGACCCCGAGCTGCGCGCCAGCGGCGACCCGGACCGCATCCACCAGGTGATCGCGAACCTCGTCGAGAACGCGGTGCGCGTCTCGCCGGTGCCCGGCGTCGTCGCGCTTCGCGCGCGGGCGCGCGGGAGGTGGACGGTGATGGAGGTCGAGGACGGCGGCCCGGGCATCCCGCCCGCCGAGGCCGAGCGCGTCTTCGAGCGCTTCTACCGGCCCGACGCGGCGCGCTCCGGCGTGGCCGGCGGCGCGGGCCTGGGGCTCTCGATCGCGCGGTGGATCGTCGACCTGCACGGCGGGCGCATCCACGTCGAGCAGGCCGAGCCCCACGGGGCGCGGATGGTGGTGGAGCTGCCCGCAGGGCAGCCGGACAAGGGGGCACGATGAGACGGCATCCGGTGACGTTCCTGGCCGCGGCGGTGGCGGCGGGCCTGCTCGCGGCGGCGGCGCTGCCCGGCGAGCGGCTCGGGCTCGGGGTCCTGCTGGTCTTCGCCGCGCTCGCGGGCTGCGGCGCGCTGGCGGTGCGGTCGGCGGACCGGTGGCGGATCGCGTGCGCGACGCTCGCGCTCCTGCTCGCGTCGTCGGCGGTGCTGCGCGACGCGACGTGGGTCGTGCTGCCGGCGCTCGGCGGCGCGCTCGTGCTGGGGGCGCTGGCGATGGCCGGCGGGCGCTCGTGGCGGCAGCTGGCCGTCGGCGCGACGAGCCTCGCCGCGCGGACGCCGGTCGGCGGGGCGGTGCTCCTGCGCGCGGCGCGCACGGCGGTGCCCGAGCGGGCGACCGCGCAGGTGGCCCCGGTGGCCCGCGGGGCGGCGCTCGCCGTGGGCCTGTTGACGGTCTTCGGGCTGCTGTTCGCGTCGGCGGACGAGGCGTTCGCCGATCTGGCCGGCGAGGCGCTGCCGACCGGCTGGGACGTCGATCGGCTCCCGGGTCGCGCGATCGCCTTCGCGGGCGTCGTGTCGCTGGCGGGCGGCCTGGCGCTGACGCGCGAGGCCGGCGCGGCGGCGGCGCCGGGCGGCCCGGCGCGGCTGCGACTCGGGGCGACCGAGTGGCTGCTGGGGCTGGGCGCCCTCGTGACGCTGTTCGCGACGTTCGTCGGCGTACAGCTCAGCGTGCTCTTCGGCGCCGACGACCACGTGTGGCGGACCGACGGGCTCACGTACGCGGACTACGCGCACGAGGGGTTCGCGCAGCTGCTCGTCGTCGCCGCGCTGACGCTGGCGGTGGTGGGGAGCGCGCTGCGCTTCGGCCCCGGCGGCGCCCGGACGGCGCTGCGGGCGCTGCTGGCGGTGCTCGTCGTGCTGACGTTCGTGGTGCTGGCGAGCGCGCTCCACCGGCTCGACCTCTACCTCGACGCCTACGGCTGGACGCGGCTGCGCGTCGCCGCCGGGTGGGCGCTGGTGCTCGTCGGCGCGCTGCTCGCCGTGGCGCTGGCCGGCGTGGCGACGAACCGGCTGCGGTGGGTGCCGCGCGCGTTCGTCCTGACCGTCGCCGGCGGCCTGCTGGTGCTCGTCGCGGCGGACCCGGACCGGCGGATCGCGGAGCGCAACCTCGATCGGGCGGCGCGGGGCGCGCAGGTCGACGCGTCCTACCTGCGCTCGCTGTCGGCGGACGCCGTGCCCGCGCTCCCCGCCCGCCTGGCGCCGCCCGCGCCCGGACCGGACGGCTGGGGCGGGTGGAACCTGGCACGCTCCCGGGCGCGGTGAGGCTCCTCACGTGGAACGTCGCGAACCGGATCAAGCGCCAGCCTGAGCAGGCGGCGGCCGTCCTCTCCGCCGGCGCGGACGTCGTCTGCCTGCAGGAGGTGACGGTCAACTCGCTGCCGCTGTGGCGGGCGGCGCTGGCGGACGCGGGTTTCGCGCACACGGTCACGCCGCTCGACACGTTCACACCCCCTAAGCCGCGCAGGCTCGGGACGTTCATCGCCGCCCGGGCGCCGCTCGAGCCGCTGCCGATCGAGGCCGAGCTGCCCTGGGAGGAGCGCGCCGTGGCGGCGGTCGTGGGCGGGGTGGAGGTCGTGTGCACGCACTCGCCGATCTCCCCGTCGCCCGGCCTGGCCAAGGTGCTCCACCACGAGGCGCTGTACGCATGGCTGCGGGAGCGGCCCGGCCCGATCGTCGTCGCGGGGGACCTGAACACGCCCCGCCGCGACCTGCCGGACGGCACCGTGCTGACGTTCGCCCACGAGTCGAACGGGACCTTGCGCCCCGAGCGCGGGGAGCGGTGGCACGCGGCGGAGGCGGCGCTCGTCCACACGCTGCGCGCCGAGCACGGCTGGCGGGACCCGTACCTCGACGCGCCCGAGCGCACGTGGACCTTCGCGCGCAACCGCGGCGGGTGGCGGCTCGACCACGTCCTCGTGCGCGGCCTCGACGTCACCGCACGCGCGTACGTGCACGAGTGGCGGCTGGAGGGCCTCTCGGACCACTCCGCGCTCGTCGTCGACCTAGCGGCGTAGTTCCCCGCATCGTCACATCGCCGTGACGCCGGGGCAACATCTGCCCGCACGCGCGGCGGTTCCATGCGGGCATGGACGTGATCGCGCACCGCGGCGCGTCGGCCGACGCGCCGGAGCACACGCTCGAGGCCTACGAGCTGGCGCTCGTCCAGGGCGCCGGGACGCTGGAGCTCGACGTCCGCGCCACCGCCGACGGCGAGCTGGTCGTCGTGCACGACCGGACGCTGTGGCGCACCGCGCTCGACCCGCGCCGCGTCGCGCGGATGACGTGCGCGGACCTCGCCCGGCTCGACGCGCGCGTCCGGCCGCTCACGTTCGCCGCCGTGCTCGCCGGGTTCGCCGGCCGCGCGCGGCTGCTCGTCGAGCTGAAGGATCCCGACCCGGCGTGGGAGACCGCCGTCACCGACGCGCTGCGCCGCCACGACGCGGTCGACCGTGCGGTGCTGCAGTCGTTCGACGCGTCGGCGCTGCACCGCCTCAAGCGCGCCACGCCCGAGCTGGCCGTCGCGCCGCTCGTCCGTCACGCGCCCGTCAGCGCGCGACGGCTGCGCACGCTCGCGACCTGGGCCGAGGGCCTCGGCGTCTGGCACGGCGCGCTGGACGCGGCGGGCGTCGCGCGGCTCCACGCGGCGGGGCTCGCGGTGCGCGCGTGGACGGTCAACACCCCGGCCGGGCTGCAGCGCGTCGCGCGGGCGGGCGTCGACGGCGTCATCACCGACGTGCCCGCCGTGGCGTGCGCGGCGGTCGCTACGGCACGGCCTGCCGCGGCGGCAGCCTGAGCGCGCCCAGCAGCTCGGCCAGCCCGCGCCACGACGCGACGATCGCCGCCGCGCCGGCGTCGCGCAGCTCCGCGATCCGCTGCTCCCGCTCACCCACGGGGACGAACTGGACGTTGCCGACGACGGGGAACCCCGCCGCGACCGCGGAGCGCACGCCCGCGACGGCGTCCTCGATCGCCAGCCCCTCCGGCCCGGAGACGTGCAGCCGCGCGCCCGCGTGGAGGTAGACCGCCGGGTCCGGCTTGCTCGTCGGGACGGGGAGCGAGTCCTCGGCGCTGTGGCGGCCCTCCGGCGGGAAGAGCCCGTCGAGGCCCGTTGCCGTGAAGCACGCCGCCAGCCGCGCCAGCGCGCTGGAGCTGACGATCGCCAGCCGGTACCACCGCGCCAGCTCGCTCAGCGGGTCGCGCACCGCCGCGTCCGGGCGCAGCACGCGCCCGAGGTGCGCGGTGACCTCGCGGCGCTCCTCCGCGACCCGCCGCTCCAGCTCGGCGTCGTCGAGCAGCACGCCGTGCTCGGTGGCGAGGTCGAGCGCGGTCGCGCGGAAGTTGCGCCCGAGCGCCTCGCGCCGCAACTCGTCGGGGGTGAAGCGCCGCGCGATCCCCAGGTCGGCCAGGAGCCGGTTCGTCACGAGCGTCGACGCCTCGAACGCCGGCTCCTCTGAGGGGAAGAGGTTGCCGTCGGCGTCGCACAGGAGCACCTTCACGGCGCCCGCGTCGATCGGGGTGAAGCGGTGCAGCACGTCGCTCACGCGGCCACCCGCCCCTCGCCCGACAGCGCCGCGCGGACCGCCGCGTGCACCCCGTCGCGATCCAGCGCCGCGACCGCCTGCGTGACCTCGGCCGCCACCGCGGGGTCGCCCGCCAGGTCGCCGAACAGCGCGCGGTCGGTCAGCAGCGCGTCCAGCCCGCCCGCCGCGGCCAGCACCTGCAGCTCGGCGCCGCGCGGGTCCTCCAGCGCGAGCGGGCGCCCGCGCTCGTCGGTCCCGCGCAGGCAGCGCAGCCAGGCGGCGACCGACAGCGTCAGCAGCGGGTGCGGGCGGCGCCGGGCGCGCGCCTCGGCCAGCGACGAGATCACGTGCTCGGGCATCTTGGCGGACCCGTTGCGGCGCAGGCGCTCCAGCGGGTCGGCGATCGTCGGGTTGGCGAACCGCTGCAGCAGCGTCGCGCGGTACGCGGCGAGGTCGAGCCGCGGGACCGGCGGCAGCAGCGGCGCGACCTCGCTCGCCATCAACGCGTCGACGTACGCGCGCAGCGCCGGGTCGCGGACGGCGGCGTCGATCGTCGCGTGACCGGCCAGCGCGCCCAGGTGCCCGAGCGCGCAGTGGCTGCCGTTGAGCAGCCGCGTCTTGGCCAGCGCGTATGGCGTCACGTCGGCGACCAGCTCGACGCCGACCTCGTCCAGGGGCGGGCGGGTGTCGGCGAAGGCGTCCTCGACGACCCACTGCGAGAACGGCTCGGTCACGACCGGCCAGCGGTCGATCACGCCGTGCTCGCGGGCGAGGCGCGCGCGGTCGGCGTCGGTCGTGCGGGGCGTGATCCGGTCGACCATGCTGCTGGGGAACGCGCCGTAGCGCTCGATCCACGCGGCCAGCCGCGGATCCCGCCGCCCCGCCAGGCCGAGCACCGCGGCGCGCGCCACGGCGCCGTTGCCGGCGATGTTGTCGCACGAGAGGACGGTGAACGGGGGAAGCCCGGCGCGCCGGCGGCGGGCGAGCGCCTCGACCAGGAACCCGAGCGCGGTCGCGGGCACGCCGACGTCGTCGTCCGCGTCGAGCCGGTAGCCGTGGCCGGTGACCGTCAGCGTGACGAGCCGCGTGCGTGGGTCGGCCAGCGCCTCGGTGACGGCGAAGCCGTGCTCGGGCGCGAAGAGGTAGCGGCGGATCGCGCCGACGACCCGCGCGGCATCGCCCCCCGTGCCACGCGCCAGCACGGTGTAGAGGCCGTCCTGCGCGGTGAGCGCCGCGCGCATCTCCGGCCGGTGCAGCCCGACGCCGACGACGCCCCAGCCGGTGGAGATGCCGCGCTGGGCGAGCTCGTCGAAGTACAGGGCCTGGTGCGCACGGTGGAACGAGCCCACGCTGATATGGACCACGCTGGGCGTGACGGCGGGACGGTCGTACGCGGGGACGGCCACGCCGCGGGCGGCGAGCGCGCGGAGCGTCCTGGCCCGCAGGGGGAGCGGTGCGATCACGGGTGCCGGTCCTCTCCCTGACTGGGAGTCATGTCACCGCGCTCGTTGGTTTAGGACGGCGGCGCGGCGAGAAAGGACGGGCCACAGCCGATGCGCTTCGTCTTCAACAGCCTCGCCGGGCGCTACTCCGACAGCCCGCGCGCCATCCACGCCGCACTGCTGCGCCACGCCCCCGGCCACGAGCACGTGTGGCTCGCCGATCCGGCGCACGCCGCGTCGTTCCCCGCGGACGTCGAGACCGTCGAGCTGGCGAGCCCCGAGGGCGTCGCCGCGCTCGAGGCCGCCGACGTCGTCGTGGCGAACACCCACACCGAGGTCGAGTGGCGCAAGCGGCCGGAGACGCTCTACCTGCAGACCTGGCACGGAACGCCGCTCAAGCGCATCCACTGGGACGTGCTGTGGGCGCCGGAGGGGCGGCTGGAGCGCCTGCAGCACGACGTGGACCGCTGGGACGTGCTCGTCTCGCCCAACCACGCGAGCACCCCCTTCCTGCGGCAGGCGTTCCGCTTCGAGGGCGAGGTGCTCGAGGCCGGCTACCCGCGCAACGACGTGCTGCTCGCTCCCGACCGCGACGCGATCCGGGCACGGGTGCGGGGGGCGCTCGGCATCCCGGACGGCAGCCGCGCGGTGCTCTACGCCCCGACGTGGCGGGACGACGTCGTCTTCGGCGGGGGTGAAGGCGCGCTCGCGCTGGACCTCGACGTGCGGCGCGTCGCCGAGCAGCTCGGCGCCGACCACACGGTCCTGCTGCGCCTGCACTACATGCTGACCGGGCGCCTGGAGGCGATCGACCACCCGGCGGTGCGCGACGTCTCCTTCCACCCCGACATCAGCGAGCTGTACCTGGCCGCCGACGTGCTCGTCACCGACTACTCGTCGGCGATGTTCGACTTCGCCGTCACGCGCAAGCCGCTGCTCTTCTACACCTACGACCTGGCGGCCTACCGGGACAGCCTGCGCGGCTTCTACTTCGACTTCGCGCCGATCGCGCCCGGGCCGCTGCTGGAGACCACGGACGAGCTCATCGGCGCGCTCCGAGACCTCGACGCGGTCGTGGCGGGGTCGGCGGAGCGCTACGCGGCGTTCCACGAGCGCTTCTGCCACCTCGAGGACGGGCGGGCGACGGCGCGCGTGGTCGAGCGGGTCCTCAACGGACCAGCTCGGCCGGCGTAGGCGCCGCCGTGGCGGCCGCCGCGGGGCCCGCCGAGCCGAGCGCGCGGGCGACGAGCGCCGCCGCCTCGGCGGGATCGCGGAACCGGTCGTCCGACAGGACCGTCCAGCGATCCGGCCGCAGCGTGGGGGCCGCGACGACGGCATCGGCGAGCTGGGCGCGCGTGAGGCCGAACGCCTCGGGCGCCCGCGGCAGGCCGAGCCGGTCGAAGAGGCGGGTGAGCGTGCCGAGCAGCGGCGACGCGTGCGCGGCGGAGGAGACGAGCGCCCCGAGCGCCACCTGCTCGCCGTGGAGCGCGGCATGCGCGCCCAGCCGCGCGTCGAGCGCGTGGGAGATCAGGTGCTCGGCGCCGCTGGACGGGCGGCTCGTGCCCGCCGCGGCCATCGCCAGGCCACTCAGCAGCAGCCCTTCGGCGACGACCTGGTGGGCGGCGGGGGACGTCACGTCCGCGAGGTCCAGCGCGGGGCGGGCGGCGGACTCCGCGATGAGCGCCGAGTAGGCGTCGTACCGGTCGTGGCCCCGCTCGTCCGCCAGGCGCCAGTCCAGGCACGCGGTGAGGTTGGAGACGAGGTCGCCGACGCCCGCGCGGATCGTCCGCGCGGGCGCACTGCCGATGGCCTCGACGTCGACGACCAGGCCGCACGGCATCCGTGCGGCGTGGCTTGCGCGCGTGCCGTCCTTGCCGGCCAGCGACGCGACGGGGGAGCTGATGCCGTCGTTCGAGACGGCGGTGGGGACGCTGACGAACTCGACGTCGGTGCGCGCGGCGGCCAGCTTGACCGTGTCGAGCACGCGGCCGCCGCCGACGGCGACGGCGGTCGTGACGCCCTCCTCGATGACCGTGCTCGCCAGCGCGGCGGCCTGGTCGAGCCGGCCGGTGAGGCGCGGGCGCACGATCACGCGCACGCCGTGCAGGCGCAGGCCGCCCGCGACCTGCTCGGCCAGCAGCCGCGACGGGCCGGGCCCGCTGCCGACCAGCACGCAGCCCAGGTCGAAGGCGTGCGCGTCCAGCAGCGGCGCGACCTCGCGCAGGCAGCCGCTGGAGACGTGCAGGAGCCGGGGGATCTCGATCGCCCGCGCGCTCATCGCACGCCGGCCAGCCCTTCGGCGAGGGCGAGATCGCCGTCGTCGTCGATCTCCACCCAGACGCCGCTCGGCATGGGCCACACGTGCCACGCAACGCCCTCGGCAGCGGTGCGCCCGACGGCGCCCTCGTACCACTCGTCCGCCCGCGCGTCGTCGCCGACGAACGTCTCCAGGCGCGCGCGCAGGGCGCACAGCGCGCTGCCGCGGGCGGCCAGCATCCCGACGTACTCGCCGGCCGGGTCGTCGACGCCGACCTTGCCGATGCGCGCGAGCGTCCCGTCCGGGGCCTGGGCGACCTTCATCGACTCGTCGGTCAGCTCGCGCTCGAGGTCGACTGCGAGCTGCGCCTCGGCCTCGTCACCCGCCGCGACCGCCTCGAGGAACGCGGTGACGTGCTCGGGGTCGAGGCACAGGTCGGAGTTGACGAACGCGACGGTGCGGCCGTCGTCGGGCAGCGCGCGGAGGGCGCGCAGCACCGACCACCAGTTGTTCAGCTCGGCGTACTCCGGGTTGTGGAGGAGCCGGACCGCGGGCTCCTGGGCAGGGCGCGCCGCGAGGGCCCCGGCCACCGCGTCGGCCGCGTGGCCGACGACGACCGTGGTGGTCGCCACCGCGGAGCCGGCGGCCCGGATGCCTTCGAGGTGGCGGTCGGCGATGGTGCGGCCGCCGACGGGCAGCAGCCACTTGGGCCGGTCGTCGCCCAGCGCGCCGAGGCGGCTGCCCCGGCCGGCGGCCAAGACGACGACATGGAGAGAACGTGCAGGCAACAGGGCGTTGACACTCCCCGGCCGCCACGGCGCTCACCCCGGCGACGCGCCAGGACGTTGCGTTCCCACGTCGCCGCGCGTCAGGGCATGCCGACGACCCGCAGCTCCTCGCCCTCGGCGACCACCACGTCGCCGGGGTGGAGCTGGCGGCCGCGCCGCGTCTCCGGCTCCCCGTTGACCAGCACCTCGCCCTCGGCGAGCAGCGCCTTCACCTCCGCGCCGGCGTCGATGACGTCGGCGAGCTTGAGGAGCTGCTGGAGGCGGATCATGTCGCCGCGGATCTCGACGTCGCGCATCGCCGCCCGAGCCTAGCCGCTCGGAGTCTGCCGACCCATAGAGAGCCGTGCTTGTGTGCAGCATCGCGATCTGTTTACATCCGCGTGTCAACAAGGACCGTAGGTTGCCGCAGGTCCGTGGGTTGACGTGCGGTCAGGGAGGCCAGGACGGTGCAGGGACGCGAGATGAGCGCTGTGCTGTCGGGAGCGACGCGGTGAGGCGTGCCGCCAGGCGCCCGGTGGCGTCGCGTGAGCGGCAGCTGGCGCTGGCGGTGCTCGCGTGCGTGGCGGACGAGCTGGAGATCCCGCACCGGACGGGCCAGGCGCTCACGCCCGCGGCGTTCGACGCGGCGCCCGCCGCGGTCCGCGGGGCGTGGACGGCGCAGCGCGTCGCGAAGGCGTTCGGCGGCTCGTGGGCGGACGCGGTCACGTCGCTCGCGTCCGAGTGGGACGACGCGCCGCCGGCCGACCCGCCCGCCGGGACCGACGGCGGGAACGCGACGGTCGCCGTCAACGTCCGCCTGCGCCGGCGGGAGCGGGGCATGCCGCTGGAGGAGCTCGCGCAGCTCGCCGACGTCGGCGCGAGCATGCTCGAGGAGCTCGAGGCGGGGCGGCGTCCGTCGGTCCCGTTCGTCGAGATGGCGCGCATCGCCCGCGCGCTCGGCGTCTCGCTCGACGCGTTCCTGCTTCCCTGCGACCGCGAGGAGCCCGAACTCGCTGCCAGGTCGTGACCGCGGTTGCGCTCGGAGGCGGGCGTGTCTACGGTCGTCGCGCGGCCTGACCGCCCCCACGCATGGACGTCCTCGAGCGAAACGGATGGCGCGCGCTGCTCGCCCTCGTCGTGCTCGCGCTCGCGGTCGACCTGGCGGGCCCGCACGACGCCACGAGCCGGGCCGAGCTGCCCGACCGGGCGCTCACGCTGTGGAGCGTCGACGCGGAGAGCGAGAGGATCGCCCGTCTGGCCGCGGCCGCGGTGCGCGAGGACGCCGAGACGCCGGTGCGCGTGGCGGTGCGCCGCGCGCCGCGCGGCCGGGCGGCGATCGCGCGGTTCGCCCGGGCGCACGCGGGCGACGGGACGCACGTGCTGGTGGCCGGCGCGGACGTGCTCGCGCGGCGCGGCGGCGACCTGGACGTCCCGGCTGTCGCGGTGCTCACGACCGACCGGGTGGCCGTGGTCGCCCCGCCCGACGACGGCGTGGCGACGCTCGACGCCCTCTACGCCCGGCTGCGCGCCGGGACGCCGACGACCGTCGCGGTGGCACGCGGCGCGACGCTCGACCGGCTCACGCTGGCCGGTGCGGCGCGCGCGGCACGGGCCCGCCCCGGCGCGCTGCGGGTGCTCCGGGTCGCCCGGCCGGCGGCGGCCGTGGCGTCGGGGCGGGCGGACGCGGCGGTCGACCGGCTCTCGCGCCTACGGCCCGCGGTCGTGCACGGCCGGGCGCGGGTGCTCGCGGTCAGCCGGGGCGAGCCGGTCACGGTCGCGGGGCGGGCCGTGCCGATGTTCGCGTCGGCGCCGGGCCGCGACGATCCGGCGCTGGAGCTGCGGCGGTGGACGGTCGTGGTCGCCCCGCCGGGCGTCGCGCACCAGCAGCGGCGGCTGGTCGGTGCGGTGCTCGAGCGCGCGACCGAGGCGTCGGCCGGCTGGTGGCGGGGGCTGCGGGCGCGCCGGCTGACCGCGGCGGAGGTCCCGGCGGGAGGGGCGGAGGAGGCGGTCGTCCGTGAACGCGCCTCGCTCGCGCTGCTGCTGCGGACGTGCGCAGCAAGATGTTCACGTTAACGCCGATCGATCTGCTTATGATGCGCGCCGCCCACCGTGGCTCCGGATCCTGACGACTTCACCCGCCTCTACCGCAGCCACGCACAGCAGCTCCTGGTGTTCTTCCAGCGTCGGCTCTTCGATCCTGAGGCGGCCACCGATCTCGTCGCCGAGACGTTCGTCCGTGCGATCGCCGACCGCCACCAGGTGCGCGGGGCGGGCCACGACGAGCTGGCCGCGTGGCTGTGGGGCGTCGCGCGCTCCGTGCTGAACGGCCACCGGCGCCGGGCCGGGGCCGACCTCGACGCGCGCAGCCGCCAGGCGCTGCCGCGCCGCGGGCTCACCGACGAGGAGGTCGAGCGGATCGAGGAGCTGGCCGGCATCGCGGACGTGCGCGAGACGGTCGCCATCGCGCTGGAGACGCTCCCGGCCGACCAGCGCGAGGCAGTGCGGCTGCGGGTCGTCGACGACCTGCCGTACGAGGTCGTGGCCGCGCGGCTCGGCGTCAACGAGGCGGCGGTGCGCGCGCGGGTGTCGCGCGGGCTGCGGGCGCTCGCGGACGTGATCGCGGCCGAGCACGAGGGCTGGAGGCCGGAGGCGTGAGCTACGACCCCGGGCTGCCGATCCTCCGCGAGCTGGAGGAGGCGGTGGCGCGACACGCGGAGGCGGCCGAGCGCGGCCTGGTGGGCGGCGCCGCGGCACGGCGCGGCCGGTTCGGTCGCGGCACCACCTCCCGGACGCGGGCGCGGCGCGCGCGCCGGGTGCGGCGGGTCGCGGTGCTCGGCGGCCTGGTGGCGCTCGTGGCCGGCACGGCGGTGGCGACCCGGCTCGTCGACGGCGGGCCGGTGCCGGTCCCGCGCGCGACGGGCGAGCCGCCGCCGGCCGTCGTCCTCGCGCGCGCCCCGCGCGACGCCGGGGAGCGCTGGGAGCTGCGCGCCCGCGCCGACGCGCGGCGCCTGTGCCTCGCGCTGGAGGCCGGCGCGACCGAGGTGCAGCGGTGCGTCGCTCCGCCGGCGTCCAAGCGCGTCGTGCTCCAGAGCGCGGCCGGGGCCGAGCGGCGCTACGTGTTCGGGCTGGCCGGCGAGGAGGTCGTGCGCGTGCGCGTCGACGCCGGCGGCACGAGGAGGACCGTGCGCGTGCGGCGGATCCGCGCGGAGCGGCTGCTGCTCGACGCGGCGCTCCCGCCCGGCGTCGGGTTCTTCGTCGCCGAGCTGCCGCTGGGGAGGGGCGACGTCGACGACGTCCCGCGCGCGCGGCCGGTGGGCCGCGGGTAGCATCCGCGCTCCGTGCTGACCCGCACCGCACAGGCGGCCGCGAACGCGCTCCTCAAGGGGGTCACGCGCGTTCTCGGCGACCCGCTCGCGGTGATCCTCCTCGTGTTGACGCTCGCGCTCGGCGCGACGTTCGCGCTCCTGCTGCAGGCGACCGGGCCCGACGTCCGCGGCCGGTCCGTCGCGATCTCGACCGTCGAGGCGCTCGCTCGGGCTGAGCGGCTCCGCACGGCGACGCTGCTCGACCACGACAAGCAGGTCGTGGCCGTCACCACCGGCGGCGTCGAGGTGTCGGCGGCCTACCCGTCGTCGGACGCGGAGACCGGCGCGCTGCTGCGGCGGCTGCGCGACGCCGGCGCGGAGGTCACCGTCGAGCACCAGTCGGGCAAGGCGGCGCGCGAGGTCGTCGTGCAGTTCCTCCTGCCGGTCCTCATCCTGGTCTGCCTGTTCGCGTTCTTCGTCCGGGTCGGGCAGGACGCCGGCGCGGCGGGCTTCGCGGCGTTCTCCCAGTTCGGCGGCCACGGGCGCCGGCACGCGGGGACGGAGGGCGCGACGACGTTCGCCGACGTCGCGGGCGCGGGCGACGCGATCACCGAGCTGGCAGAGATCCGCGACTACCTCAGCGACCCGGCGCGGTACGTCGCGCTCGGGGCGCGGCCGCCGAAGGGCGTGCTGCTCGTCGGGCCGCCGGGCACGGGCAAGACGCTGCTCGCGCGCGCGGTCGCGGGCGAGGCCGACGCGGCGTTCTTCAGCGTGAGCGGCGCGCAGTTCGTGGAACTGCTCGTCGGCGTCGGGGCGGCGCGCATCCGCGACCTGTTCGGCAAGGCGCGCAAGGTCGCGCCGGCGATCGTCTTCATCGACGAGCTCGACGCCGCGGGGCGCAAGCGCGGCGCCGGCGTGGGGCAGGGCAACGACGAGCGCGAGCAGACGCTCAACCAGCTGCTGGTCGAGATGGACGGCTTCGACGCGTCCGCCGGCCTGGTCGTCATCGCGGCGACGAACCGCCCGGACATCCTCGACCCGGCGCTGCTGCGGCCCGGCCGGTTCGACCGCCAGGTGACGATCGACGCGCCTGACGTGCACGGGCGGCTCGAGATCCTGCAGCTGCACGCGCGCGGGACGCCGCTGGACCGCGACGTCGACCTCGCCGCGATCGCCCGCCGGACGCCCGGGTTCACGGGCGCCGAGCTGGCGAACGTGATCAACGAGGCGGCGCTGCTGGCGGTGCGCGAGGGCGGCGGGGCGGTCGAGCAGCACCAGCTCGACGAGGCGGTCGAGCGCGTCGTCGCCGGGCCCGCGACCCGCAACCGGATCCTCAGCGAGGAGGAGCGGTGGCTCGTCGCGGTGCACGAGGCGGGGCACGCGGTCGCCGGGCGGGCGCTGGGCGTCGCGGCCGGCCCGCAGAAGCTGTCGATCCTGCCGCGCGGGCGGACGCTCGGCACGGCGGCGGTGGCGCACGGCGAGCGCGACCAGGTCGTGCGCGGGCGCGAGGACCTGCGGGCGCGGCTCGCGCTGCTGCTGGCGGGTGCGGCGGCCGAGCGGATCGCGACGGGCGAGACGTCGACCGGCGTGCGCGACGACCTGCAGGAGGCCGCGCGGCTGGCACGCGTGATGGTCGCGTCGTACGGGATGAGCGACGGGCTCGGGCTCTTCAGCGTGGGCGAGGACGGCGGCGACGTGTTCCTCGGCGCGCAGCTGCAGGAGCTGTCGACCCTGAGCCAGGCGACGCTGGAGCTCGTCGACGCCGAGGCGCGCGGGCTCGTCGCGGACGCGGCGACGCGGGCCGAGGCGCTGCTGCGGGCGGAGTGGCCGGCGGTCGAGGAGGTCGCGGCGACGCTCCTGCGCCACGAGACGCTGACGGGCGTGCAGCTCGAGGCGGTGCTCGCCTCGGTGCGCCCGGTGGTCTGAGCTACGCTGCGGCGCCGGCGGCGAGGCGCTCGAGCTCGGCGCGCCCGCTGTCGGTGAGCCTGACCCCGTCGCCGTGCGGCTCGAGCAGGCCCTCGCGGCTCTTCATGCGCGTCATCGTCGACGCGATCACGGTGCGCGGCCGGTCGATCGCGCGGGCCACCGCAGCCGCGGTGATGCCCGGGTTGCCGGCGACCGTCTCGAGGATGCGGAGCTTGTTGGCGCCCTGCGGCGCCCGCCGCGCCGTCTTCTTCCCTCGCGCGGGTGTTGACGCGCGCGACGAGGACGTCGAGCGCTTCGCCGGCCGCTTGCGCGGCGCGGTCCCGGCCGGCTCGGTCGGTGTCTCGAGCGCCCGGAGGACCCCGCGCAGATGCGCCGCCTCGAGCTCGATCTCGCGGGCCTGCTCGTCCAGCTCGCGCAGCCGGCGCTCGGCCGCGAGGCGCAGGTCGTTGATGACGGCGCTCATGTTGACGCAAGCCTACAGCGTCCTCACGACAGGGAGCCACCGACGCGGCGTGTTGTGACCGAGCGAACCAAGATGTTCACAACTCGCGCAGCGGCCGGGGCCGGGCGGAGTGCTCCGCCCGGCCCCGGGTCCTGCGGTTCCTGCGGTGCTGTGGCGCGCGGCTAGAAGCCGATCGTCCCGGCGCCGGTCGCGGCCTTGGTGGCCACGTTCGCCGGCAGGACCGCCGACAGCCGCGAGTAGTCGCGGGCGGCGAGCTGCGCCTGGCCTGTGGCCGAGTCGGTGGCGTACTCGAGGAAGTCGGCCGTGGCCTGGGCCTCCTGCGCGTCGGTGTAGCCGACGTCGCTGAAGTCCTGCCACGCCAGGGAGTACGTCAGGGCGCAGATCGGGTAGCCGAACTGCGTCTGGTAGCCGTTGACGGACGACCAGCTCTGGGTCGTGTCGGACGGGGTGTTGGAGAACGAGACGTTCGTGCAGTTCGCGCCCTTGGTCCCGGTCTGGCTGTTGCTGACGGCCGGGCTGACGTTCTGCGCGCCGCCGTTCGGGCGCTGGACGCCGACCCAGAACGTCGGGTCGGTGGCCGTGCCGTCGTGGCCGAACCCGTTGTTGCGGGCGGTGGCCAGGTCGGTGTAGGCGATGCCGCCGTCAGCGCTGGCCGTGGCCAGGAGGGCCGCCGCGACGCCGCCGTTGCCCGGCGCCGCCGTCACAGCGGTCGGCCACGTCGTGTTGCCGATCGTCGTCCAGGGCGTGCCGCTGGAGTAGATGTTCAGGTAGCCCTTGAACTGCGCGGTCGTGCCCGAGTTGTCCGAGCGGACGACCTTGGCGAACGGACGCCCGGCGCAGCTGGCGGTGATGGTCGGGAACAGCTCGCCCCAGGTGTCGTACGAGGTGGAGCCCGCGAAGGCGCCCTCGATCGCCGCGCCGCTCAGACGGCGGTTGGCCGCCGAGACCGAGCAGCCGGACGGCAGCTGGACGTCGACCGCGATCGCGGAGGCCGCGACCGGGATCGTGTGGAGGACGCCGTCGCCGTTGGCGCCCGAGCCGCCCGCGGCCTGGTCGGCGCCGAGGTTCGCCTGATCGATCTGCGTCTGGGTCGGCGCCTCGTCGGTGCCGCCGTACTCGTAGTTGAAGTTGCGGACGCCCGCGTTGGCACCGCCGTTGGCGCCGAACGCCGTGCGGCCCGCACCCGAGCCGAGGGACGCGTACGACACCGAGAGGTTGCTGCAGCCGGACTGGGCCTGGACGGCGCCGGAGACACTGCTGGGCGACACCGCGGCCGGCGGAACCGGCTGCGGGTTCGTCGTGTTGACGATCGCGCCCCAGCCCGTCTGCGCGTCGGCCTGGAACGTCGCGCCGATGCCGTCGATCTGGTCCGGGCCCGTGATGCTGCAGCCCACCTGGGCCGACGCGCTGGCCGGCGCCAGGGCGGCGATGCCGATGGCACCGCCGATGATCGCGGTGGCACACCGCGACTTGAAGTTCCGCAAGGGAACCACTCCTTTCTCCCGCTCCTGGGAGGTGGTTGGTCGAACGCGGCGGACGCTACGGCTCGTCAGCAGGGCCACCAGTTACGCGGCTGTGATGCGTGTTCACGTCACGTGCGCCGGTGACAGGACGTAAACACTCCGGTCGGGTGTAGATCTCAGTCGCGGTCGAGCGAGTTGCCGATCTTCACGGTTCGGCAACGCTCGATCGACGGCCCGCGGCGCGATGAGTTGGCGCGTTGGCGCTCAGCGTCGAGCGCCTGGCGCGACGACCTGCAGCGTCTCGCGCGCGACGTTCCCGGCGGCGTCGACCGCGCGGACCGTGACGCGATAGCGGCCGCCCCGCCGGTAGGTGTGCGACGCCGAGTCCGACACCGAGTCGCTCTCCCGGCCGTCGCCCCACTGCACCGTCGATCCCTCCTCGGCGGGGCCCGAGCGCGTCCCGGCCTTGCCGTCGTCGATGCGCACGACGACCTCGCGCCCCTTCCGCGAGACCCGCGCCCGGGGCGGGGTGCGGTCGAGGAGGTAGTCCTGGCTCGCGGTCTCCACGGTCTGCCCGAACCGGTCGGTCGCCGTGACCGTCACGGCGTGCTTGCCGTCGCGCAGTGCGCCTTCCGCGAGGCGGCGGCTGGTCGAGGTCGTCCGGCCGACGGTGCGTCCGCCGACCCGCACGGTGTACGTGACGGGGCCGTAGGAGTCGCGCGCCGGCGACCACTCGAGCACGGGCGAGCGCACCCTGGTCCAGTCCGGCGGGAGGTCGAGCGTGAACGGGACCGGCGGCGCATCGACCAGGGCGCCGACGACCTGGCGTCCTCCGTCACCGCCCTGGATCCAGGCGACGAGCGCGTCGCCGCGCCCGCTGCCGGCGGCGTCGAGCTCGGCGATGGGACCACCCGCCGGTCCCGCGAGCGGCACGGCAGGCCCGGTCTCCGTGCCGTCGTGCTCGCGGACCACGACGCGCCCTCCACCGTCGTCGCTGCGCCAGGCCGCGACGCTGCGGCCGTTCGCCCCGCCCACGACCTGCGTGCGCGGCTCCGCGCTCCCCGCGCCGAGGCCGAGCCCGGCGGCCCAGCTCCCGGTCTCGCTCCCCCGTAGGAGGAGCGCCGTGCTCCCCTCGTCGACGCCGGCCACCGACTCGCTGCCGGCGAGATCGACGTCCGGCGCCCCGACCGCACCGGTGCGCACGGGCTTCGCGGCCGTGAACTTCGCCGACTCGGGCGCCGTCGTCTCGGGGATCTCGCTGACGAGCATCTGCGGTGCCGGCAGGCCGGCGGCCGGGAAGGCCTCCTGGCGGAGCGCGATCGTGCCGCGGCCGAACGGCCCGACCGCGAGGTCGAAGCCGTCGGCCGGCGACCGCAGCGGCGCGCCGCTCGCGGTGGTCGTCGGGCTGACCGTCAGCGTCGCGCCCGTGCGCGACCCGAAGACGCGGCGGGCCCACACCCGGTCGTACTGGTGCTCGTCGGGCTCCTGCCAGGCGACGATGCCGTTGCCGGAGGAGTCGACGCCGACCCGTGGCGCGTTCGCTGCCGTGGGCTCGCGCAGCGGCTGCGCCCGGTTGCGGTTCGCGGGCAGCCCCAGACGCGACCAGCGGGCGCCGTCGAACCGCGCGAGCCGGATGTCGCCGCGGACGAACCCGGGAAGGATCCGGACGTCGGTGTTCGGCGTCGCAGTCACGACCCGGTACGTCATGAGCCCCGCCCCGCCGGCGTTGAGCGCGATCGACGGCGTGATCGCCTGCCCGTCGCCGACGGCCTGGTCGATCAGCTGGGGCGGCAGGAACCCGCCGCGCCCGCGCGGCAGCCGCGCCGCGTACAGCCGGTCCTGCGCCCCTGCCTCCTGCATCCACGCCACCACGAGCCGACCGCCGGGCGCGGCGGCGATCCGCGGGTTGTACGCGTCGAACCCATGCGCCGGGTCTGGTCCCTGGTCGACGCGCTGGGCGGGCAGCCAGCGGCCGCCGGCGAACCGGGCCACGAAGACGTGCGGCGCGCCGGCTTCGAGCCGCCGGAACACCGCCCCACCGGTGCCGTCCTCCGCGAGCGCGACGCCGCCGAGGTCCAGCACGTCCCCGCTTGGCCCGTCGAGCAGCTGCGCCGGCTCCACGTGTGCGCGCGCGACGGACGGCGTCAGCAGGGTGGGCACCGCGAACGCGACGAACGCGATAGCGGCGGTGAGGCGCGGGCTCGGCATCCGGCCATGCTGCGCGATCGTCTCGTCCGCGCTCGTGAACAAACGGTGACGAACGCGGAAGAGGAACGAGCATGGGTGTGAAGATCTTGGCATCGATGTTTACGTGCGCTGCGGGGGTCGTTTACGGTAGCCGCTCTCGCGAGCTGCGCTGCCGTGCTCGCGTCCGTGTCTGCCTTCTCAAGGAGCTTGTCCAGCGTGCGATCACTCATCCGGCGAGCGGCCGTGGCCGCCACCGCGACGATCTGCCTGGCCGCGCCCGCGGCGGCCAGCGCCGATCCGGCGTCGAACCCGACGGGGCGCTGGGCCTTCTGGGGCCCGACCGGCGTGACGGCGACGGAGCGCGTCGGCGACACGCTGTACGTCGGCGGCGACTTCCTCGCGGCGTCGTACGTCACCGGTCCGGCTGCCGTGTTCGCGCCGGCGAGCGGTGCCGCTGAGCGCGGGCGCGACGTGCTGTCGCGACGCTGGTCGGGCGTGTCGCACCCGGCGGCCCTGCCGTCACGCGTGACGGCCGTCGTGGCGGACGGAGACGGCGGGTACTACGCGGCGGGCGAGTTCGACGCCGCGGGAACCGATCGGCGCCAGGAGTCCGTGGTCCACGTGCTCGCGGACGGCACGACCGACCCGGACTTCCGCAGCCTGAAGGTGAGCGGCCCTGGCGGGAAGGTGACGGACCTCGCGCTTCGCGGGGACGTCCTGTACGTCGGCGGGCAGTTCACGAAGGCCCGCGGCTCCGACCGCACGAGCCTCGCGGCCCTCGACGCGGACACGGGCGTGCTCGAGCCCTTCGACGCCAAGCTCACGGCCGGTTCGGGCACGCCCTCGGTGAACGCCCTGCTGGCCACCGCGGACGGCCTCTACGTCGGCGGCTCCTTCGGCGGGGCCGGCGGTGAGACCCGCCAGTCGCTCGCCCGCCTCGACTACGCGTCGGCCAAGCCGGACGCGTTCGACCCGGGCGTCACCGGCGGCGCGGTCGACGCGCTCGACGTGCTGAACGGCGTGGTCTACGTCGGCGGACGCTTCACGGGGATCGACGAGACGGCACGCGCGAGGCTCGCCGCGGTCAGCTCGTCCACGGGTGCGCTCGTCACGGCGTTCAGCCCGGCTCCCGCTGGTGGGGCGGTCGATGACCTCGACGCCGTCGACATCGCCGGGGACGGTCCGCGCGTGTACGTCGTCGGCGGCTTCACGCAGATCGGCGGCGGCTCCCGCTCGCACGTGGCAGCGCTCAACCCGGATTCGGGGACCCTCGTGCCGACGTTCCTCCCCAACGTGGACAACCCTCCGTCGGCGGTCCTCGCGACGAACGACGGGGTGTACCTCGGCGGCGGGTTCACCACGACGGCCTCCAACTCGGAGTTCGGCAGGCTGTCGCGGGTGTCGCGCGCGACGGGCGCGCTGCAGACGGCGTTCAAGGCCGGCATCAACACCGGTGGCGTGGACGATCTCGCCGCCCTCGTCGGCGGCAAGATCGTGGCGAGCGGCATCTTCCAGTCCGTCAACGCCGTCTCTCGTGCCGGTCTTGCCGCGATCGACCTCGACGATGACGCCCTGACCGATTGGGGTCCCGCTCTCCCGAGCGAGACGAAGGTCTTCGACTTCGAGGCGCACGGCGACCGGCTCTACCTCGGCGGCGACTTCTACGAGGTCGCGGGCGAGCCGCGTTCCTACCTGGCGGCGTTCGACCTGACGAGCGGCGCCCTGGTGGCGGACTTCGATCCCGCGCCCGACAACTGGGTCCACGCGCTCGCGGCGAAGGCGGACGGCACGCTCTACGTCGGCGGCTTGTTCTGGACGATCGGCGAGAACGCGGCGACGCGCAAGACGCTGGCCGCGATCGACGCCGACGGCGACGCGACGGCGTGGACGGCGGACACGGACAACGCCGGCGCCGTCTCGGACGTCACGCTCAGCGCCGACGAGAGCCGCCTCTACGTGGCCGGGCAGTTCTCGGAGCTCGGCGGTCAGACGCGCCGCGGTCTCGCAGCGGTCACGACGAGCGCCACCGCGACCGTCGAAGGGTGGAACCCCGGCCCGTCGCGCCCGGCGCCGGCTCAGGCATGGGCGACGTCGGTCGCCGTCGATGGCGCCCGGGTCTTCGTGGGAGGCGTCTTCACGGAGATCGGTGGCCAGGTCCGCGAGAACCTCGCGGCGGTCTCTGCCACCGATGGGCAGGCGCTTGCGGGCTGGAACGCCGGCGACCGGGACGAGGAGACGTACGAGGTCGCTGTCGGCCCGGACGGCGACGTGTACGCGCTCGGAGTCGGGCTGACGTCGTACGACGGCGCCACGGGGAACCGGACCAACTGGCGGCCGGTCGGCTACACGGCTCCGTCGAGCACCGTGTTCGCCAGCCACGCCATCAGCTTCGGGTCCGCTGGCCAGGTCTTCGCCGGTATGGGCGAGACGTTCTCCCCCCGCCTCATCGCGGGTGCCCCGGCGCAGGGACTCGTGGCGTTCGACGACGCGCAGCAGCCTTCGTGGGGTGCATCGCCGATCATCGACGGCGAACCGATCGTCCCGCGGACGCTGACCTGCGCTGTCGAGGACCTGTCGGGCACGGCGCCGTTCGACATCACGTACACGTGGCTCCGCGACGGACAGCCCATCGCCGGCGCTGTGAACGACACCTACACGCTGACGCCGGACGACGCCTGGAAGAAGGTCGCGTGCCGGGCGACCGCGTCCAACGCGGCCGGGGACGCCACGTCGGACGTGTCGGCCGCGGTGGACGTCGAGCTGGAGCCGCCCGCGAACGAGGTCGCACCGGAGATCGTCGGCGACGCGACCGTCGGCAAGACCGTCGAGTGCACCGTCGGCTCCTGGAGCAACGCGCCGATCTCGTACGCCCGCCAGTGGCTGGCGGACGGTCAGCCCGTCGCGGGCGCGACCGGCGACAAGCTCGAGCTCACGGCCGCGCTCGGCGGCCAGCAGCTGACGTGTCGCGTGATCGCGTCGAACCAGGGAGGCGCGGGCGTCCCGGCGACCAGCTCCGCGGTGACCGTGAAGAAGCTGCCCGTCGACAACCCGCCGCCGGACAACCGCCCGCCCGGCGGCGATCCGAACCCGAACCCGAATCCCAGCCCCAACCCGAACCCGCCCGCGCCGAAGCCCGAGCCGGGGCCGCAGCCGCAGCCGCAGCCGAAGGACGTCGTCACGATCGCGCGGACGACCAAGATCTCCGGCTCGCGCCTCGCGCTGCAGGTGACGGTCGGGAAGGCCGGCAAGCTCACGATCACCGTGAAGGCGACCAAGAAGGTCGGCTCGGTCCGCAAGGGCGCGACGCTCGCCACCGGGACGGTCACGGTCCGGCGCGCGGGCAAGGTCGTGGTGCAGCTGAAGCTCACCAAGGCGGGCCGCGCGGCGGTCCGGCGCAAGGGCCGGAAGGTGGCGGCGTCGATCAGCGCGCAGCTCACCCCGACGGGCGGCGGCGCGGCTGAGCGCTCGGCGGCCTCGGTCACGCTTCGCCGGTAGGGCCTGTGGCGCCTCGTCGGGCAACAGCGGCGGCGACCACGGTCGCCGCCGCCCTGACGGTCTCGAGCGGGGCCGTCGCCACCGGCACCGCCGCCGCGGCCTTCGGGCCGGGCGGCGTGCCGGTGTCGGCGACGAACTGCGCGCTGGCGGCGCCCGGCAGCGCCGAGCTCGGATCGAGCGGCTCCCAGTCGCCCGCGATCTCCGACGACGGGCGGTACGTCGTGTTCTGGACGAGCGCCAGCAACCTGCTCGGCCGTCCGGCACAGCCCGACCAGTACCACTCGGGCGGCCTGATGCGCTGCGACACCACGACCGGTGCGCTGGCGCTCGTCGCGCCGCCGGGTCGCAAGCGCGACGACGGCGACGGCAACCGCGCGAACGACGTCGTCGTAGCCGCCGACCCGGCCCTCAACGCGTCGGTCAGCGCCGACGGACGCCGGATCGCGTTCGCGACCCCGCAGGCGCTCCTCGACACCGACCGCAACACGGCGTCCGACGTCTACGTCCGCGACATGACGCGGCCGCTCAGCGACCCGGCGACGGCGTACGAGCTCGCGTCGTCGATCGACGCGCGCGACCGCGCGCCGGCCTACACGAGCGAGCCGGGCAGCGCCGTGTACCCGAACGCGCTCAGCAACGACGGCCGGCGCGTCGCCTTCGTGACCCGCGCCGTCTCGAACGTCCTCGACGGCGGCGCCGTCACGACCCCGGCGAACCAGATCCTCGTCCGCGACCTCGACCGGCGCTCCACGACGCTCGTCACGCGGCGCAGGGCCGACGGGGGCCCGATCACCGGGACCGAGCGCCCGCTCACCGTCGCCCTGAGCGGCAACGGCGCCGTCGTGGTGTGGACCGGCGGTGACGCGAGCGAGCAGACGCCGTTCCTCCAGGGCGAGGACGAGGCGGAGACGCACATGCTCTGGCGCACGGTCGGCGACCCCGGTCCGGCTCGGCGCATCACGGGCGCCAGCGACCTCGACGACCCGGAGTGCGACCGCACAGCGCTCTTCGACCCCGGTGCCGTGGGCCGGATGGGACCGTGCTACGGGCCGCTGCGTCTGGTCGAGACGTTCGACAGCCCCGGCCACTACAACGCGTCGATGTTCGGGGGGCCGAGCGTGAGCGACGACGGCCAGACCGTGGTGTACACGTCGAGCGCCGGGATCCGGAGCCGGACCGATGTGACCGACATCCGGAGCCACGAGCTGTTCGTCGCCGACATGCGCCCCGGCGTCACGCGCAAGGCGGGCACCCGCCTGCTGCTCACGTACCCGGCGGGCGGCGGCATCGACACCGCCGCCCTGAGCGGAGACGGCCGGCACATCGCGATCCGCACCTCGCAGACGATCTTCCCCGGCCTCCGGCCGGTCGGCGACATCCCGCTCAGCCCGGGCGGGAACCCGGCCAACGCCTACCTCATCGACCTCGCCGCCGAGAGCGTCGAGCGCATCACGCGGAGCCCCGCAGGCAGCGACGTGCGCACGGGCGTGGGGCTCGTCGCCCCGTCGGCGGACGGCTCGGCCGTCGCCCTGCAGACCGAGGACAACAACCTGTTCGCCGGCGACGGCAACGACATGCACGACATCGTGCTCGTGCGGCGCGCTCCGGCGCCGCCGCCGCCCGTCCCGCCCGTGCTGCCGCCGACGCTCGGCGGCGCCGGGCTCGCGGAGATCGCGCGGCCGGTCACCTCGCCGCCCGCGCGCTTCCCGATCTTCGGCGCGCTGCGCGTCAACAAGGACTTGAGCGTCTCCCTCCGCGTCCGCGTGCCCGCGGCCGGGACGCTCTCGGCCTCCGCGAAAGCGACCCGGCGCAAGAAGAAGGTCGCCGTCGGGAGCGCGCGGCTGCGTCCGCGCCGCGCGTCGTCCGTGACGATCCGCGTTCCCGCCGGCCGCCGTGCGCGCGCGCTCCTGCGCCGGCGGCCCTACACGCTGAAGGTCCAGCTGTCGGTGACGTTCAAGCCGGCGCGCGGCGCCGCGACGAAGGTGACCCGGACCTACACGCTCGCCGGCAGCCAGGCCCGAGCAGCGGGGAGCGGGTCATGAGGCGCACGACGACCCTGCGCGCCGCGGTCTGCGGCGCCCTGCTCACGCTCGCGGCCGCTGGGCCCGCCACCGCGCAGACGTGGCAGGAGGTCCCGAACCCGACCCCGCCGGGCGCCCGGGTCACGGCGCCGGTCGGGTTCGCCGGCGACCTCGAGTTCTGGGCGCCCAACCGCGGCGTGCTCACCACCACGGCGACGAACGCCTACAGCGCCGGGATCTTCGTGTTCGACGGGGCCGCGTGGCGGCAGCTCGCCACGGTCTGCGGCATCGACCCCAACGTGACGCAGGGCTCACGCGTCGCGTGGGCCGGCCCGACCGAGCTCTGGGTGATCAGCCAGGCGGTCCGCCTCGGCCGCTCCGGCGGCCTGTGCCACGTCAAGGACGGCGAGGTGGTCGGCTCGTACAGCACGCCGGACACGGCGGCCGCGCCGCACCGGCGGATGTACGCCGCCGAGTGCAACGGCCCGAACGACTGCTGGTTCGCCGGCGAGGCCGTCAACGACGCGCGCGGCGTCGGCGCCTTCCACCTCCACTGGGACGGCGCCCAGCTGACCCAGGTGCACGGGCGGCAGGGGCGCGGCATCAGCGCGCTGGAGCACCACCAGGGCACGCTCTACGAGAGCACGCTCGTCGGCAGCGCGCCCGAGAGGCGCGAGCCCCCGGTGCTCGCCGAGCCGGAGACCGGCTACCCGCGCCTGCTGCACCGCTTCGACGGGACGAGCTTCGTCAACGTGGACGCGTTCCGCCCGGCGGCGCTTCCGGGCCTGTCGGAGAACGCCACCGAGCTGCGCGACCTCGAGAGCGACGGGACCTCGCTCTGGGCGGTTGGCGGCGGCGCCGCGTCCGGACCCGCGTCCAGCGGCGGGTTCGCGCGGCGTCCGCCGTATGCCGCCGTCCTCAGCGCCGGCACGTGGCGGGAGCTGACGACGTGGACGGGCACGGCCCCGACCGACCTGGCGATCACGCAGGTCGCGCCGGTGCCGGGGACCGACACGGCGTGGGGCGTCCTGCGCGCGCCGGATCGCAACCACCCGGACTCGCAGCCCCGGCCGACGGAGCTCGTCTTCCTCGACGCGGACGGATCGTCCGGGACGCAGCTGCGGCGCGTCACGGTCCTCGGGCGCGACGGCCTCCTGCGCGGGAACGCGATGCAGATCGCCTGCCCGACGGCCAGCGACTGCTGGGCGGTGACCGACCAGGGCTTCTTCTTCCGCCTGGGCGGTGGGAGCTACGCGCTCGACGTCGATCCGGCGTTCGCCAACCTCATCACCTTCCGCCCCGACGAGGGCGCCGAGGCGTTCATCCCGGACAACCCGCCCGAGGACGACTCGGCGAAGTTCGCGCCGCCGCCGCTCGAGGTGCAGCCACCGGCCGAGCCGCCGCAGGCCGCGCCCGAGCGTGTCTGCCGGCGCACGCCCGCGCGGTACTCGAACGTCAAGCGCCGCGTCCGCGACCGCACGAAGCTCGTGGTGTCGTTCCGGCTCACCACGACGGCGCGCGTTCGCCTGGTCGCCAAGCGCGGCACGCGCGTGGTGGCGAAGACGAAGCTCCGCCGCCTGCGCAAGGGCGCACGGACGCTGAGCGTCCGCCTGAGCACCCGCCGCTGGCCGACGAAGATCGAGCTCGACGTCCGCGGTCCGAAGCCCAAGGCGGTCGTCGTGCCGTGCGCCGACGACGACGGCGGCGGCGACGCGCCCGCGGCCAGCCCCGACGACGTCGTGACCACGCGATGAGCGTCAGCCGCGCGACCATCCGCCGGCGCAGAGCCGTCGGCCTCGCCACCGTGCTCGGGCTCTGCGGCGCGGTCGGCGTCCTGCTGACGGGCGGCGGCGACCGCGCGGACGGTCAGGAGGGCGGGCCGGTGCGCGTCGAGGCCGAGCTCGGCGCCGTCCGGGCCGCCGGCCTGCTGGTCTCGGCCCCGCGCGGGCGCACCGGCGACCCGCAGGAGGCGTGGGGGATCGGCGAGCTGAAGCACCGCGTCGTGGCCGACGGGCGCACGCTCGAGCCGGCGCCGGTGGCGCTGATGCGCTACACGCAGGCGGAGGGCTGGCGCTGGATCGACACGGCCGTCGACGCGGCGGGCACGCCGTACGACGGGGCGTTCAGCGGGGTGCTCGCCGGCTCGACGCCGGAGGGCGGGCTCGCGCTCATGGCGCGCTCGGGGCCGACCGTCTCGCTCCTGCACCGGCCGCCCGGCGGGCGCCTGACGGCGGTCGCGGCCCCGGGCCCGGACGTCCTGCTGCCCGCGGCGGGAAGCGTCCCCGCCGAGCAGCTGTCGTCCACGCTCGTCGCCGCGCTCGCCGAGGGCGACGCGACGGTCGCGTATGTGCCGGTGTCAGGGCGCACGCGGACCGACGCCGTCGCGCGGTTCGACGGCAAGGACCCGGCGGCCGCCGGCGGCTGGACGCGCGAGCCGGTCTGCGTCGCCGCCGATGCGGCCGGGACCCCGCCGGCCGGCTGCAGCGCCGCCGAGACGCTCGCCGGGTCGCGTGAGCGGCTCGAGATCCGGTCGATCTCCGCGGCCGACGGCCACGCCTGGCTGCTCGCGGACGCCGCCGACGCCGCCGACCGCGGCCTGGTCCTGTTCGAGCGCGTCACCGACGGCGGCACGCCGAGGTGGCGCTACCGCGATCTGGCGCACCCGTTCTTCGACGGGCAGAGCGCCGCCGTGCTGGACATCGAGAGCCGCCCGGGCCGGACGGCCGCGGCCGCCGCCACCGCCGCGGGCGACGGCGTGTGGCTCGACGCGCAGGTCCTCACCGACGTCCGGCGCTGGGACGCCACCGTGCACGTCGCGGCCGACGGGTCGGTCGAGACGTGGTGCGACACCGGGACGTCCCTCTGCGACCACGGCTTCGGCATCGGGTTCACGGAGACCACGCGGTCGTTCGCCTGGGACGGGCCCGGCGGGCGCCGGCGGGTGCTGACGACGCTCGCCGAGGGCGTCGGCCGCGCCGTGCTGGAGGGCGACGCCTTCACGCGCCGGCAGCTTCCTGTGGGCTCCGCGGCGGCGACGTTCGCGTCCCCGGACGAGGGCTGGATGGGCGACCAGCACGTCACGCGCGCGGCGCCGCAGCCGGTGCGCACCTCGGCGTGGCCGCTGTCCGTCCGCCGTCCGCTGACCGCCATCGCGACCGCGCCCGGCAAGCCGGTCGGGGAGCTGTCCAGCGGGGCGCTCGCGGTCGGGCTCGGCGGCGCGGTCGTGCGCTACACGCCCGGGCAGGGCTGGGACACCGAGTTCCTGCAGGGCTCGAGCGGCGTCTCCAGCGCCGACCTGCGCGGCGTCGCATGGCCGGCCCCCAGCCGGGCGCACGCGGTCGGCGAGGACGGCGCGATGTGGCGCTGGCGGGCCGCGACCGGCCTGTGGGAGCCCGACCCGGGCGCGCCGTACGACTTCGTCGGGCAGCTCACCGGCATCGCGTTCCAGCCCGGCGACCCGGAGCGCGGGTACGCGGTCGGGCGCGACGGCGTCATCCTCGCCTACGGCAAGTCGTGGGAGCCCGAGCCGCTGCCCGCCGAGCTGCGCGGCCAGGGCCAGCTCGGGCACGACCCGGACATCACGTCCATCGCGTTCGCCGGCAGCCAGGCGCTGGCGGTCGCGCGCAGCGACAAGCAGGCGTGGCTGCTCGTCAACGACGGCTCCGGGTGGCGCGTCGACACGGACGCGTCGGCGCTCGGCGGCGCGGGCCTGCGGACCGTCGCCGGCCTGCCCGACGGCGGCGCGGTCGCGGCCGGGCGGGAGATCGTGATCACGCGCGACGGGGTGGGCGCGGCCTGGCGCGCGACCGACCAGCCGCTGAGCCGCCTCACCGCCGTCGTGGCGGCGCCGTTCCGCGACGGTGGCCGGGTGCGCGCGGTCGTCGCCGCCGCCGACGCGGACCTCCACCCGGGCGACAGCGAGACGCTCCCGATCCCGGTCCCGGGCGCGCCGCAGCCGCTGACGCCGAGCGCGGGGCTCGCGCCCGAGGGCTACGTCCTGCGCGAGACGGCCGCCGGCTGGCGCGACGAGCAGCGCACGGCGGTCCGGTCGCCGACGCACGACAAGCCGTACAAGAGCGACCCGGTGCTCGCGATGGCGCTGAACCCGGCCGGCGACGGATGGCTCGTCGGCGGCGCGGCCAACGCCACCGACAGCGCGGGCCGCGGCTTCAGCCAGAACAGCGAGGCCGTGACCGCCTACGTCGGCCGCTACGCCGCGAGCGGCGAGCTGCCCGCGGCCCCCGGCGCGCGGGCCACCGGGGTGCCGCTGACGTCCGGCGCGATGACCCTCGTGGCGGGCGGCCATCCGCAGTGCCAGCAGGACTGCGCGCAGCTGGAGGCGTTCGGCCTGCTGCCCGACCGCCTGCTCGCCACGGCGCTCTCGGTCTCGGCGGGCCTCGCGGGCCGCGACGGCGGGCCGCGGGCGTTCCTCTCCACCGGTGGGCGCATCCGGCCCGGCGCGGTGAGCGCGACCCAGGCACTGCCCGAGCTCCAACGCTACGCGGCCCTGCTCTCCGGCGGCGGCGCGCTGCCCACCTACAGCGCCGCGTCGGAGGGCGAGCTCACCGGCGGCGCGGCGTCGTGGGCGCAGGCGCTCAACGGCCTCCCGCAGCCGCTGGGCGGGGCGGCGGCGCCGTCCCCGCGCGCGGGCGTCGCGGTGACCCCGCTCCCCGACCAGCCGGCGACCGGCGCGCGCACGTCGTACGCGTTCGACTCGCGCGGGCCCGAGGGCACGGTGCGGGTCGTCGTGATCGACAACGCCGGCGGCTCGCTCGCGGCGGGGGACGCGTCGGGCAACCCCGACCGGCGCCCGGAGGGCGGGCAGCTCGCGTGGCTGGACCGCGTCCTGGCCGAGGCCCAGACCGCCCGCGTCCCCGCGGTCGTCGTGGGCAGCCGCGGGCTCGCGCCCGGCGCGGGCGCGGCGCAGGACGGACCGGCGGTCGCCGACCTGCTGCGCCGCCGCAACGTCGCGGCGTACCTCTACGACGGCAACGAGGCGTCGCGCATCGGCTCGGTCCCGCCCGGCGCGGCGGACGGCGTGCCCGCCATCGCCACCGGCACGCTGGGCTACCGGGCCCAGGTCGACCCGAACCAGTACTCGAGCCCGGGCTTCGTGCTCCTCGAGGTCGGCCGGGTTCCCCGCGGGGGCGGCCGCCCGCCGGTCCGGCCGCGCCTCATCCCCGTGATCGAGGACCTCGCCATCGAGGCGGTGGACGGCCGCCTGCTCGACCGCAGCCAGCCCGCCCTGTTCCAGGGGCTGGGGCGGCGCCCGCGCGCCGGCGACCGGTGGGAGGTCGACCTCGCCAACGGCACCGCGAACCTCCAGGGCTCGAGCCCGTACGTCGCCCTTCCCACGGGGCCGTGCGAGGGCGGCGGCTGCGGCGACCGGCTCACCCCCGAGGTCCGCTTCACCTCGTCGAAGCCCACGGTGGCGGACTTCGTCAGGCAGGACCCGAACTCGACCAACCCGCGGCGCCCGCTGCTCGACCCGGCCACGGACAAGCCGATCGCCGACGCGACGTCCGGCCTGATGTGCGCGTTCAACGAGGGCACGACCACGATCACCGTCGAGGCGGGCGGGCTCTCGTACTCGACGACGGTCACCGTGCGGCCGGGCAGCGTCCTGCGGCCGTGCGGCACGGTGCCGCGCGATCCGTCGGAGTTCCCGCCCCCGGAGACGGACACCACGACGCCGCCCGGCGTGGACAAGCCGCTCCCGCCCGAGGCGACGCCGACCGAGGACGAGCCGGCGGAGGCCATCCCGCCGCCGCCCCCGCCGCCGGTGCCGACCCCGCCGGCGCCGGAGCCGACGCCCGAGACGCCGCACACGCCGGAGCCGCTCCAGCCGCAGTTCCTCACGCCGCCGTCGCAAGCGGTCGCCCCGCCGGTCATCGTCCCGCCGCTGATCCCGCTCGCCCAGCCGATCCCGCCCAGCGGCACGGCGCCGGTGACGGTCGTCCAGCCCGTGGCGCAGACGGCGACCAAGGAGCAGCGCGAGGACGAGGAGGCGATCGAGACGCAGAGCGCGTTCGCCAAGTACGAGCCGGACGCCGGACCGCCGGTCGTGCCGGTCGGGATCGGCGCCGTGATCGCGATCGCGCTGCTGGGCTACGGGGTGGGGCAGACGCGCTTCCGCGCCCGGGCGCGGTTCGCCGAGGCGCGGGCGGTGCGGACACGGGGGCGGCTGTGACGCGGCTCAGCGAATCGGTAACGCGCTGGTTCCGCAGTGTTCACACCTGCGCGACGGGGCGTGTTGAAGAGTCCCGCTCGCGTCAACACGGCTTGTTGACGCCTCCCGCAACCTGTCTCACCTCAAGGAGGCGCAGTGCTTCGTAAGTTCGCAGCTCCCCTCGCGGTCGCCGCTGCCGTGCTGGCGTTCCCGTCGTTCGCCGCCGCGCAGTCCGCCGAGCCGGTCGAGTGCACCGGCACGATCGCGAACCAGACCATCGCGGGCGACGTGTACGTCCCGCTGGAGGCCGACTGCACGCTGGACACCGTCGTCGTGCGCGGCTCGATCGAGACCGAGCGTCGTTCGGCGTCGCTGAAGATCGTCGACCGCTCGGTCGTCCGCGGCGACGTGACGTGCGCCGAGTGCGGCACGTTCGTCCTCGATCGCTCCGTCGTCAACGGGAACCTCTCGGTCACGGAGCTCTTCGCGCCGGCGAAGGCGTGCAGCAGCGTCGTCCGCGGCACCACCGAGATCGGCGCCGTCGAGGGCGTCACGCTCGGTGACGGCACGAGCGCCTGCCGCGGCAGCGTGTTCCTGTCCGACGCGACCCTGCTCGTCAACTCCGGCGTGAAGGTCGACGGCAACGCGTTCAACGGCAACCTGTCGATCAGCGCGAGCCGCGATGTCGCGGTCCGCCGCAACATCATCCGCGGCAGCCTCGGCTGCGAGTTCAACGACCCGACCCCCACGCTCGCCCAGAACATCGTCCTGGGCGAGAGGACCGGCCAGTGCGCCCCCGCGCCCGCCGTCTGACCGGCAGCACCACGTAGTCCGTCTGGACGCCCCGGGCGCCCGGCTTCGTGGCCGGGCGCCTGCGCGCGTTCTCCGAAGGAAGCCCAGAGGTACCGACCCATGCGCCACCTGACCAACGCCCTCCGCCGGCCCGCCGCCCGGCGGCTCACCCACCGCCTCGCGCTCGCCGGCTCGGCCGCGCTGCTGCTGGCCGCGGTGGTCGCGGTCACCGTCGCGTGGTCGGGGACGTCCGAGGCGGAGCGCCGCATGCCCGGTCCCTCGACGACGCCCAAGCCGTACGGGATCCTGCGCCTGGACGCGAAGAAGAAGTTCCCGGCCAAGGCGATCCCGAAGGTGGGCCGGGCCAAGCTCGCCGACCGCGCGCAGACGGCGCAGACGCTCGGCCGTTCCACCGCCGAGGACCTCACCGTCAGCTGCCCGGCGACGACCGTCGACCTCGGCACGTGGTGCCTGAGCAGCGCGACGTACGACATCGATCCCGAGCAGAACGGCCAGACCGACTTCCTCTTCGCCTCCAACGCCTGCGTGGACGCGGGCGGGTGGCTGCCGACCGCGGAGCAGCTCGTGGGCGCGGCCGACCGCGTGAAGCTCTCCTCGACGATCGACGACGACCGGCTCACGGCCTCGATCGACGAGGACCCGACCGACGGCCTGAAGGACCGCGTGGAGATGACGTCCACGCTCGTCACGACGCGGTCGGGCTCGGCCGCCGCGGGCTCCCCGGCCGATCCGGAGCCGCAGTCCCTCCAGTACGTGACGGTGTTCGACAACCGCAACCGGGGCGGGTTCGCGGGCTCCAAGCCGGTGACGGCGGCCGAGCGGTTCCGCTGCGCCTTCCCGAAGGGCCAGCAGGGCGAGCAGTCCGAGGAGGGCTGAGCGGCATGCGCCCCGCAGCGGTCGTCCGGCCGCGCGTCCTGCTCCTCGCGGCCGCCTTCCTCGGGCTCGTCGCGGTCGCCGGCCTGGTCCGCGAGGACCTGTCCGGCGCCGCGCAGCGCAAGGCGATGCCCGAGCCGTCCCGGACGCCGGAGAAGTACGGCATCCTGCGGCTGTCGGCCACCGGCAAGATCCTCCCCCAGGCGATCCCGACCGTCGACCGCGCCACGGCCGCCGACAAGGCGACGCGGATCAACCGGCTGGGGGAGCGGCGCGAGCGCGACATGAAGGTCCAGTGCCGGGCCGACACGCTCGACCTGGGCCGCTGGTGCATGCTCCGGGGGCCGCTCACCGGCGCCGACGCCCGCTCGTACGTGGACGCCTCGCGCGCGTGCATCGAGCGCGGCGGCTGGCTGCCGACGGCCGCGCAGCTCGCCGGCGTCGCCGACCGCGTGACGCTCGCCGACGGGGAGATGACCGGGACGCTGATCACGACCGAGTCGGGCTCCACCGCGGCCGGCACGAGCGGCCCGACGAAGGGCTCGAAGGGCGACCCGCGGACCGGCGAGCCCGACCCGATCCCGCTCCAGCCCGAGCCGGAGCCCGAGTCGCTCCAGTACGTGACGATGGCCGACCGCGGCACGGAGGCCGGGTTCGTCGGCGCCCGCCCGGTCGCGACAGCGGCGCCGTTCCGGTGCGCGTTCGTCAAGGGCGGCCAGGGCCCGACCACCGCGCGCCGCGCCGCGCCGGCCGGCGGGCCGAGCGTGACGGTCGGCCCACTGGAGCGGATCGCCCGCGCCGATCTGGCGGCCGGCCGCCTGCAGGTGACGCTGACCGCGGGCGACGTCGCGCGGGCCGAGGTGACGCTGCGCGGCCGCATCCGCACGCGCAAGGCCGGCGGCGGGACCGCGACCGGGGCCGAGCGGACGCTCGCGGCCGGCACGGCGACGCTCCAGCCCGGCCGCGCCAAGGCGGTCCGGCTGCGGGCTCCGGCCGCCGTGCGGCGTGCGCTCGGGCGGCGCGGCGCGGCGGTCGTCCAGGCCGAGCTGCGCGTCGTCGTCCGCGACACCGCCGGGCGCACGCGCACCGTCGCGCGCCCCGTGAACACCCGTTGATGACCAGTGAAGGAGAAGCCTTGACCAACCGCAGCTCCACCATCGCCAGACGCCAGTCGGCCAGCTACCGGCTGCGTTCCGCGATCGGGTCGGCGGTCGGCGCCGTCACCCGTCCGCTGTTGAAGGACCTCCTCACGACCGGGCTCCTGGTCACGTCGGTGGTGCTGGCCGTCGTGTTCTTCAGCCTGCTCGGCTCGCTCGGGCCCGAGTCGCGCGGCCAGCAGGTCGCGCTGTCGACCGTCAAGGGGCTCGCGCAGGACGAGCGGATCGCGGACGCGACGCTGCTCGACGCCGACTCGCGCGTCCTCGTCACCACGCGCAGCGGGCTCGACCTCTACGCCTCGTACCCGTCGTCCGACACGCAGACCCAGGCGCTCATCGAGGAGCTGGAGAAGGGCGGCGCGCGCGTCAGCGTCGACCTGCAGTCCGACAAGCCGCTGCGCACGGTCGTCGTCCAGTTCCTGCTCCCGATCCTCATCCTCGTCTGCCTCTTCGCGTTCTTCATGCGGCTCGGGCAGGACGGCGGCGCGGGCGGGATCGCGTCGTTCTCGAACATCGGCAACCGCAAGAAGAAGAAGGGCGCGGGCACCGGCGTCACGTTCGACCAGATCGCGGGCGCGGGCGACGTCGTGGCCGAGCTGCGCGAGATCCGCGACTACCTCGCCGACCCTGGCAAGTACCTGGAGCTCGGCGCGGGCGCGCCGAAGGGGGTGCTGCTCGTCGGACCTCCCGGCACCGGCAAGACGCTGCTGGCGCGCGCGACGGCGGGCGAGGCGAACGCGGCGTTCTTCTCGATGTCCGGCTCGGACTTCGTCGAGTCGCTGGTGGGCGTCGGCGCCGCGCGCGTGCGCGACCTGTTCGCGAAGGCGCGGCGCGCGGCCCCGGCGATCATCTTCATCGACGAGCTCGACGCCGCGGGCCGCAAGCGCGGCGCGGGCGTCGGCCAGGGCAACGACGAGCGCGAGCAGACGCTCAACCAGATGCTCGTGGAGATGGACGGGTTCGGCGGCGACGCGGGCGTCGTGGTGCTCGGCGCGACCAACCGCCCGGACATCCTCGACCCGGCGCTGCTGCGGCCCGGCCGGTTCGACCGTCAGGTGACCGTCGACGTGCCCGACGTGCACGGCCGCCACGAGATCCTGTCGCTCCACGCACGCGGCAAGCCGCTGGCGCCCGACGTCGACCTGATGGAGATCGCGAAGCTCACGCCCGGCTTCAGCGGCGCGGAGCTGGCCAACGTCGTCAACGAGGCGGCGCTGCTGACGGTCCGCCACGGCGAGACCGACCTCGACCAGGCGACGCTGGAGGAGGCGATCGACCGCGTCGTCGCCGGCCCGGCCAAGAAGCACATCCTGTCCGAGGACGAGCGGTGGCGGATCGCGATCCACGAGGCCGCGCACGCCGTGGTGACGCGCTCGATCGGACAGGTCGTCAGCGCGCAGAAGCTGTCGATCGTCGCGCGCGGGCGGCAGCTCGGCACCGCGGCGGCGCAGCTCACCGACCGCGACCAGGTGATCCAGTCCGAGTCGGACATGCGGCGCCAGCTCGTCGCGATCCTGGCCGGCACCGCGGGGGAGCGGCTCGAGTTCGCGGAGGGCTCGACCGGCTCGTCTGACGACCTGCACGCCGCGACGTCGCTCGCGCGCTCGATGGTGTCGTCGTTCGGCATGGCGCCCGAGTTCCCGTGGATGACGGTGGGCGAGAAGCCGGGCGACGTGTTCCTCGGCGCGGCGCTGGCCGATCTCGGCTCGATCGCGCCGGCGACGCTGGAGCAGGTCGACCGGGCGGTGGAGCAGCTGCTGGAGCGGGCCGGCCGGGAGGCGACCACGGTGCTCGAGCGCAACTGGGGGGCGGTGCACGAGACGGCGGAGGCCCTGCTCGAGCACGAGACGCTGTCCGGGGTCGCGCTCGACGCGCTGCTGTCGACCGTGGTGGCGATGCCGGTCGAGGGCGGCTGGCCGGAGGCGAGCAGGGGAGACGGGCAGGGTGGCGCATCCTGATCCCGGGCGCTCGCGCGAACGCTCCCTCGCCCTGGCCGTGCTCGTCTGCGTCGCGGACGAGCTCGGCATCGCGCCGCGCGACGCGCGCCGGCTGACGCCCGCGACGTTCGACGGGGCGCCCGCGGAGGTCCGCGGCGCGTGGACGGCGCTGCGCGTCGCGGGCGCGTTCGGCGGCTCGTGGGCGGAGGCGGCGCGGGCGCTGGCCGCCGAGTGGGACGACCCCGAGCCGGACGAGCGGCCGATGGTGCCGGTCGGCGACGACGCGATCCTCGCGCTCAACGTGCGGGTCCGCCGCCAGGCGGCCGAGATCTCGCTGGAGGAGCTGGCGCGGCTGGCGGACGTCACCCCGGCGGCGCTGGCCGACCTGGAGAGCGGCCGGCGCCCGCTCGTGCCGTTCCTCGAGGTCGCGCGGATCGCCGGCGCGCTCGGGCTGACGCTCGAGGCGCTGCTGGAGCCGGTCCTCCCGGGCGAGGCGCCCCCGGAGCCCCGGCCGCGGAGGCGAAGGCGGCGGGCCGAGAAGGTCTCGTAAGGTTCCGCACCTGCTGGACCCTGACCCCGATTCCGAGGGAACGTCTCACCTTGACCCAGATCGTGATCTCCTCCGCCGCCCGGACCGCCGTGGGTTCGTACGGCAAGTCGCTGAAGGACGTCGCGCCGACGCAGCTCGGCACGATCGCCGCGAAGGCCGCGATCGAGCGTGCGGGCATCGCGCCCGACGCGGTCGACCACGTCGTGTTCGGCAACGTGATCCACACCGACACGAAGGACCCGTACATGGCGCGCGTCGTCGGGATGGGCGCCGGCGTGCCGAAGGAGAAGCCGGCCTACACCGTCAACCGGCTCTGCGGCACGGGCGTGCAGGCGATCGTGTCCGCCGCGCAGGCCATCGCGACCGGCGACGCGGACGTCGCGCTGGCGGGCGGCGCCGAGTCGATGAGCCGCGGGCCGTACTGGATGCCGGGCGCGCGCTGGGGCTCGAAGATGGGGCCGGCGCCGGTGCTCGACCCGGTCCAGGGCGCGCTGAAGGACCCGTTCCACGACATCCTCATGGGCGTCACCGCGGAGAACCTCGCCGAGCGGATGTCGATCTCGCGCGAGGACCAGGACGCGTTCGCGGTCGAGTCGCACCGCCGCGCCGAGGCCGCGTGGGAGGCCGGCAAGTTCGACGACGAGATCGTGCCGGTGCCGGTGAAGGTCAAGCGCGAGACGGTGGACTTCGCGCGCGACGAGCACTTCCGCCCGGGCGCGTCGGTCGACGCGATGGCCGGGCTGAAGCCGATCTTCAAGCGCGAGGGCGGCACCGTGACGGCCGGCAACGCGTCGGGGATGAACGACGCGGGCGCCGCGGTCGTGCTGATGACCGAGGAGCGCGCGGCGGAGCTGGGCGCGCCGGTCCGCGCCCGGATCCTGTCGTGGGGCATCAGCGGCTGCGACCCGGAGGTCATGGGCATCGGCCCGGTCCCCGCCGTGAAGAAGGCGATGGAGAAGGCCGGGCGCTCGCTCGACGAGGTCGGCGTGATCGAGCTCAACGAGGCGTTCGCGGCGCAGGCGCTCGCGGTCATCCGGGACCTCGACCTCGATCCCGCGAAGGTCAACCCGAACGGCGGCGCGATCGCGCTCGGCCACCCGATCGCGGCCACGGGCTCGCTGATCACCGCGAAGATCCTGAGCGAGATGGAGCGCGAAGGGCACGAGCTCGGCCTCGTGACCCTCTGCATCGGCGGCGGCCAGGGCATCGCGCTCCTCCTCCAGAACCCCGCCGCGGCCTAGCGGCGACGCGCCCGCGTGGCGCGGGGCGAGGGCGGGTAGCGATCGTCACATGAAGCTGCTCGTCCTCGCCCCGCACGCCGTCGACGCGACGGCCGTGCGCGGGGCTCTGCCCACCGAGGACCTCGACGGCGCCGAGGTCCTCGTCGTCTCGCCCGCGCTCAACGACTCCGCGGTGAAGTTCTGGGTCTCGGACTCCGACGACGCGGTCGTCGCGGCCGAGAAGGCGGCCGGCGAGAGCGCCGCCGAGCTGCGCGAGGAGGGCATCCGCGCGCGCGGCGCCGCGGGCGAGAGCGAGCCGCTGCTCGCCGTGCAGGACGCGCTCGCGACCTTCCCCGCCGACCGCATCGTCGTCTTCCGCGGCGACGGCGACGACTACAAGGCCGAGGACCTCGCGGAGATCCGCGACCGGGTCGACGTCCCGGTCACCGAGGTGTGACGGCGGCGGCGCCCAGCAGCGCCTGCTCGAGCGCCTCGATGCCGGGCGGGCGGTGACCGCGCCGCCAGACCAGCGCGAGCGACGACTCCGGGAGCCCGTCGACGGGGACGAACGCGACCGACCGGCGCCCCGCGTGCTGCTCGGCCGTCTCGCGGCACAGGAGCATCGCGCCGCGACCGGCGGCGGTGAGGCTGAGGCCCTCGTGCACGGTCGTGGCGGTGTGCGGGCGGAGCGTCCGGCGCCCGCTCGGCGTCCGGCGCGGCACCTGCGCCTCACGCCAGTACGCGGGCGCGGGGCCGTCGACGTCGATGAGCGGCCAGTGCGCGAGCTCGTCGGCCGACACCGCCTCCCGCGCCGCGGCCGGATGGCGCGCATCCACCGCGAGCAGGACCGGCTGCGGCGGCAGCGCCGCGCCGACCTCCAGGTCGTCCTCGGCGACCGGGAGCAGGACGACCGCCGCGTCCACCTCGCTCCGGCGCAGCGCGCCGAAGGGGTCGGACAGCGGGAGCTCGGTCAGCTCCACCGTCGGCCGGCCCTCGCCGGCCTCGAACCGCCGCACCGCGGTCGCCAGCGGCCCGTCGATCGAGCCCTGGAAGCCGAGGCGCAGGACGCCGGCGGCCGTCCGCGCGGCCGCGCGCGCGTCGTCGATCCCGGCGCGGAGCGCGTCGTACGCCGGCCGGACGTCGGCGAGGAGCCGCTCGCCCAGCGGCGTGAGCCGCACGGGCCGGCTGGCGCGCTCGACGAGCGGGCCCCCGATCCGCTGCTCGAGCGAGCGCACGAGCTGGCTCACCCGGCTCTGGGTGAGGTAGAGCCGCTCGCCCGTCCGGCCGAAGTGCAGCTCCTCCGCGAGGACGAGGAAGGCCTCGAGCTCGCGCAGCTCGATCCCGATCACGCGCGCCCCTCGCTCACCCGCGGCGGCGCTCATCGCACCATGAGCGATCGGTCGTTGTCGTCGCCGGGGCCGGCGGCTTGCATGGCGGCATGGCTCCGATCCAGGAAACCACAGCGCCCGGCGCGCGCGGTTGGGCGGCGGTCGCGGCCCTCGCGCTGGCGACGTTCACCGTCGTCACCTCCGAGATGCTCCCGGTCGGGCTGCTCACGCCGATCGGCGGCGCGCTCTCCGTCAGCGAGGGCACCGCCGGCCTGACCCTCACCGTCACGGGGCTGACGGCCGCCGTCTCCGCGCCGTTGCTCACGCCGCGGCTGGGCCGGTTCGACCGGCGCGCCGTCCTCGTGGGCCTCATGGTCCTGCTCGCCGGGGGCAACGCGCTGGCCGCGTGGTCGCCCAGCTACGCCGTGATGCTCGCCGCCCGCGTGCTCGTCGGCGCCGGGATGGGCGGGGTGTGGGCCGTCGCCGCCGGGCTCGCCCCGCGGCTCGTCGCCCCGCGTGCGGTGGGCCTGGCGACGTCGCTGATCTTCAGCGGCGTTGCGTTCGCCTCCGTGCTCGGCGTGCCCGCGGGGACGTTCGCCGGCGACCTGCTCGGCTGGCGGGCGGCGTTCGCTGCCGCGGCGGTGCTCGCGGTGGCCGTGGCCGTCGCGCTCGCGGCGCTCGTCCCGCCGCTCCCGCCCGGCGATGCGCCCGCAGGCGGCACGCTGGGGGTGCTCCGCCAGCCGCGGATCGCCACGGGCCTGGCCGTCGTCGCGCTCCTGGTGACCGGCCACTTCGCGGCGTACACGTACGTCCGCCCGGTGCTGGAGGACGTGGCGGGCGCGGACCCGGCGCAGATCGGCACGCTGCTGCTCGCGTACGGGCTGGCCGGCGTCGCGGGGACGTTCGTCGCCGGCGCGGCGGCCCCGCGGTGGCCGCGGCGGATGCTCGTCGCGATCGCCGGCGTCCTCGCCGCGGCGGTCGCGGCGGTGCCGCTCCGCGGCGGGACGCCGGTCACCGCCGCGGTCGTGCTCGTCGTCTGGGGCGTGGCGTACGGCGGCGTGTCGGTCACCACGCAGACGTGGCTGCAGGCGTCGGCGCCCGCGGCACGCGAGACGGTCTCGGCGCTCTTCGCGGGCGTCTTCAACGGCGCCATCGCGATGGGGGCGTTCGCCGGCGGGCTCGTCGCGGACGGCCTCGCGGTGACCGCCACGATGTGGCTCTGCTGCGTCCTGGCGGCCACGGCGGCCGTCGTGGCGGCGAGCGGCCGGGCTCCGGCCGGGACACTGGAGCGGTTCGCCCAGGGGACAGGCGTTACGGACGAGCCGCACGGCGGGGCGATGGTCCGATCGCCGCGCCCGACGCGCGTGGGACCCTGAGGGTGCGCCGACGGCCTCACCCTCGACCAGAGGGTGAGGCGCTCCGTAATCGCGCTAGGCGAGCGCCGGCTCGGGCACGCGGAGCGGCCGCGGGCCGCCGAGCTTGACGACGAGCGTCGCGACGGGGAGCGTGCCGAGCGCCATCACGAGGCCGACCACGCCGTAGACCGGCTGGGCGCCCGCGAGGGTGACCGCGGCGCCCGCGCCGACGACGCCGACCCCGAAGGCGAGGTTGCGGCAGGACTCGATCGCGCCGAGCATCCGGCCGCGCTCGGCGTCGGGGACCGCGCGCATGATCATCGACTGCGACGCGACGCCCATGAAGCCGCCGCCGATGCCGCCGACGAGGTACGACACGAGCATCGGGCCGAGCGCCGGGGCGAGCGCGACGGAGCCGACGCCGGCCGCCATCATGAGCCGCCCGACGAGGACGCCGGTCGCCTCGTTGCCGGCGTGGAGCGCGCGGCCGGCGTACCAGGAGCCGAGGATCATCCCGCCGCCCCAGCACGCCGTCAGCGCGCCGAGGCCGATCGCGCCCGCGCCGATCTCGAACGCGAGCGGCACCTCGGCGGTCATCGTGAACGCGGTCGCGAAGGTCGAGATGCAGGCGGACGCGACGACGAGGCGGACCTCGCGGTGCGCACGCAGCAGCGCGAAGCCGCCGCGCCGGGCGGCCGGGGCGGGGGCCGCGGCGGCCTCCGGCGCCGGGGCGGCCGCGCGGCGCTCGGAGAACGCCCGCCGCACCGACCAGATCAGCCACGCGCTCGCGAGGAACGTCAGCGCGTCGAGGACGAACACCGCGCTCACGCCCACCGCCGCGATCAGCGCGCCCGCGACCAGCCGGCCGGCGGTCTTGCCGAGGTTCGTGCCGGTCGCGATCACGCTGCTCGCCCAGCTCAGCTCCCGCTCGCCCGCCACGTGCGCGATCGCCGCGCCGGACGCGGGGCCGAACACCGTGCCGAGGAACGTCGCGAGCACGCCGAGCGCCAGCAGCGCCTCCGGCGTGTGCAGCAGCGCGAGCGTCAGGAACACCAGCGCCGAGCAGATCTCCGCGCCGATCATCACCCGCCGCCGGTCGAGCAGGTCGGCGATCCGCCCACCGAGCGGCGCCAGGACCGCGCCCGCGCCGACGGTCAGCATCAGCGACAGCGACAGCCAGGTGGCGGAGCGGGTCTGCTCGTAGAGGGCGAAGCCGATCGCGACGCCGGTGGCGTCGGTGCCGGCCATGGACACGAAACGGGAGGTCGCCAGACGGCGAACGGCGGAGCGGCGGGACTGCATGACCGTCCCAAGATCGGCCCCTCCCGCCGGGTCTCAAGAAGAGAACGGTATGAACGCGCCCCCGTTGTGACGCGCCTCACGCTAGGCGGGGGCCAGCTCCTCGCGCGCGGCCGCGACCGTCGCCCGCAGCGTCGCCAGCGTCGAGTGCCTCGGCCGCCAGCCCAGCTCCCGCCGCGCGCGGGCGGTGTCCATCAGCACCGGGACGCGGATCGCGTTCACCCACGTCGCCTCGGCCGGCACCAGCGGGATGCGCGCCACGACCTCCGCCGTCGCGTCGACCGCCAGCTCGGGCACCGGCACGCTGTACCACCCGAGCGCGCCGGCGAGGTCGGCGAGCGTGATCGGGTCCCCCGGGCCCGCGAGGTTGTACACGCCCGGCTCCCCACGCCCGACGACGGCGGCCCGCAGCGCTGTGGCGACGTCGTCGTGGTGGACCAGCTGGAACGGCACGCCGGGATCCGGGATCACGGGCTTGAGCACCGGCACGACGTCGAACAGCGCCCGCACCGCGCCCGGGAGCTTCTCGCCGAGCCGCACGTACGGGATCGCCTCGACCAGCATCCGCGCGTCCGGCCCGGCGACGATGCAGGGGCGGAAGGTGAAGACGTCGAGCCCGTCCACGCCGGTCGTCGCCTCCGCCAGCACGCGCTCGAGCTCCGCCTTCTGCGCGCTGTACGGGTGCTGCTCGGTCCCGCGCGTGGGGACGTCCTCGGTCAGCGGCTGCGGGTTGTCGGCGTGGAACCCGTATGCGGCGACCGACGAGGTGTACACGAGCCGCCGCACCCGCCCGCGCGCGGCGGCCACCGCCCGGAAGACGTTGCGCGACCCCTCCAGGTTCACGTCGCGCGTGCGGTCCGAGGCGCCCAGCACGATGAACGCGAGGTGCACGACGACGTCGGCCTCGGCCACGAGCGCGTCGACGGCCATCCGGTCGAGCACGTCGCCCTGGCGGTACTCGGTCTTCCGCCAGCCGTGCGCGGCCGGGTCGAACGGCGAGCGCGCCATCCCGATGATCCGGTCGACCTCCCGCGCGCGCTCCAGCGCCCGCACGAACGGCTTGCCGATCTCGCCGGTGGGCCCGGTGACGGCGACGGTGAGTCCTGGCATCAGCCCTGCTCGTACCCCGGTTCCCCCGGAAGCAGCACCCGCGCGACCTCGCCCTCCATCACGACCCGCGGCTCGACCGGCTGCACCTCGCGCCCGCGCGCGTGGTCGAGCAGCGCGTCGGCGCTCGCGAACGGCGCGAGCTGCTGCAGCGTCTTGATGGTCGGGAACACGAGCTGGATCTCGTCGCGCTCGTAGGCCTCCAGCGCGGCGGCGGGGGTGAACCAGCCGCTGTCGACCGCCTCCTCGCCGTCGATCCGCGGCTCGGCGCCGTGCGGCGCGGGCGCCAGGAAGAACCAGGTGTCGAACCGCGTCTTGACCTGGCGCGGCGTGATCCAGCGGCTGAACCGGACCAGTTCGTCGGGGTCGGAGAGCGCGATCCCGGCCTCCTCCTCGAGCTCCCGCACGCCCGCGATCCGCGTCGCGCGGTCGTCCGTGCCCTCGTGGCGATCCACGGCGCCGCCGGGGAACACCCACACGCCGCCCATGAAGCGCGCCTTCGGCGTGCGCCGCACCATCAGCAGCTCCAGCGTCTCGCCGCCGCCGCGCAGCAGGATGACGGTGGAGGCCAGGCGCGGCACCGTCGCCTCGCCCTCGCTGTGCTCCTCGCCGGGACCCGGCCGGTCGATGTCTCCCATGAGCGCGTACTGTGCCACGTCATGCAGAAGTGGATCTGCGAGTCATGCGGCTTCATCTACGACCCGGCCGACGGCGATCCCGACGGGGGCATCCCCGCGGGCACGGCGTTCGACGACATCCCCGACACCTGGTTCTGTCCGGTGTGCGGTGCCCGGAAGCGCGACTTCGTCCTCTACGAGGGGTAGGAGCGTTCCGAGGTGGACAAGGGCCTGAGAAGGCTCGTGGACGCGGTCGCTGGCGCCCGGCTCTGCTACGGCGAGCCGGTGCGCCACGACGACCGCACGGTCATCCCGGTCACCCGCGTCAAGGCGATGGGCGGCTGGGGGAGCGGCGGCGGGACGAAGCCCGGCGAGCGCAAGAGCGACCGCGAGGAAGGGCATGGCGCCGGCGGTGGCGGGAGCGTCGAGGCGATCCCCGCCGGGTTCATCGAGATCGGGCCCGAGGGCACGCGGTTCCACGAGATCCGCGACCCCGAGCGCACCGGCCGCCTGCTGAAGGCGGGCGCGGCAGCGGCGACGACGCTGCTGGCGGGGTTCGCGGGCGCCCGGCGTCTGCGGGGCGCCCGCGGCCCGAAGGGCCTGCTGAACCGCGGCGGCTAGGCCGTCAGGCGGAAGCGCTGCACGAGCGCCTCCAGGTCGCTGGCCTGCCCGGCGAGCTGATCGGCCGTCGCGGCGATCTCCTGGGCGGCCGCCGACGACTGCTCGGTCGACGCCGACACCTCCTGCGCCGACGCGGACGACTGCTCCGCGACCGCGGTCACCTCGGCCATCTCCTCCTGCACCCGCAGCGCTGTCACCGCGACCTGCTCGACGGCCGCGCTGATCTCCTCGACGCGGCCGGTCATGTCCTCGACGGACGCGCCGATCGCCTCGAACGCGCCGCGCGCCGACTCGACGGTCGCGACGCCGTCGGCGGTCTCCCGCGCGCCCGACTCGACGACGTCCACCGCGCGGGCGGTCTCGTGCTGGATCTCGCCGATGAGCGCGGAGATCGACGACGCGGCCTCCTGCGACTCCTCGGCCAGCTTGCGGACCTCCTCCGCGACGACCGCGAACCCGCGGCCCTGGTCGCCGGCCCGGGCCGCCTCGATCGCGGCGTTGAGGGCCAGGAGGTTCGTCTGCTCCGAGATCGCGGTGATCGTCGCGACGATGCCCCCGATCTGCTCCGACTTGGCGCCGAGATCGCGGATGGTCTGCGTCACCTCCGCGGAGGAGGCGCGGACCGCCTCCATCGCGCGGCTCGCGTCGGCGACGGCAGCAGCGCCGTCGTGCGCCAGCTCGCGCGTCCGGGAGGCGGCGCCCGCGGTCTCGACGGCCGATTCCGCCGACGCGCGCGTCGCCGCGGCCATCGCCTCGGCGTTGCTGCGGACCGACTCGACCGTGCGGACCTGCCGCTCGGCGCCCACGGCGACCTCGTTGACCGCGCCGGCGATCTCGTCCACCGCACGCCCGGTCTCCCCGGACGAGGCGGCGACGTCGGACGACGCGGTCGACACCAGGCCGGCGGCGTCGTTGACCGAGCCGATCAGCGACGCCAGCGAGTCGCGCGACTCGCCGTACGCGTCGACCGACGCGAGCACCTGCCGGCGCATGTGCTCGACGACGCCGGCCATCGCGCCGATCTCGTCGCCGGAGTCGACGCGGACCTCGCCGGTCTCCTTGCGCAGCTCGGCGGTCAGGTCGCCGGCGGCGAGCGCGTCGAGGCCGCGGCGCAGCTCGCTCACCTCGACGCCGGACAGCCCGGTGAGGCCGTCCTGGAGGCGGGCGACGGAGCGCTTGACGCGGGTCGACACCACGTACGCGACCGCGATGCCCGCGGCGGCGGAGAGGAGCAGCCCGATCAGGGCGAAGAGCGCGGTGCCTGAGCGGGCGTCGTCGGCCTCGCCGGCGGCCGCGGCGGCCTGCTCGTCGAGGAGGCCGGTGAGCTGCTCGAGCGCCTCCTGGACGGGCGTGTCGAGGCCCTTCATCACGGCGTCGCCGGCGCTCGGGTCGAACGCGGCGGTGCCGCCGTGCGTGACCTCCATGGCCTCGGCGAACCGGTCGGTGTACGTGGCGTGGGACTCCGTGAACGCCGCGAGGACCGACGTGGCCCGGGCGTCGCCGGCGATGTCGGCGGCGAGCGCCTTGGCCTGCTTCTGCGTGGCGGCGCCCTCCTCCGTGAACTCCGCGCCGTACTTGGCGAAGTCGTCGGCGTCGGCGCCGCGGAGGAAGACGTTCTTGAGCTTCTGGTGCTGGACCTGGAAGGTCGTGCGGACCTTGGCGGCGGCGAGCGCCGCTTCCTCGGCGGTGAGCGCGCGGGTGAACGCGTCGTTGGCGTGGAGCTGGCGCTGGAGCGTGATCCCGCCCGCGACGCCCATGAGCACCACGGCGATGGCCACGGAGGCGATGATCTTGGCCTGGAGGCCCAGGCGAGGAAGGCGAGACATGGTGCGTTATGAATCGGAGTCACGCCGGCGAGGTTGAGTGCGGCTGGCCATGTTCGTTGGATCGCTACGGTGCGGGGCGCATGGACCGCCCTCGCTTCGCTCCCTCGCTGGGCGTCGTCGTCTTCGTCGTGGGCACCGGCTCGCTCGGAGCCGAGATCGCCGCTGCCCGCCTGCTCGCGCCGTACTTCGGCGACTCGACCCTGATCTGGGCCAACACGATCGGCATCGTGCTCGTCGCGCTCTCGGCCGGCTACTGGTACGGCGGCAAGCGCGCCGACCGCGACCCGTCGCTCACCGGGCTCTACCGGCTCGTGCTGCTCGCGGGCGTGCTCACCGCGGCGATCCCGTTCGTCGCGGACCCGTTCCTGAGCGTCGCCGTCGACGCGCTCGACTCGATCAGCGCCGGCGCGTTCGTCGGCTCGCTGATCGCGGTGATGGTCCTCGTCGCCACGCCGGTGTTCGTGATGGGGATGGTGTCCCCGTACGCGCTGCGGCTCGGCGTGCACGAGGTGGGGGAGACGGGCTCGACCGCCGGACGGCTCTACGCGCTGTCGACGATCGGCTCGCTCACCGGCAACTTCGCGTCCGCGCTCGTGCTGATCCCGCTCGTCGGCACGCGCCGCACGTTCCTCGTCTTCGCGCTGGCTTTCGCGCTCGTCGCGGTGCTCGGGCTCCGCACGCGCCGCGCCGCGCTCGTCCCGCTCGGCGTCGTCGCGCTGTTCCTCCTGCCGGTCGGCGTCGTGAAGGCGGCCGAGGAGGAGGGCGAGCGCGTCATCTTCGAGACCGACACGACGTACCAGTACGCGCGCGTGATCGAGCAGGACGACGGCGACCGGTTCCTGGAGCTCAACGAGGGCCAGGCGATCCACTCGATGAAGCTCGCCGGGACGTACCTGACCAACGACTACTGGGACGACTTCCTGCTCGCGCCGTTCGTCGCGCTCGAGAAGCCGCCGGGGCGCGTCGCGATCCTCGGCAACGCCGCCGGCACCACCGCGCGCGCGTACGGCCACTACTTCCCCGACACGTACGTGGACGGGGTGGAGATCGACGGCGAGCTGAGCGAGATCGGGCGCAAGTACTTCGACATGACCGGCCCGCGGCTGGAGACCCACACCGCCGACGCGCGGCCGTTCCTGCGCCAGACCGACCACCGCTACGACGTCATCCTCGTCGACGCCTACCACCAGCCGTACATCCCGTTCTACATGGCCACGAAGGAGTTCTTCGAGCTGACGCGCGACCGGCTGAACCCGGGCGGGATCGTGCTCGTCAACGTCGGCCATCCCGAGTCGAGCGACCGGCTGGAGCAGGTGCTGAGCGAGACGATGGACGCGGCGTTCGACACGGTCCTGCGCGATCCGGTCGAGGACACGAACACCGTGCTGATCGGGACGAACGCGCAGGGCGCGGGCGCCGAGCGCATGCGCGCGGCGGCGCCGACGCTGCCCGCGGACCTGCGCGAGCGGGCGCTCGACGTGGCGGACCGCGTCGCGCCGCGCCTGGCGGGCGGCTCCGTCTACACCGACGACAAGGCGCCGGTCGAGTGGCTCATCGACGCGTCGATCGTCGAGGTGGCCGCGTCGGGCGAACGGTAGAAGGTCCGTTACGAACGGGGCCGTCGGCGAGTTAACGCGCGCGTGCCCCGCTTCCGCCCCGCGCTCGCCGCGCTGATCGCCCTCGCCGCGCTTCACGGCGCCGCTCCCGCACCCGCCGTCGCCCAGGACGCGCCGACGTCGTTCGGGGACGAGCCCGGCGCGCTCCGGCTGCCCGAGGCCGTCGCCGTCGCGCCCGACGGGACCGTCCTCGTCGGCGACCACTTCTCCGGCCGCATCCAGCTCTTCCGCGACGGCCGCGTCGTCGCCGGCGCCGGCTTCGGGATGAGCGGCGAGGTGTGCGGGCGGCTCGGCTCGGTCGGCGGTCTGGCCCGTGGCGCCGACGGGCGGATCTACGTCTACGACTCCGACAACCAGCGCGTGCAGGTCTTCGCCGCCGACGGGACGCTGCAGCGCTGCTGGGGCCGGCGCGGCATCGCCACCGGGCAGTTCCGGACGAGCTCGGGCGACTACGCGGCGTCCACGGGCGAGGGCGGCATCGCGGTCGACGGACGGCACGTCTACGTCGCGGACACCGGCAACAACCGCATCCAGCGCTTCACGCTCGACGGCCGCGAGCCCAAGGTCCTCGCCAAGGGGAAGGTCCGGCAGCCGCAGGGCCTGGCGGTGCGCGGCGGGCGGCTCCTCGTCGCCGACGACGGCAACCACCGCGTGGTGGAGCTCGACGCGCGCACCGGGCGCGTCCTGCGCTCCACCGAGCGCGGGCTCGTCTCGTACCCGTACGACGTCGCGCTCGCGCCGAACGGCCACGCGTACGTCGCCGACAACAACGGCCACCGCGTCGTGCGGCTCGACCGGCGGCTGAAGCCCGTCCGCGCGTGGGGCACGTACGGCCGGCGCGCCGGCCAGCTCATCTACCCGCGCGCGGTCGCGGTCGCGCCGAACGGCAACGTCGTCGTCGCCGACCCGGGCAACGACCGCGTCACCGAGTACACCGCGACCGGCCGTTACGTCCGCACGCTCGGCGTGGGCGGGCGGGCCGACGGGCGGCTGACGGCGCCGCGCGACGTCGCCGTCAACGGCAGCGGCGAGGTCGCCGTCGCGGACTCGGCGCGCATCGCCTGGTTCGGGCTGGGCGACGGGCGGTGGCTCGGCCGCTGGGCCCAGGGGCGCTCGTTCCAGGACTCCACCGCGACCGTGCTGCAGCCGCAGGCCATCGCGTTCGCCGCCCCGCAGCGCCTGCAGGTCAACGCCGGCGGTCAGCTGCGCCAGTACGGCGCGGGCGAGGCGCGGGTGCTCGCGGGCGGGACGGGAGGCAAGATCGGCCGCCCGTCGGCGCCCGACGCGTTCTTCCCGCGCTCGCTGACGATCGACGGGAGCGGCGGGAGCTGGGCGCTGAACCCGGACGGCCAGCCGGTGCGGGTCGGCGCGGACGGCACGCCGGGCGTGCCGCTCGGCGCGCCGGAGCCGCCGGACCGCACGGTCGGCGACCTCGCGCTGCTGAGCGACGGCACGGTCGCGGTGGTCGAGGGCGGCAGGGAGAACGTCCCCCACCCGGCCGACGGGACGGTCGTCCGCTACGACGCGGCGAGCGGCGCGAAGCTCAGCACGTGGCGGCTCCCGCGGCCGGCGTCCGCGCCCGAGCCGAAGGTGCCCGGCGGTGAGCCCGCGGTGCCCGCCTCCAAGCCCGCCGGCATCACGTCCGACGGCGCGGGCGGCGCGTGGGTGAGCGACGCCGCGCACGGCCGCGTGGTGCGGTTCGACGCGAGCGGCGCCGTGGCGACGACGCTCGGCACGCCGGGCGCCGGGGCGGGCCAGCTCGCCGAGCCGCGCGGCCTGACGCTCGCGTGCGACGGCTCCCTGCTCGTCGCCGACACCGGCAACAACCGCGTGGTGCGGTTCCCCGGCGCGGGGGTCGCGGCCGGCTGCGGGCCGCTCCCCAGCCCGGCGACGGCGCGGCTGTCGGTGCCGCGGCCCGCCGGCCTGCAGGTCCGCACGCGCGACCGCGCGGGCAGGCCGGCCCGCGTCCTCGGGCGCGTCAGCACGAGCTGCGCGCGCACGTGCACGATCGCAGCGGAGGGCGCCGTGAGCATCTTCGCGGGGCGCTCGTCGCGGATGCTCCCGCTCGAGGTCCGCCGGGAGGGGCGCACGCTCACGCTGATCGCGAGCGCGAAGACCCAGGCGGCGATGCGCTCGGCCCTGCGCCGCGCGGGCGCGCGCGTCACCGCGGCCGCGTCGATCACCGCCACGACGGCGGACGGCGTCGTGGACACCGACGCCGTCACGCTCCGGATCTCCTAGCCGGCGCCGCTCAGCCGCGGACCGTGAGCGGGCGCGTGGGGGCGAACCACGTCGCGCGCGATCGCGGCGGACGGCGCTTGGGCCAGGACTGCATCGCCCGCGGGCGCGCGGACGCGGTGTGGCGGCGGCGCCGGCGGGCGGCGCGGGTGGGGTCCAGCTCGCGGGCCGGGGTCACGCCGCCTCGGCCGCGGGCAGCGCCGCGAACTCGTCGGTGATCTGCTGCGCCTCGGCGAGCGGCATCCCGGCGCCGGGGCGGAAGCCGGCCTGCATCGCCGCCCGCCCGAGGGTCCGCGCGGCGTCGCGCAGCTCGCTCTTGGTGTGCGACGCCATCACGGCGAGCCGCAGCCGCGCCGTGCCGTCCGGCACCGAGGGCGGTCTGATCGCCTGCGTGAAGACGCCCTCGCGCAGCGCCGCCTCGCACATCCGCAGCGCGGTCGGCGCGTCGCCCACGATCACCGGGACGATCTGCGTCGTCGCGCCCGCGACGTCGAAGCCCTCGCGCGCCAGCTCGTCGCGCAGCGCGTCCGCGTTGGCGTGGAGCTTGTCGATGCGCCGCGGCTGCTCGCGCAGCAGCTCCAGCGCCGCCATCGCCGCCGCCACGACCGGTGGAGGGGGCGCGGTGGAGAACGCGAACGGCCGCGCGGCCTGCACGAGGTAGCGGGCCATCTTGCCGTCGCACGCCGCGAACGCGCCGTAGGAGCCGAGCGCCTTGCCGAGCGTCCCGATGATCACGTCCACCTCGTCCTCGAGCCCCAGCTCGGCGACCAGGCCGCGCCCGTCCGGGCCGAGCGTCCCGAGCGCGTGGGCCTCGTCGACCACCAGCCGCAGCCGGTGCTCGCGCGCGAGGTCGGCCAGTTCCGCCAGCGGCGCGACGTCGCCGTCCATCGCGAAGACGGTGTCGGTGACGATCGCCCCGCCCTGGGGCGCGAGCCGCTCGATCTGCCACGCCAGGTGCTCGACGTCGCCGTGCCGGTAGGCGACCGACGCGGCGCGCGCGAGGCGGCAGCCGTCGACCATCGACGCGTGGCTGGCCTCGTCGCAGAAGACCGCGTCACCCGCGCCCGCCAGCGCGCCGATCACGCCCAGGTTGGCCAGGTAGCCCGAGCCGAAGAGGAGCGACGTCCGCGTCCCGACGAAGTCCGCCAGCGACTCCTCCAGCCGCTTGTGGATCGTCATCGTCCCCGACGCCACCCGCGACGCACCGCTCCCCACGCCCCAGCGCATGGCGGCGTCCGCGGCCGCCTCGCGCACCCGCGGATGGTCCGCGAGCCCGAGGTAGTTGTTCGAGCAGAGCACCAGCACGGGCTGCCCGTCGAGCACGACGCGTGGCCCCTGCGGTCCGCTGACGAGACGCATGCGACGGCTGAGCCCCAGCTCCTCGAGCTCGTCCAGCCGTGCCTTCAGATCGGTCACCGGTCCTCCCCGGTTGGCGGCATGGTCGGGACCGTAAGTTGCGATGCGGACGGACTCGGGCAGGCTGAGGGACGATGAGCACCGCCGTCGTCGTCATCGACATGATCACCACCTACGACTTCCCCGACGCCGAGAAGCTCGTGCCCAGCGCGCGCGAGGCCGTCCCGCGGATCCGCGACCTCGTCGCCCGCGCGCGCGACGAGGACGTGCCGGTCGTCTACGTCAACGACAACTACGGCGACTGGAACTCCTCGGCTGAGGAGCTGGTGCGGACCGCGCTGGACGGCAAGCACCCCGAGCTGGTGGAGGAGCTGCGGCCGACCGAGGACGACGCGTTCGTCATCAAGGCGCGCCACACGATCTTCTACGGCACGCCGCTCGAGCACCTCCTCAAGCAGAAGGGGATCGACCGGCTCGTGCTGACCGGCCAGGTGACCGAGCAGTGCGTGCTCTACAGCGCGCTCGACGCGTACGTGCGCGAGATCGACGTCGCGGTGCCGGCCGACACGGTGGCGCACATCGAGCCGGAGCTGGCGTCCGCCGCGCTGCGCATGATGGAGACGAACATGAGCGCCGACGTCAGGCCGAGCGAGAGGTGCGTGCTCCGGTGATCGACCTCCCGCCGCAGGGCGTCTCCGTGCAGGAGCGGCCGATCGCCGTCCACCGCGTGGGCGCCGCCGACGCGCCGCGCCGGGTGCTCGTCGTCGGCGCGATGCACGGAGACGAGCCGGGCGGCAAGCAGATCACGCGCGCGCTGCTGAAGGCCGATCCGCCCGTCGACACCGCGTACTACGTCGTGCACGACCTCAACCCCGACGGCGCGGCGCGCGGGACGCGGCAGAACGCGCGCGGGGTCGATCTGAACCGCAACTTCCCGCACCGCTGGGCGCCGGCGAGCGGCCGGTACGCCGCGGGCGCGAAGGCGGGGTCGGAGCCCGAGACGCGGTGGGCGATGCGCGTGCTGCGCCGGATCGAGCCGCAGGTCACCGTCTGGCTCCACCAGCCGTACGGGTTCGTCGTGCCCGCGCAGGGGGCGGACCGGCGCGTCGTGCGGCGGTACGCGCGGGCCGCGCGGCTGCCGGTGCGGTCGCTGCCGAAGTACCGCGGGACCGCGGCCGGGTGGGCGAACGCGGAGCTGCCGGGCGGCGGGGCGTTCGTGGTGGAGCTGCGCGCGGGGCGCCAGAGCGCCGCCACGGTCCGGCGGCACGTGCGCGCGGTCGAGGCCGTCGCCCGCGCGATCCCCGTCGCCGAGGCGCCCGCCCCGGCCGCACGGGCGGCCGCCCAGGCCGCGCCGAAGCCGACGATCCGCTGGACGCCGATCCCGTTCGGCACCGGCCGCAAGCGTCAGACGCGCGCGTACCTCCAGCGTCACGCGGGCGTCAACACGCATCTGCTCCGCAACCCGCGCGTCATCGTGCAGCACTTCACGGTCTCGACGACGTTCTCGTCGGTCTTCTCGACCTTCGCCTCCAACGCGCCCAACCTCGGCGAGAAGCCCGGCACGTGCAGCCACTTCGTGATCGACCGCGACGGCACGATCCACCAGCTCGTGTCGCTGAGGTTCGTCTGCCGCCACGTGGTCGGGCTCAACCAGACGGCGATCGGGATCGAGCACGTGGGCACGAGCGACGCGGACGTCATGGGCAACCGGCGGCAGCTCGCGGCCTCGCTGCGCCTCACCCGCTGGCTGCAGTCCGAGTACGCGGTCAAGACCAAGGACGTGATCGGCCACGCGGAGTCGCTGTCGAGCCCGTACCACCACGAGCGCGTCGCGTCGTGGCGCAAGCTCACCCACGAGGACTTCCAGCCGGCCACGATGCGCCGCTACCGCCGCCTGCTTTCCTCGGGTGGGTGAACGGACGCCCCACCTCCGACGGGATCATCTTCGACTGCGACGGCGTGCTCGTCGATTCCGAGCCGATCGCGAACCAGACGCTCGTGGACGTGCTCGGCGAGCACGGGATGCAGCTCACGGTCGCCGACTCGATGCGCCTCTTCCTCGGCCGCTCGTGGGCGTCGTGCCTGGAGATCATCGAGTCGCACTTCGACCGGCCCGTCGCGCGCGACGCGCTGACGGCCGAGTACCGCTCGCGGCTGGTCGCGGCGTTCGACGCGCAGCTGGAGCCCGTGGCCGGTGTGCCCGAGGCGCTGGAGGAGCTGGACGCGCTCGGGCTGCCGCGCTGCGTGGCGTCGAGCGGCGAGCCGGAGAAGATCCGCCACTCGCTCACGATCACCGGCCTCATCGACCGCTTCGCCGACGACCGCCTGTTCAGCGCGACGATGGTCGAGCGCGGCAAGCCGGCCCCCGACCTCTTCCTCCACGCGGCGGCCGCCATGGGCCTCGACCCGGCGCGCGCGGTCGTCGTCGAGGACTCGCTCCCCGGCGTCCAGGCGGGCGTCGCGGCGGGCATGCGCGTGCTCGGCTACGCCCCCGACGGGACCGCCGACGCGCTCGCGGGCGCGGGCGCGGAGGTCTTCCGCGACATGCGCGAGCTGCCGCGCCTGGTGCGGCTGCCCGCACCCCAGGGCTAGGGGAGGCTCGGCGGGCGCGCGGGCCTCGCGCGGCCAGGGTGAGGGCCGATGCTCCTCGCCCGCCTCGCGCTCGCCACGATCGCCCTCCACCTCGTCGACGACGCGTTCCTCCAGCGGGAGCCGGGGACCGCGGCGTCCGACCACCTCGGCGTGCTCGTGCCGCTCGCGCTGCTGGTCGCCCTTGCGGTCCTGCCGGCCGGCCGGTCGCACGGCGCCGCGCTCCTCGTCGCCGGCCTGGCGGGCGTCGCGGCGGGTGCAGCGGTGCCGGTGGCGCAGGCGGTCGAGGACGGGCCCGCGGGGGATGCGTGGAGCGGCCTGCTCGCCACCGTCGCGGCCGCGGTGCTCGCGGCGGTCGCAGGCGCCGAGCTGTGGCGGGAGCGCCGGCGCGCCGGCGTGCGGTGGGAGCTGATCGTGCGCCGCGCGGCGGTCGGCGTCGCGGGCGGGTTCCTCGGCGCGTCGGTCGTGGCAGGTGTCGCGGTCGGGTTCTACGCGACGCACCGCGCCGCGGACGGCCCGCGCGCGCTGCCGCCGGGGTTCGCCGCGGCGCACGTCCGGACCGCCGACGGGCTGACGCTCACCGCCGCCTACCGGCCCTCGCGCACAGGTGCGGCGGTCGTCGTGCTCGGCTCCGCGCCCCACGCGCGGATGCTCGCGCGCCACGGGTTGGGGGTCCTGCTGCTCGACCGGCGCGGCGACGGCGGGAGCGACGGGGATGCCGACGCGTTCGGCTGGGCGGGGGAGACCGACGTCCGCGCGGCGCTGGGCTGGCTCGCGCGGCGGCCGGACGTCGATGCAGGGCGGATCGGCGGGCTCGGGCTCTCCGTCGGCGGCGAGGCGCTGCTGCAGGCCTCGGCGCGGGACCGGCGGCTGCGCGCGGTCGTCTCCGAGGGCGCGGGGACGCGGTCGGTGCGGGAGGACGTCGAGCTGCCGGGCGTGGACGGCGTCCTCTCCGCCCCGGTCAGCGCGGTCACGACCGCGGTGACCGCCGCCTTCGCGGGGCGCAGGCCGCCGCCGCGGCTGCTCGGTCTGCTGCCGCGGATCGCACCCCGCCGGACGCTGCTGGTCTGGAGCCCCCGCGGCGGCGGCGGCGAGGTCATGACGCCCGCTTACGCCCGCGCCGCCGGGCCCGCGGCCACCGTGTGGGCGGTGCCGCGGGGCGGCCACGTCGGCGGCCTCGGCGGGCAGCCGGCGGAGTACGAGCGGCGCGTGGTGGGCTTCCTGGCCGCCGCCCTCAGCGGCGGGTGACCGTCACCGCGCGCGCCGCGACGCCGTCGACGGCCGTGTGCAGGACGAGCCGGCCCTTGCCGCGGGGCAGCGTGAGCGTCACCGTCCGCGTGCCGGGCTTCACCGTCGCGGTGCGGGTGGCGATCGTGCGGCCGCCGCGCGTCACGCGCCACGTCACGCGGCCGGCGCGGGGGAACCGCTGGCGGAACGTGAGCCGCGTGCCACGAACGCGGACGCGCGTGGGGCCGGCGACCGTGGCGGCGGCCCGCGCGGCGGTGGACGACCGCGACGTGGCCGGCGCGGCCGGGGCGGCCGGGGCGGCGGTCGTGGTCGGCACGCCCGGACGCGGTCCCTCCGGAGCGGTGCGGACGACCCCGCAACCCGCGGCGTTCGCGGCGATGCCCCCACCCCCGCCCGGCACGAGCGGCGCCTCGTCCGGCTCCCCGCCCGCGCCGTGCGCCAGCGCGACCGACGTCGCGGGCCGGACGAAGTCGTCGCCGCCGTACGCCGCGACGATCGCGTGCGTCCCGGGCGCGAGGTCGCTCGTGCTCAGCCACGCGACGCCGTCGACCAGCGGCGCGGAGCCGAGCACGCGGTCGCCGTCGCGGAACGTGATCGTGCCCGTGGCGGTCGACGGCGCGACGACGACCGTGAACGTCACCGGCGTGCAGGGCGTCGACACCCGCGCGGCGGTGTGCAGCGCGAGCACCGGGACGCGGCGCGTGCGGACGAGCGCGACGTCGTTCCCGTCGCCGGCGCCGTACCGCAGCGGCACGCCGACGCCCCCCACCGTGACCGGCGCGCCGTCGGCCAGCCCGGCGAACGTCCCGATCGCGCTCCCACCGCCGAGCAGGTCGAGCAGGGGGACCGCCGTGTCCGGCACGATGCGGGCTCCGAACAGCGAGGGCACCGACAGCGTCGCGCTGCCCAGCGCCGCGCTGCCGCGCACCGCCAGCCGGTCGAGCAGGTTCTCGCCCGGGAGCGCGTCGATCCGCACCGTCGAGGCGGCGTTCAGGGTGAGCGCGCCGACCGTCAGCGTCCCCCGCACGGGCGCCGAGCCGGCGAGCGTGCCCGGGTCGATGGTGCCCCCGGTCGCGGTCACGGCGCCGACCTCGCCGGTGCCGCCGAGGGTGCCGCCTGAGGCGACCGTCACGGGCGTGCCGGGCAGCACCGTCTCGACCTGCGTGCGGCCGCCGGAGACGGTCAGCGGGAACGCCGCCGTGCTCGCGCCGGTCAACCGCGTGGTGCCCGCCCCGCCGAGGGTCAGCGACGCCCCCGGCGCCGGCTGCAGCGCGCCGAGGACCGAGACCGCGCCGGAGCCGTTCGTCGTGAGCGTGGTCGCGCCGGCCAGGTGCGTCGTGCCGGTGTACGTCTGCGCGTCACCGGTCGTCACGGACGCGGGCGGCGTGATCGCGGGGGCCGTCACGGACAGCGCGCCGACGTCGACGCTCCCGCCCGCGAACGTCACGGCCGTGGGGGAGACGGCGCTCAGCGGGTGGCCGCCGCTCGCGCCGCCCTGCACGGTGATCCCGGCGCCGCCGGACCGGACGGTGCTCGTCCCGTCGAGCTTCAGCCCGGCGCCGTACGTCTGGGCGGCCGATGTCCGCACGGTGCCGAACAGGGTCACGGGCGCGGTGGCGCTGAGGGCGCCGAGTGGCGCCGTGGTGGTGCCCAGGTCGCCCAGGAGGTACGCGTCGCCCTCGATCGTGAGGTCGCCCGGCCCGGCCATGCCCTTCAGCACGTACGACCGCGTCGCGATCGTGAGGTCCGCGTCGAGCGTCACCGGCCGGTGGAGCTGGACCGTGCCGGTGCTGCCGGAGGTGAGCGTGACGTCCTCGGCGATGCGCACGGTGCCGCCGGGCGCTAACGCGACGTTCGGCGCGCCGGTCACGTTCGCGCGCACGGTCAGGTCGGCGACCGACCCCTCGACGCTGACCATCGCGTTCGGCAACGTGAGCGGCGCGGCGATCGTCAGGTCGGCGGGCGTGCCGCTCGATCCCGAGTAGCCGACGAACCGCACCTGGGTGCGGGTGCTCAGGTCCGTGGCGAGCTCGGACACCGAGAGCGTCGCGCCGGGCTTCGTCGGCCAGTACGTGGCGGTGGCGGCCCCGAGCGTCTTGCCCACGCCGTCGGACGGGCCGGTGGTGACGGTGAGGTCGTTCGCGGACGCGAGCGCGGGCGCGGCGAGGAGCGCGGCGGCAGCGGCGGTGAGGGCGAGGAGGGATCGGCGCATCGGTCGGGCTCCGGGGATCACAGGCCGCGGGGGCGGGCGATGGTGGTCGTGACGGTGACGGGCGCGCCCGAGGCGGGGCGCAGCTCGGTGCGGAGCGTGAGCTTCGCCTTCGTCGGTGCGCGGCGCACGACGTCGCGGGCCTTGGCGCTCAGCTTCAGCGTGACGGTGGTCGTGCCGGCCTTGTTGACCTTCGCCGTGCGCGTGACGAGGACGGTCGAGCGGCCGGCGATGGTGAGGCGCCAGCGTACGCGGCCGGTCTGGGGCAGCCGCTGCTGGAACCGCAGCGTGCCCTTGCGCGCGGTGACTGCGCTGACCCGGCGGAGGGCGGTCGCGAGGGCCGCGCGGTCGCGCGCGGCGTCGTCGTCCGCCGTGCCCGCGCCGCCGGACCCGCCGCGCGGGCCGGCCGTGCCGCCGCCACCGCCGGGCGCGCCGCCACCGCCGGGCGCGCCGCCACCGCCACCGCCGGGCCCGCCGCCACCGCTGGGCCCGCCGCCCGTGTCGCCACCGCCTCCGGTGCTGCCGTTGCCGCCGCCGCTCCCGCCGTCGTCGCCCTTGCCCGGCGGCGCGGCGACGACCTCGTGCGACAGCGTGTTCGCCACGACCGGCACGACCCGGCTGTCGCCCGCGTAGCTCGCGGTGATGGCGTGCGCGCCGAGGGCCAGCGTCCCGACCTCCAGCCGCGCGACGCCCTCGTCGAGCGCCACCGTGCCGAGCACGGTGTCGCCGTCGCGGAACGTCACGTCGCCGGTCGCGCTGATCGGCGCGACGACGACCGTGAAGGTCACCGGCGTCCCCACCACGCTCCGCCCGCCCGGCGCGAAGAGCCCCGCGTGCGCGGTCAGCCGCGCCCGGCGCAGCGTCGCGCCGTGCGGCCCGAGCGCGTAGGTGAGCGGCCAGCCGCCCACGGTCACCGTTCCGCCGTCCGCGATCCCTGCGAGCGCCCCGCTCACGGCGCCGCCGACGTCGACCAGCGGCACGGTCACGCCCGCATCGACGAACGTGCCGGACGCGATCGGGAGGTCGAGCGACGCGCCGCCGAGCGCCGCGTCGCCGGCGACGCGCAGCACGTCGAACGGGTCGTCCCCCGCCACGCCGTGCAGCCGCAGCGTCGTCGCGGCGCTCAGCTGCAGCGTGCCGACCTGCAGCTCGCCGCGCACCGGCGTGCTGCCGTTCAGGCCGCCCGGGTCGACGGTCGTGGCGGTCCCGGCCGCGGTGGTCAGCGCGCCGAGCGCGCCGCTCCCGCCCACGACCCCGCTCGACAGCGTCGCGGTGGACCCGTCGTGCCGGCCGTCGACGTCCACGCGGCCGGCGCTCGCGAGCTGCAGCGCTACGGCGCCCGATCCGGCGCCGCCGTTCAGCCGGAAGCCTCCGCCGCCCTCGATGCGCAGCGTGCTCGTCGCGTCGCCGAGCAGCGTCCCGGCGAGCCGGCCGCCCGCCGAGCCGACGGCGCGGACGGTCCGCGACGGAGCGATCGTCAGGCCGCCGTCGAAGCGGATCGCGGTGCCGGTCAGCGTGCGGTCGGCGCTCGCGGTCACGCGGCCCGCGTAGGTCTGGTTCTGCTCGGTCGTCACCGAGCCGCCGAGCGCGATCTGCGGGGCGGTGACGCTGAGGTTGCGCGGCGGCTCGGTCGTCGCCGCCGGGACGGTCGCAGTCGTCGCGGCCTGGAGGGTGAGGTCCCACCGCGCGGCGTCGTTGAGGTCGTACGCGCGGCCGCTCACCGACACGGCGCCCGCCGTCGAGCGCAGCGCCACCGATCCGCCGAGCTGGAGGTCGCCCGCGACCGTCACGTCGCCGGTCGCCCAGACCGTGCGGGTCTCGCCGAACGCCCCGAGGAACGTGCCGCCGGGGAAGCTGACACGCTCGAGCGGCGTGGCGCTCGACCCCAGGTCGCCCTGGATCTGGAGGGTCCCCACGCCGCTCGCGTCGAACGTGTGCGGGCCCGTCACGGCGCCCTTCACGATCACGACGGAGGAGCCGGTGAACCGCAGGTCCTGCTCCAGGATCAGGTCGGTCTGCAGCGAGAGGGTCGACGACACGCCGAGCGTCGGGCGGTTGACGACGACGGCCCCGCCGTTGACGGCGTACAGGTTGGGGACGGTCACGTCGGCGTCGAGCCGCACGTCGCCGGGGTTGAGGAACTCGAGGTCCTGGCTGCCGCTCAGCGCCGCCGCGACGCGCACGTCGCCGTCCTGCGCGCCCGCGGTCACCTTGGCGACCTGGACGTCGCGGGTCGCCAGGTGGCCGCTGAGCACCGACGCGCCGACGCGCGCGTTCTCCGCGGTCGGCGTCAGGACGACGGTGCCCCCGACGCCGGACGGCACGGCGATCGTGACGCCGCTCGACCCGGCGGCGGCGTCGATCGTCAGGTCGTATCCGGCGTGCGCTGCGGCGGGAAGGGCGAGCAGGGCGCAGGCGGCGGCGAGCAGGGGAACGGCGAGGCGACGGACCATCCGGGCCCGCATCGGCCCGCTTCCCGCGCGCCTTGAGCGCTGTGTTCGCCTACGGACACCTCGTCACCCGATGTCGACGACGAGGAACGGGTCGGGGTACGGCGCGTACCGCACGTCGACCGCCGCGACGTTGTGGAGCGCGCTGCCGTTGCGCTCCCACGCGCCGCGGCCCTCGTGGATGTGGCCGTAGATCGCGAGCCGCGGCTGCACGCGGTCGACGAGGTCCAGCGCCGCCTGCGCGCCCGCGTCGTCGCCCCGCGCGGTCGTCCCGCCGTGACCGGCGGGCGGGCCGTGGAGGAGCAGCACGTCGGCGTCGTCCGGCGCGGTCGCGAAGCGCTCGGCCAGGAACGCCTCGCCGCCGTCGCGCGGCGCGTTGAACGCCCAGTCGTAGAACCACGGCGTCCACGGCGAGCCCCACACCTTCAGGCCGCCGGCCGTCGTCGTGGCGGCGTCCTCCAGGTACGTCCACGGGAGGCCGGGCGGGACGAGCTCGGGCGCCTGCTGGAAGACGAAGTCGTGGTTGCCCGCGATGCCGACGATCTCGCCCGCCGGCGCGGCCTCCAGCCACGCGCGGAAGTCGCTCCCCAGCCAGCGGGCCTGGAACTCGGGGTCGTGGTCGGACGTCGGCGTCAGGTCGCCGGCGAGCAGCAGCACGTCGCATTCCGGGACCGGCGGGAGGAGGCCGTGGAGGTCGGCGATCGCGGCGACGCGCACGGCCGGACAGGCTACGGACCCCGTCCAGACGCGCCCGGACACGCTCAAGTTCCCGACGCGTCCGTCGAGGACGGGGAGGAGATGCTCGTCCGCGCGGCCCTCATCGCCTCTCTCGCCGCGCTCGCGCTCCCGGCCGTCGCCGTCGCGCGCGTGGACGTCCGCTCGGTCTCCGCCAGCCCGTCACGGGTGCAGGTGGGGGACACGCTGACGGTTCGCGCCACCGCCGCGAACCCCGGCCCCCGCGCCGCCCGCGCGACGCGCACCACGTTCCTCCTCTCCCGCGACCGCAAGGCGAGCATCGGCGACGTCGAGCTGTCGACCCGCGCCGTCCGGCCGCTCGCCGCGCGCGGGCGCCGCAGCGCGAAGACCACGGTCGCCGTGCCGGACATCGTCGCGCCCGGCCGCTGGCACCTGCTGGCCTGCGTGAGCGAGCGTCGCGGCGCCGCGAAGGCCAAGCGCCGCTGCCGGGCCGCCGCGCGCCGCGTGACCGTGCTCCCGACCGTCAACGTCAAGCGCCCCGTGCGCGCGGACGGCCTCGATGACGGACCCGAGGACGACGCCGCCGACCTCGGCGTGACCGCGCCCGGCACACCCAACCTGCCCGTCGCGTCGATCGCGCCCGCCGACCCGGTCGCCGAGGCCGACGGCGCCGCGCTCACGTTCGCGATCGCGCTCAGCCGCCCCGCCGGCAAGCCGGTGTCGGTCGGCTGGAGCACCGTCGACGGCACCGCCACCGCCCCGGCCGACTACGCCGCCCGCACGGGCACCGTCACGTTCGCGGCGGGCCAGACGACCGCGACCGTCGCGGTGCCGCTCCAAGCCGACGACGCGTACGAGCTGGAGGAGGCGCTCACCGTCGCGCTCGGCGCGCCCGACGGCGTCGCGCTCGGCGCGGCCGCCGCAGCGACGGGCACGATCGTCGACGACGACGTCCCGCCGCTCGTCGGCGTCGACGGCACGACCGTCGCCGAGGGCGACCACGCCGTCTCGCTCGCGTACTTCACGGTCTCGCTCGACGCCGCCGCGGGCACGCCGCTCAGCTTCGTCCTCGCGACCGCCGCGGACACCGCCACCGCGGGCGTGGACTTCGAGCCCACGAGCATCACGCTCACCATCCCCGCCGGCCAGCGGGTCGCGAGCTTCGTCGTCCCGGTCCGCGGCGACGTCCTCGCCGAGGGGGCCGAGCGGTTCGGCGTCACGATCGACGGCCAGCTCGCGGCGTACGGGCACATCGCCGACGACGACTAGGCGCCACCGTGCGGCGGGCTCCTACCGTGGAGCCATGGACGACACGATCCGCCGCGTCCTCACCGCGCACCGCACCTGGGCCGTCGTCGGGTGTAGCCCGGACCCGCACCGCGACTCGCACCGCATCGCCGCGCTGCTCCAGCGGCAGGGCCTGAAGATCGTGCCCGTCAACCCGCAGGCCGCGGGCACGACGATCCTGGGGGAGCCCGTCGTCGCCTCGCTCGACGACCTCGACGAGCCGGTCGACGTGGTCGACGTCTTCCGCCGCTCCGAGCTGGCCGGCGCCCACGTCGACGAGGCGATCGCGATCGGGGCGAAGGCCGTGTGGCTCCAGCTCGGCGTCATCGACGAGGCGGCCGCGCAGCGCGCCCGCGACGCCGGCCTCGACGTCGTGATGGACCGCTGCCCGGCTATCGAGCTCCCGCGACTGGGCGTCTGACGCCCGCTGCCGCGGTCGCTGAGACGGCGCCCAGCGCGAGGAAGAGCAGCACGATCCAGGACGCGCTCGCGATGCTCGTCGCGTCCGCCAGCGCGCCGAGGGCGAGCGGCCCGCCGCCGACCGCGACCCCCGACGCGAGCGCGCTGCGCATCGCCGCGGCGGACTCGGCGCCGGGCGCGGACGCCATCGCGGCGCTCAGCGAGGTGGGGAACAGGAGGCCGATGCCGGCGCCGACGCCCACCACCGCGAGCAGCGCGATCGGCACCACGCCGACCAGGTGGTAGACGGTGAACGACGCCATCGCGACGGCGCACGCCGCCCCGTACACCGCCGGCGCGGGCCGCGCGAGGAGCAGCCGCGCGCCGAACCAGCGCACGCACCCCATCCCGACGAGGAACGCGGACGGCGCGAGCGCGGACGCCTCGTCGCTCATCCCCAGCCGCTCCTGCGCGTCGTCGGCGGCCCACAGCAGCACGGCGAACTCGGCGGCGACGCCGAACAGCAGCGCCGACCACCACGCCCAGTAGGTCCGCGGCAGGCGCGCGCCGTCGTCCTCGCGCGGCGGCGGGTTGGCCAGCGCGGGCGCGGCCCGGCCGAGCAGCGGGACGGCGACCGCGGTCACCACGAGCAGCACCGGCAGCCACGAGCCGAACGCCGCGAGCGAGCCCGCCACCGCCAGCGGGGCGAGCACCCCGAGCAGCGATGCGGCGCCGTGCGCCTCGGACACCGCCGGAGCGGTCGCGTCGCCGTGGTGCTGGCTGAGCACCGCGGGCGCCATCACCATCAGCAGCGTCCCGCCGGCGCCGATCACCAGCGCGCCCGGCAGCGACACCGCCAGCCCGACCTCGCCGCCGGCCGCCAGCAGCACGACGCCCGCCGCCAGCGCGGACGCCGCGCCCCAGAACAGCCGCGTCCACCCGAGCCGCACGCGCAGACGCTCGCCCACGAGGCCCGCGACGAGCATCCCGGCGGCCAGCGCGGTCGAGTGCAGACCGGCCGCCGCGCGGGAGAGGTCGAGCTCGTCGCGCAGGTCGTCGAGCACCGGCCCGAAGCCGTTCAGCACGAACGCGAAGCACGCGATCACGCCATATGCCCACCAGGTCAGCCGATCGCGGGTCATGCGCCGCGACAGACCGTACCCACGCGGCGGGCCGGGCTACGCGGCCTGGCGCTTGCGCTCGAGCCGCTCGAGCGTGCCTCGCGCGCGCTCGTCGACGGCGTCCGGGCCGCGCTGCAGCAGCCACTCCGCGCGCCGCCGGCGGCCCGCCGCCTGGCGCAGCACGTACGCGTCGGTCCGCGGGCCGGCGAGCGAGAGCTCGATCGCGCGCGTCAGGTGCGCGATGGCCTCCGCGGGCCGGTCGGCGTCGAGGTAGGCGATGCCGGCGGTCAGCTCGATCCCGGGGTCGTCGGGGCGCTCGGCGATCAGCTCGGCCCAGATGCCGTACGCCTCCAGCTCCTCGCCCGCCTTCAGCAGGTACCAGGCGAGCAGCTCGCGCCCGTCGGGGAAGCCGCTCGAGCCGAGCGCCAGCGCGACGCGCTGCGTCGCTGCCGCCTCGGCGTACCTGCCCTGCGCCGCCAGCCGGTCGGCGTCGTCGTCGAAAACGGACCCCGCGTGCTCCATCCCGCGGGGCAATGTACGCCCCGGCTACCGCCCCTGCCAACGGGCTGGACGCTTCTCCGAGAACGCGCGGACGCCCTCCTGCATGTCCTCGGAGCGGAAGCAGGCCTGCCGGAGCGCGATGAGCTCCCGCTCCACATCGGCGTCGAGCTGCACGTCGGCGGCCAGCAGCTCCCGCAGCACCTGCTTGTTCCCCCGCACGGAAAGTGGCGCGTTGGCCGCCAGCTCGCGGGCCAGCTCGAGGGCGAGATCTTGCACGTCGTCGAGCTCCGCGACCCGGTTGACGAGCCCCCAGGCGTGCGCGGTCGGCGCGTCGACGTTGCGGCCGAGGAGGAACAGCTCGCGCGTGCGCGGGGCGCCGATCGCCTGGATGAACCGGCGCAGGCCGGTGTGCGAGTAGACGAGCCCGAGCTTCGCCGGCGGCATGCCGAGCTTGATGTCGTCGGCGGCGACGCGCAGGTCGCAGCACAGCGCCAGCTCCAGGCCGCCGCCGATCGTGTGGCCGGGCAGCGCCGCGACGGTGGGCAGGTCGGTCGCGTCGAGCGCGTCGAGGGCCGCGGTGAACGGGTGCGCGACGAGCTTCTCGGCCTCGACCGCGAAGACGTCGTCGGGGATGTCGCCGATGTCGTAGCCGGACGAGAACATCCCGTCCGCGCCGGTGACGATCAGCGCGCGGGCGCCCCGCTCCGGCGCGTCCCGGACCGCCGCCGCGATGCCGTCGAGGATCGCGTGGTCGAGCGCGTTGCGCTTCTGCGGGTTGGAGAGGGTGAGCCGGACGACGCCGTCGGCCGGCTCGTCGACCAGGAGCTGCCCCGGCACTTACTCTTCGAGCCGCACGAGGGGGTCGCCCTCGCTGACCGCCTGGCCCTCGTTGACGAGGATCTCCGCGACGCGGCCCTCGTCCTCGGCCTCGACGGGCATCTCCATCTTCATCGACTCGAGGATCACGACCGTGTCGCCCTCCTCGACGGTGTCGCCGACCTCGACCTCGATCTTCCAGACGGTTCCGGTGATGTGCGCTTCGACCTCGGGCATGGCGCGGACCCTACTCAAGCTCCGCCGGCGAGCGCGTGCGCGAGGGCCACGAGGACCTTCTCGGGCGCCCGGTCGAGCTGCGCGTCGGTGAACCGCAGCGGCGAGTGGCCGGCGCGGCGCAGCGCGAGGTCCTTGTCGCGGTCGGCCAGGACGCGCGTCGCGTGCGTGCCGAGCGTGTCGAGCTCCACCACCACCCGCTGGGCGCGCCACAGCGCGTCGACCTCGTACCCCGCGACCCGCACGTTGGTCTCGGGCCGCGGAAGGCCGGCCCGCTTGACGAGCGCGAGGAACCGCCGCTCCAGCCCCGAGCGCGTCACGCCCCGCCCCTCCAGCACCGCCCGGAGCCGCGCCGCGCCGCGCATCCCGTCCGGCACGACGAGCGTCCCCGGCCGCACGAGCGCCTTCACGTACGCCTGGTCCACCGCGCGGGCGAGCTCGACCGGGCCGACGGCGGCGGCGAGGTCGAGGAGCGTGCGGTGCGGGGTCGTGACCCGGAGCCCCTTCCGCGTCCACACGTCCCGCTCGAGCGTCCTCGTCCGATGGACGCGGATGCCGGTGTGCGCCGCGCGCGAAGAGCCGGCGACCAGCACGTCGATCAGGTCGTGGCGCGGCGGCAGCAGACCCCAGAACACGGCGGCGGAGCGGTGGCTCAGCGCGGCGCCGGAGCCGACGGCGAGGAGCGCCGCGCACTCCCGCGCCAGCGGGGCCTCCGACAGGAACCCGACCGCGTACACGCCGCGGTGGCGCGGGTGCAGGCCTCCCGCGTGGACGCGGTGGCGGATCGCCGCGCGCGTCAGGCCGCACGCGCGCAGCTGCGCGGCGGTCACGTTCCCGTACTGCCGCGCGGCCAGCCGTGCGGCCGCCGCGTCCGGAGCCGCTTCTCGCCACTCGTCGCGGGCGCCGGGCCGAGAGGCGGCTTGCGGTCGTGAGACGACCACTTCTCGCCTTTCGCCGGAACGGGTCGCGCGAGTGGTGGGTTGCGGTCGTCGGGGCATGGGCGGGGTAGCGGCCGCGGGCGCGCGGTTCGCCCCCTTGTCGGATCGCGCGGCCCGAATCTCCGCCCGAGTGTCGATTGGGAGGAGCGCGGGGCGCGCGTACCTTGCAGTGCACGGACGGACCTGACCCACCCGTTCGGGAAACGCGAGCATCGGGCGGAGCCGGGGACGGGACAGCGCCGGCTCCGCCCGAGCTGCGCGACGGGGCGGCGGCGCGTACCCTCGGCGCGCATGATCCTGGCCATCGACCAGGGCACGACCGGCACGACGTGCCTCGTGTTCGACGAGGACGGCGAGCTGGCCGGCCGCGCCTCCCGCGAGCTCGGGCAGCACGTCCCCCGGCCGGGCTGGGTGGAGCACGACGAGCGCGAGATCTGGGAGACGACGCAGCGCGCGGCGCTCGAGGCGCTGGAGGACGCGGGCGTCGCCGAGCTGCACGCGATCGGGATCGCCAACCAGCGCGAGACCGTGTGCGTGTGGGATCCGCGGACCGGCGAGCCGCTCCACCGCGCGCTCGTGTGGCAGGACCGGCGCACCTCAGGCCGCTGCGACGAGCTGCGCGCCCAGGGCCACGAGGAGCTCGTCCGCTCCCGCACCGGGCTGCCGCTCGACCCGAACTTCTCCGCCACGAAGATCGAGTGGCTCCTGCGCAACGTCGACGGGCTGCGCGAGAAGGCGGACGCCGGCCGGGCGGTGTTCGGCACGGTCGACGCGTGGCTGATCCACAGGCTCACCGGCGAGCTGGCGACCGACCAGACCAACGCGTCGCGCACGCTGCTGTGCGACATCACGACCACGCAGTGGGACCCCGAGCTGCTCGACCTCTTCGACGTCCCGGCCAAGGCGCTCCCACCGATCCGTCCGTCCATCGGCGAGGTCGGCCGCACGCGCGGCGACGCGCTGCCGGGCTGGGACGGCGTGCCGGTGAGCGGGGTCGCGGGCGACCAGCAGGCCGCGCTCTACGGCCAGGCCTGTCTCGACCCCGGGCAGGGCAGGAGCACGTACGGCACCGGGTCGCTTGCGCAGCTCAACGTAGGGGACCGGGCGCCGCACCCGCCCGAGGGCCTGCTGGGCACGGTCGCGTGGGCGATCGGCCGGCGGACGTTCTACGCGCTGGAGGCGTCGACCGCGGGCACCGACGCGGCGCTGGAGGCGGTCGCGTTCCAGACGGTGGACACCATGCGCGCGATGGACCGGGCCGCCGACGAGCCGCTGCGGGAGCTGCGGGCCGACGGCGGGGCGAGCGAGAACGAGTGGCTGATGCAGTTCCAGGCCGACGTGCTCGGCGTGCCGGTCGTGGTGCCCGAGGTCGTGCAGACGACCGCGATGGGCGCGGCGTTCCTCGCGGGCGTCGGGTGCGGCCGCTGGACGCAGGGCGAGGTGCGCCGGCTGTGGCGCGAGGGGGCGCGATACGAGCCGTCGATGTCGGAGGACGAACGCGCGACGCGCCACGCCGAGTGGACCCGCGCGGTCGAGCGTGCGCGCGGCTGGGCCGCCGGGTAACTTCTGCGGCGATGGCAGAGGAGCAGCTGGCCTCCATGAAGGAGCAGGTCTACCTGGACCCGCGCCCCAAGGAGCACTTCGACCAGTACCACGCGCGCACGCGCAGCGGCCACCGCGAGCCGATGTACTCGATCGTCCGGGCGTTCGTGACGGTCTACGGGCTCCTCTTCTTCCGCGAGACGTGCATCTCGTCGGACAAGGTCCCGGCGTCCGGCCCGGTCATCCTCGCGCCGAACCACTTCTCGTTCATGGACCACTTCTTCCTCGGGTCGTTCACCCGCCGGAAGGTGCACTTCATGGCCAAGTCGCAGCTGTTCAGCGGCATCCCGAAGTTCATCTACACGCACGGCGGCGTGTTCCCGGTCCGCCGCGGCCACCGCGACGAGGAGGCGTTCATCACCGCCAAGTCGGTGCTCGAGCGCGGGCGGACGATGGCGATGTACTGCGAGGGCGGGCGCTCGCGCACGGGCGCGCTGGCCGAGCAGGCGAAGCCCGGCATCGGGCGCCTGGCGCTGGAGACCGGCGCGCCGATCGTGCCGGTGGCGATCTACGGGAGCGCGAAGGTGCGCAACTGGAAGCGCCTGCAGTTCCCCAAGGTCGTCGTGCAGTACGGCGACCCGATCCGGTGGGAGCGCGTCGAGAACCCCACGCGCGACCAGCAGCAGGCCGTCGCCGACGAGATCTTCACCGAGATCAAGCGGCTGTACGCGGGGCTCGAGCAGCTCGGGCGCCGCGGGGTGATGGAGCGCATCCGCGAGGAGCGCCGCGCGCTGCGGCGGGCCAAGCGCAAGCGCGCCGCCGCGGCGTAGCCGGCGGGCTAGGCCAGGAGGCCGTCGACCAGGCGGCCGAGGAGCTCGCGCAGGTCCTGCCGCGGGCTCGGCGTGTCGCTGCTCAGCTCGGCGAGCATGAGGCCGTCGAGCGTCGCGGTGACGATGCGGGCGGCGCCGCGCGGGTCCTCCGCGCCGGCGGCCTGGAGTACGTCGCGTATGACGTCGGCGTACGCCTCGGTCCACTCGCGCTCGACGCCGCGCAGCTCAGGGCGGCGAGCGGCCTCGAGCCACAGGGCGAACGAGGCCATCGTCGCCGGGCGGTGGTCGTCGAGCTCGTCGGCGATCAGGTCGGCGAACGCGGCGCCGATGCGCTTGGACGGCAGGTCGCGGAACGCGCTCGTGAGGGTGCGGAGGCGGTCGACGTCGCGGATCGCGGCGAGCCGGTAAGCCTCGAGCAGCAGCTCGTCCTTGGAGGAGAACCAGTACGTCGTCGCGGCGAGCGGGAGGCCGGCCTCGGCGGCGACGCGCCGGTGCGTGACCGCGCCGGGCCCCTCGGCGGCGATCACGCGCAGCGCGGCCTCGAGCAGCAGGCCGCGGCGCGCCTCGCCGCGGAGGGGACGATCGGGCGCCGCGGCGTCCCGCTGCGCGCTCAATGCGCGCCGGTGAGGTTGAGGCCGACCACCCCGATGATGATGAGCGATATCGACGCGAGCTTCGCGGCCGTGGCAGGTTCGCCGAGCATGGCGACCCCGAACAGCGCGACGAGCGCGGTGCCGGCGCCCGCCCAGACGGCGTAGGCGACGGAGACGTCGAGGTGCTTGACGACGAACGCGAGGAGCGTGAGCGACAGGACGTAGCCGGCCACGACCGCGACGATCGCCGGCCGGTGCCCTTCGCCCGCGGCACGCAGCGCGAGGGTGGCGGAGACCTCGGAGAGGATGGCGATTGTCAGAAGGATCCAACCCATGATTGGTACAAGTGTACCGTAGTCGGTACATCTGTACCGAAATCGTCGTGGATGGACCGGCGGCCGGGGTGGGTAGCGTGCCGGCATGCTCGCCAGGGGCCGTCTCGCCGTCGCCGCCGCGTCCACCCTCGCCGCCACGCTGGCCGCCGCCGCGCCGGCCGGTGCGCTCCCGCTCGAGACGCCGACCGTGCGCGCGACCGGCCTGTCGACGCCGTGGGCGGTCGCGGTCGCGCCCGACGGGCGCGTGTTCGTGACCGAGCGGGCCGGGCGCATCCGGCTGCTCGCGCCCGGGGGAGGGGTGACGCCGACGACGGTCTTCGAGGACACGACGGGCGTCACCGTGCGGAAGTTCCTCGGGCTCGCGCTCCACCCGGGCTTCGCGACGAACCGCCTCGCGTACCTCTACGAGACGTACACCTCCGGCGGCGTCGACCAGAGCCGCATCCTGCGCCTGCGCGACGACGGGACGCGCTTCGTCTTCGACCGCGTGATCTTCGACGGCATCGCGTCGGACCTCAACCACGACGGCGGCCGGATCGCGTTCGGCCCCGACGGGAAGCTCTACGCGACCACCGGCGACATCCACGAGCCCGCGCGCCCGCGCGACGTCACGAACCTGAACGGCAAGATCCTGCGCCTCAACGCGCCGGGGGACGCCAGCGACGGCACGGCGCCCGCCGACAACCCGTTCGCGGGCGGCGCGGGCGGGGCGCCGTTCGTGTGGTCGCTCGGCCACCGCCACCCACAGGGCATCGCGTGGGACGCGGAGGGGCGCCTGTGGGAGACCGAGCACGGCCCGAGCGGCGAGGCGCACGCGCCGGCCGGCGCGAACAACGGCCGCGACGAGCTCAACCTCATCGTCAGGGGCGGCGACTACGGCTGGCCGGCCGGCGCGGGCGACATCGTCCCGCCCGGCACGATCGCGCCCGTCGTGCACAGCGGCCCGGCCCCCGCGTGGGCGCCCGGCGGCCTGGCGTACGGCGCCGACGGCCTCCTCTACGCGCCGATGCTCAACGGCACCGGCCTGCGCGTCTTCGGCACGGACGCGAACGGCGCCCTCACGACGAACACCGAGCTGTACGACGGCACCTACGGCCGCATGCGCGCCGCGACCGCCGACGGCCCCTTCCTCTGGCTCACGACCGACAACGGCCGCGTCCTGCACGTGCGGATCGCGCCCGACCCGGTGACCCCGCCGACCCCGCTCACCCCCGCTCCGCCCACGGCAGGCCCGGGCACGACACCGCCAGGGCCGCCGCCGGAGATCACGCGCGCGCTCCTGGCCGAGCGCCTGGTCACCCGCGGCACCAGCGCCCTGCGCCGGCTCGGCCTCCGCGGGCTCCTTCGCCGCGGCTCGTTCACCGTGAAGATCGGCGGCCTGGGCACCCGCCGCGCGACCGTGCGCCTGCAGGCGGGCCGCGCGACCGTCGCCCGCGGCGTCGCCCAGCCCGGCACCCGCGCGACCGTTGCCGTGCGCGTGCGGCTGACGCAGCAGGGCCGTCGCCTGCTGCGCCGCCGCTCCGCCATCACCCTCACGCTCCGCACCGACGTCCTCGCGCGGGGCGCGAAGAGCGGTGCGGTCGACCGCGCGAGGGTCCGTCTGCGTCGTTAGCGCCGCACGTCCTCGCAGTCCGCGGCGACCTCGTCCTCGGTCCCCGCGAAGACGATGTCGACGCCCTCGCCGCACGACACGCGGTCGACGCCGCGCGCGACGACCGAGACGCGGTCGTTGCCCTCGTCGCCGGCGATCGTGTCGTCGTCGAGGCCGCCCTCGAGCCGGTCGTCGCCCGGCCCGCCGTTGATCGTGTCGTTGCCGCGGTCGCCGATCAGGTAGTCGTTGCCCTCGTTGCCGAGCAGGAGGTCGTCGTCGTTGCGCCCGTGGAGCTCGTCGTTCCCGGGCCCGCCGCGCAACGTGTCGTTGCCGTTCTCGCCGTCGACGTAGTCGTCGCCCTCCTGGCCGTAGAGGTCGTCGTTGCCGTCGGAGCCGAGCAACGTGTCGTTGCCCACGGTGCCGAGGAGCGTGTCGTTGGCGAGCGTGCCCGCGATGACGTTCGTCGTCGGCGGGGCGTCGGTCGACGGCTCGGCCGGGATGCGGATCACGGTCTCGCACCGCGTCAGCCGATCGCGCGTCGGCGCGTCCTCCTCGACGTACACCGTGTCGCGGCCCGGCCCGCAGTCGACCTCGTCGGCGTTGCCGTCGGCCACCCGGATCGCGTCCGCGCCGTTGCCGCCGCTCACCTCGTCGGCGCCCGGGCCGGCGGTGATCTCGTCGCCGCCGTTGCCGCCGCTGAGATAGTCGTCGCCGGAGCCGCCGTCGAGCGAGTCCTGCCCGTCGGCGCCGAAGATCGTGTCCTTGCCGGCGTCGCCCTTGATGCCGTCGTCGCCCTCGCGGCCGAAGAGCCGGTCGCCCGCGGTCCCGCCGTCGACCGTGTCGTTGCCGGCCTCGCCGTCGATCAGCTCGCTGCCCGGGCCGCCGAGGAGCGTGTCGTCGCCCGGCCCGCCGTTGATCTCGTCGGTGCCGCGGTGGCCGTTGATGTAGTCGTTGCCGGGGCCACCGTCGAGCTGCGGGTCGTTGCCCAGGCCGCTCTCGTTGATCTTGTCGTCGCCCTCGCCGCCGAGCACCGTGTCGTCGCCGTCGCCGCCGTCGAGGTAGTCGCTCTCGGTGCCGCCGTCGAGCGAGTCGTCGCCGGTGCCGCCGAACAGCGAGTCGCCGCCCGGGCCGCCGCTGAGCAGGTCGTTGCCCGACTGCGACGCGAGCCGGTCGTTGCCGTCGACGCCCGAGAGCTGGTCGTTGCCGACGCCGCCGTCGAGCCGGTCGTCGCCGAGGCCGCCGTCGAGCACGTCGTTGCCGCGGAAGCCGGAGAGCCCGTCGTTGCCGCCCATCCCCTGCAGCCGGTCGTCCTGCCGCGTCCCGCGCAGGATGTCGTCGCCCTCGGTGCCGATGAGCACGGCGAGCCCCGGCTGCACCGCCAGCGCGGTCGGCCGCTTGCTCGCGCCGAGCTTCTGCATCGTCAGGCGGCGGTAGGAGAAGCCGCTGAGGACCGAGATCGTGCCGTCGCTGCGGTCGGCGACGTAGAGGCGCGAGCCGTCGCTGACGTACGCCGGCACGCCCGGCCCGCGGCCGACCCGGACGCGCTGCGAGACGCGCCCGCGGCTGAAGTCCACGATGCCGACGACGGTGTCGTCGCCCGCCGCGCCGACCGCGCCGAACTTCCCGCTGGGGGACACCGCGAGCCCGCCGCCGAGCTTCGGCCCGAGGCCGATCCGCGCGATCGGCCGCGCGCTGATGCGGTTGAGCGCGATGAGCTGGCCGCCCTTCTTCCGCGCGCGGCTCACCCACGGCGTCCCGCCGCGCCACGCGACGCCGCCGGCGCGGGTGATCTTCGTGCTGGCCGCCAGGCGGGAGCCGACGAGGTCGAGGATCGCCACGCGCGACGAGCCGAGCAGCGCGATCGCCCGCGCGCCGTCGGGGGAGATCGCGAGCTGCGTCGCCGCCACGCCACCCGTGCCGAACCCGCCGATCACCCGCATCGACGCCGCGTCGATCGTCTGCACGCCGCCCGACCGGCCCGCGTAGAGCCGCGTCCCGTCGGGGGTGATCGCGAGCGACGTGACCGACCCGGCGATCGTCGCCGCCGCGGCGATCTGCCGCGTGGTGAGGTCGATCGCGACGACGCGGTTGCCCGCCGCCACGTACGCCGCGGAGCCGTTGGGCGCGACCGCGACCGCGCGCGCCCGGCCGCCGACGGGGATGCGGGCGCTCACGCGGTTGGAGGCGACCTCGGTGAGCGTCGCGTTGCCGTCTCCGGCGGCGACGACCACGACGCGGGCCTCGGCGGCCGCGGCGGCGGTGAGGAAGAGGGCGAGGATCAGGGCGGGGAGGAGGCGGAGGGGGCGCATCACGGAGGGGAACTCGTCCGGGTCAGTGGAGTTGCGGAAGGGCTGACGCGTTAGCTTGCCGGAAACGAGATGAACGACCCCCTCGCGCTCCTCCGCCCCGGCCTGCTGGCCACGCTGCCGGTCGCCCTCGCCGGCCCCGCCCGCTCCGCTCTCGCCGCCGGCCTGGCCGGGCTCGGCGCGCAGCTGGCGCCGCTCGACGCCGACCTCGCCGACGAGGACGCGACCACCGCCGCGGCCGCGCAGCTCGACCACGTCGACGCGCTCGTGGTCGACGCGGGCGCCCGCTTCGCCGCCGCCGCCGACGCCGCGGAGACGGCCGACGAGCTCGCCGCCCTCCGCGCCGCGCTCGACGGCTCCTGGGCCGCCGCCCGCGCGGTCGCCAACGCCGCGTTCATCGGCCCGCAGCGCCCGGGCAAGCTCGTCTTCCTCGCGCCGGGGCCGGACGCGGGCCGCCACGCCCACGCGACCCGCGAGGCGCTCGAGAACCTCGCCCGCACCACCTCGATCGAGTGGGCGCAGTACGGCATCCGCACGGTCACCATCACGCCGGCGACCACGACGAAGGACGACGAGCTCACCGCGCTCGTCGCCTACCTCCTGTCGCCGGCCGGCGACTACTTCTCCGGCACCCGCCTGGATCTGAGCTGAACCGCGCGATCAGGATGCGCGCCGGAGAAGCGGCTCGATCGGCGTCAGCGGCTCGTCCTCGGAGTGGATCGCCGGGCCGTCACGCGTCCAGCTTCCGAACTCGTGCGTGACCGTCCGGATCTCGGCGGTACGCGGGGCGAGCTTGCGTTCGAGGAGCGCTGCGAGCTGCCGGTCGTGCGTCGTGACGACGAGCTGGCGGTGCTCCCGGAGGCGGCGACAGAGGTCGGCGAATCCCAGGACGCTGAGCACGTCCATCGCTTGGAGCGGATCGTCCAGGACGACGAAGGGGAGCGCCGCGTCCCGGGCGTTGAGAGCCATGCCGAGGAAGTACGACAACGCGACGACGTTGAGCTGACCTTCGCTGAACAGCGTCATCGGGTTCGCTCGGACCTGCCGCTCGACGTCGACGACCTCGGGAACGATCTGATTTGCGTTGTAGTAGATGTCCTGCTTCGCGCGGAGCTTGCGGAAGGTCGGATGCGGCGCGAGCCGATCGAAGACCTCGGCGAAGCTCGGCTCGAGCCGCTCCAGCGCGCGGGCGACGATGCGCTCCGCGGCCTTGTGCGCGGCACCGCGGAGCTCCGTGGCCCTCTTGGCTCGATCACGGGCGGCCTCCGCGGCTGTCGTGGCGGTCCCCAGCTCCTCCTTCAGGACGGACACGCGCGCGGCGAGCTCTGACACCTGGCCGCCGACCTCACGGCGGGTCTCGGCATACAGCGTTCGCAACGTGTCGCGGAGCGTCGTCGCATGGCCCGCGAGCGCCGCGGCGGCGGGTGGAGCGCTCCACTCTGCTGTCAGGCTGAACGTGCCGCCGTCCTCGACCGCGGTCCGCAGCGCGGCGGACGCGGCCTGCTCGGCGAGGCGACGCTCCTCCGCTTCGCGGCGGGCAGTCCGCGCGTCAGCGAGCTGCCGGCGCGCCTGGACCACGGCGTCCTGGGACGCGGCGGCGCCCGCTGCCTGCGCTCGGGAGGCTTCGAGCACCTCACGCAGGTGGTCCCGGACGGCCCCCGGATCGATCTCCTGCCCGCAGACCGGGCAGGAGTCGCCCAGCAGCTCGAGCGCCGCCGCGGCCAGCTGGACGCGGGCCGGGGCTCGCGTGAGGGCTTCGGCGGCGCGATGCTCGGCCTGGGTCAGGCTCGCTTCCAGCGCGTCGAGCGACGCGATGGACCCCGCCTCTGCAGCGAGGGCGTCCGAGTGCTGCTCGGCCAGGACCCGGGCGAGGGCCTCGAGTTCGCTCGCGGCCCGCCCGAGCGTGACGAGGTCGTCGATGCTGGCGGGCTTGAGCAGGACCGAGATGCCGTCCGGGAGTCGGCGGAACAGCTCGGTCGCGCGTTCGTGGAGGCGCCGCGCCGCGCCGTCCGGATCCTGCACCGCCGCCTCGGCCTCTGCGAGCGCGATGACCGCGGCCTCGTGCTGGTCCTGCAGTCGCTTCAGGACCTGCTTCGCCTCGCGCTCATCTCGCGCGGCGGCCTTCTGCTCACGGTCGGCGCTCGCCGCGAACGCCGTGACCCGCTGCAAACCGATCACGGACGACAGCCGGGCGTGCATGTCGGCCCCGCTGTCCAGCGCGGCGAGGATCGTGTGCTGCTGGAGAATGCCCCAGGATGTCACGGCGGTCCGGAGCTGAGGCACAGGCAGCCCGCCCAACGTTTCTGCGAGAACCTGGTCCGCGTCGGCGAGCCGGCGCCCTTCTCGCGTCGCATACAGCTCGTGCGCACGGCTCGTCCCAATCCGTTCGAGCTCCAGCTCGCCATGGCCGTCGCGCACGACGAGCTTCACCCGCGCCATGCCGCCGCGGTAGACGTTGACGAGCGGGTCGCTGTCCGGCGTCTTCCGCAGGCCCTTGGCGCGGTTCACGATCCGCGGTACCTCGCCGGTGAGGAGCCACAGCAGGCCGTCTACGACTGACGTCTTTCCGGACCCGTTGTCGCCGCGGAGCAGGACCACGTCCGCGTCGAGGTCGATCGTCTGCTCGTGGGCGAAGCCGCGGAACGACTCGAGGGTGATCGACACGAGGCGTGGCGCGCTCATGGCACACGGACCTCGCCGCTCGCCTCGAAGGCCGCGAGTGCGGCATCGGTGATGTCATCCGGGAGCTCGAGGGCGGCAAGCTCGCCGCGCAGCTCGTCGAGCGGGTCGACGACCTCGAATGCGGCCGAGTCCCGCAGCGGGAGGAGCGGCAGGAGTGCACGATCCAGATCGTCGCGTGACACGGCGGCTCGGACAAGCTTCCGCGCGTAGGCGGTGTCGGCCTCGATCGCCGCGGCCAGCGCCGCCTGCTGAGCGTCCTTGGCTGGTTCGAGGACGTGGCCCACGACGTAGAGGTCCCAGTTTCGTGCCGAAGGTGCTTGACTCGCGACGCGGGTGAGCGCCGCCTGCGCATCGAAGATCCGCTCTTGCAGGTGCTCCCAAGACGACAGCTCGAGGTAGGCGCACAGCGCGTAGGGCGTCTCCGCGAGCACGGCGGGCTGGTCGGCCAGCTCGCCGCGCTCGACCAGGTAGCCCGCGTCGGCGAGGACCGCAGCGACGTCGTCCATGGAGGCTCGCTGGTCAGGCACCGCTACAGCCTCCCATGAACGCCGTCCTCGGCGGAGACGATCTCGATCGACGGCGCAGCTGCTCCGGTGCCGATGTCGGGCCCGGCGGCGGGGTCGGCGGCGATGTCGACCGGAGCGCCCGCCGCTGGGAAGACGCCGCGTGCGTTCGCCACCACGATCGTCACTGTCCGCGCGTCGTAGGTGCACTCGCGCCGCCGCATCTCCACGCGGCTCTCCGCGATCTCGCGCACGTCGCTGATGTGCTGGCCCGGCCGGCAGTGGATCTCGAAGTACCGGGCTGGCGTGGCGACGGTCTGCGTGGACCTGGCTCCCGAAGCCGTGACCTCTCCGCCATCGCGCTCGGCGAGGTGGGCGACGGTCAGCAGCGCGTTCTGGCCGTCCTGGCCGGTGACGAAGGCCGTTCCGTCCTGCGTCTCCGTGACACCGTCGCGCCACCACCGGAGGATGCCGTCGGCCGTCGCCGCTGAGAACGCCTGCCGGAGCTTGGTCATCCCCGCGACCATGCTCGCGGCCCAGGTGTCGTGGGCCGCGAGGGTGGACGCGGCTTGCTCGGTGCTGTCGAGCGCGTCGAGTACGAGAGCGCGGAGCAGCTCGTCGAAGAACTCATCGGCCGCCAAGGCGACGTGGCTCTCCGCCGCACGGTCGCCGAGAGCGCCCGCCCACGCGTCCGAAAGGCTTGGGTCGACGATCCGGACAGTCTGCGCGCCCGATGTCCAGGTCGAGACGAGGTCGGGGAGCGGCTCCTTGACGTAGAGCCCAAGGGTGCCGAGTCCGACGAAGACGACCACCCCGTTGCCGAGCGCATCCTGAGTGCGGGCGACCGCCCACGTTTGGGGACGGTCGACCTCGTCCTGCGTCATGGCCAGCGTCTCGGGACGGGTGGCGCACCCGTGGACCTTGTACACCGCGAGACCGCCGCCGAGCTGCACAGCGTCGCGATCGTTCGCCACGGCGGAGATGGTTGTGCCGATCGCAGTGCCCGCCCGTTCGAACCCGCGATCCCAGTTCACGGAGATGACGCGCGCGAGACCTTCGCGCATGAGGAGGGCGCAGGCCTCGTGCCCGTAGTTCGGCTCCATGCCGGCGAAGTCGAACGTTGCCGCCGCGCGAGTGCGCAGCTCGTCCATGCGTGATGCCTCGTCATCTAGCACCTTCTGGGACAGGTCCTCGAGCGTGCAGGGCTTCAGCTCCTCTTCGGACACTTCGAGGATCCGGGAGACGTACGGCCGCAACCGCTCGGCGACCTGCGGTCCGGTCGGCCCGAGCGATGGCGAACCCATGCTGATTCCAGCTCCGGTGTAGAGCACGAGGCGCCGTTGCTTCGCGGCGGTGACGAGAGGTGCGAGGTCGCCGGCGGGAGCGACGCTGAGCGGTTTCGGGACGTGCATGCTGACGAACGGTCAGCAGAGAAACTACAACGTCTCCGATGGAGGGCGACTCGACCGCGTCCTCAGCTGACCCAGGGCACCTCGACGGAGTCCTCCGCCGGGGCGTTGCGGGCGACGACGTAGGTCGCCGGCTCGGTCTCCGAGAGGTTCTCGAGGACGTGCGTCTCGTGCGGCGGGACGTAGAGGAGGTCGTGCGGCTCGAGCACGACCGACTCCTCCAGCCGCTCGCCCCACCGGATGCGCATCGAGCCGCTCAGCATGTAGCAGGCCGACTCGCACGAGTCGTGGTAGTGGGGGCGCGAGCGCGCGCCGGGCTCCACGCGGAAGACGCCCATGAAGAGCCCGAGCGCGCCGACGGTCGCCGCCGAGACCTCGGAGCCGCCGACGACGCCGCGCGCCGTGCCGTGATCCGGGCCTGGCTTGACGACCTTCATGTCACGTGGTCATGCCCGTGAAGAGGCCGCCGGTCACGTTGAGGACCTGGCCGTGCACGTAGTTCGACCACGGCGAGCAGAGGAAGAACACGCCGCCCGCGGCCTCCTGAGGGGTCGCCGGGCGCCCGAGCGGGATGAGCATCGACGACATGCCGCGCATCTGCTCCGGGATGCCGAGCTGCACCTTCTCGCCGTCGATCTCCATGACGTTCTCGTCGTCCTTGGCCTGGGTCAGGCGCGTGTCGATGAAGCCGAACGCGACCGCGTTGCAGTTGACCTTGAACTGGCCCCACTCCTTGGCCAGCGTCTTGGTCAGGCCGACGATGGCGTTCTTGCCGGCGGAGTAGTTCGCCTGCCCGGCGTTGCCCATCGTGCCGGACGTCGAGGAGATGTTGACGATCTTCCGGAAGACCTCGCGGCCCTCCTCCTTCTCCTTCTTGGCCGGCTCGCGCAGGTGCGGCGCGGCGGCGCGGATGATCCGGAAGGGCGCGACGACGTGGATGTCGAGCATCCGCTGGAACCAGTCGTCGCTCATCTTGTGGATCGGCGCGTCGAGCGTGTAGCCCGCGTTGTTGACGATGATGTCGATCTTGCCCCAGGCGTCGATCGTCGACTGGATCAGCTGATCGGGCGTCGACTCCTTCGTCAGGTCGCCCGCGAAGACCGACGTCTCGCCCGCGATCTCCGACGAGGCCTGCTCGGCGACGTCCTTGTCGAGGTCGTTGATGACGACCTTCGCGCCCTGCTCGCTCAGCAGCTCCGCGGTGGCGCGCCCGATGCCGCGCGCCGACCCGGTGACGATCGCGACCTTGCCGTCGAGGACTCCCATGTGACCACTCCTTCTCAGCCTTCAGCTCCGAAGGGCGGGAACCTACCCGTCCGCTGCCTCCGCCGCGTCGAGCGCCGCCGGCAGCTCCTTGCGGGAGGCGATCCCGAGCTTGGCGTAGGCGTTGGAGAGGTGCCACTCGACCGCCTTGCGGGTCACGACGAGCTGCTCGGCGATCTCGCGGTTGGTCAGCCCGGAAGCGGCAAGCCGCGTCACGCGCAGCTCGCTGGGGCTGAGCGCCGACGGGCCGCGGGCCGTCCGCCGGGGCGGGCGCGCGCCGGCGGCGCCGAGCTCCTCGGCCGCGCGGCGCTCCAGCGCGGCCGCGCCGCCGACGCACGCGAGCGCGAGCGCGATCTCCAGCACCTCCGCGGCCACGGCCCGCCGGCCTGCGCGTCGCAGCGCCGCGCCGTGTGCGACCAGCGCGCGGATGCGCTCCAGCTCCGCCTCGCCGCCGTCCTCCAGCACGGCCAGCGCCTCGGCAGGCCGGCCGAGCGCCCGCAGCGCCGCGGCGATCGCGCCCGGCGCGCCGAACGCCCGCGCGCGCTCGAGCTCCGCGGTCAGCGCCTCCGCGCCCCACGCGTCCTCGCGCGCCGGCGTCCCGACGCGTGCCGCCTCGGCGTCGTCGCCCGCCTCGCGCAACGCCGCGGCGAGGACGGCACGCGCCTCGGCGAGCAGCGCGGCGTCGCCGGCGCCGGCCGCGACCTCCACCGCCGCCCGCGCATCGGCCACCGCGTCGCGCACCCGCGCCGCCGCCAGCCGCACCCGTGCGCGCAGCGCCGTCGCCGCCGCGAGGTCGCGCCGCGCGCCGCCCCGCCGGGCGCGCTCGGCGAGCCGGTCGAGCACCGCCTCGGCACGCGCCAGCTCCTCGGCCGCCAGCAGGACGCGCGCGACGCCGTGGAGCTCCGCCCGCGCCGCGTCGTCGTCCAGCAGGGCGCCGTCCGCGAGCGCGCGGTCGGCCAGCGCCAGCACCGTCGCGCGGGGCGCGCCCGCCCGGAGCGCGCTGCCCGCCAAGGTCGCCAGCAGCGCTCGTCCTGGGGCCGTGGCGGGGAGCCGGTCGTCGGCCAGGAGCGCGTCGAGCGCCGCGCCGGCCGGCAGCTCCCCTGACGCGAGCACGTCCACGACGCGCCGCTCGGCCTCCAGCTGCGCGGCGAGCCCGCCCGACTCGTCGTCCAGCGCCGCGCGCGCCTGCGCGTACGCCTCGCGCGCGCCCGCGTGATCACCCGCGGACACCCGGGTCGCGGCCAGCTCCCGCAGCGTCTCGGACCGCGCCACCGGCGTCGCGACGAGCGCCGCCGCGGCCAGGAACCGCTCACCGGCGGCCGGGCTCCCCGCCGCCGCCTCCGCGCGCCCCAGCTCCACCAGCACCGTGCCGTGCAGCGCGTCCGGCGGCGGCTCGCCCAGCGCCCGGCGCAGCTGCGCGGCGGCGTCCTCCGCCGCGCCCCGGGCCAGCGCCGCCTGTGCCGCCTCGCGCAGCGCCTCGACGACCCACGCGCGCCCGCCCGGCGGGGCCGCCACGAGGTGCCCCGCGAGCCGCTCGGCCGGCGCGCCGTCGGCCCGCAGCAGCTCGGCGGCGCGCAGGTGCGCCGCGCCCCGGGCCGCGTCCGCGACGCCCGCGCCGACCGCCGCCGCGGTCAGCGGGTGGCTGAACGTCAGCGGCTCGCCCGCGCGCAGCACGTCCGCCGTGGCGAGCCGATCGGCCGCGCGCCCGGCGACGTCGAGCTCCAGCCCGGCCAGCGCCGCGGCGTGCTCCAGCCGCGCCTCGCCGCCCAGCACCGAGACCGCCCGCGCCAGCTCGGCGTCGGGGTGGGGGAGCGCGTCGAGCCGGGCGGCGATCGTCCGCAGCACGGCGCGCGGGGCGAGCGCCTCGAGCGCGGCCGCGGCCTCGGCGTCCGGCGTGAGCCCCTCCGCGGCCGCCGCGCCGAGCAGCTCGGTCACGAGATACGGGTTGCCGCCGGTCAGCCGCGCGCACGTCGCCACGAAGGCGGGCGTGGCCGCGCCGGTCAGCGTCCGCTCGACCAGCCGCGCGACCGCTGCCACGCTCAGCGGCGCGGGCCGCAGCGTGGACGTCCCCGAGTGCGCGGCGAGCGACGCGATGACCGCGTCCGAAGGCCCGGGCGGCGCGGCGGCGAGGCGCCGGGCGAGCACGAGCGCGATCGGCTGCCCCTCGATCCGCTGCGCGAGGTAGGCGCAGAACCGCAGCGACGACTCGTCGGCGTGGTGCGCGTCATCGACGAGCAGGAGCAGCGGGCGCTCGGCCGCCAGCGCGCACGTGCGCCGGTGCAGCACGTGGATCGCCGCGTAGTCGAGCGCCGCGCCGGGGCCGGCCGCCGCCAGCGCCGGCGGGCCGCCCAGGGCCGTCGCGAGCAGCTGCAGCGCGACCCCGAACGGCGCGGGGTGCTGCGCCCGGCCGGCCTGCGCGCGGAGCGGCCGCGCGCCGAGGAACTGCGCCGACTCGGCGGCGGCGTCGAGCAGCCGCGACTTGCCGATGCCGGGCGGCCCTTCGACCACGACCACGCGGCCGGCGCCTTCGACGGCGCCGGCGACGGCGGACTCCAGGATCTCGAGCTCGTGGGAGCGCTCGAGCGGGCCGGCGGCCTGCATGCCGCGGCACCATGCACCGTTCTCCGGTGCGCCACAAGACTGAACATCCGTCTACCGCAAGTCCTGGGGCGCGGGCGCGTTCCAGCTGGTGTGATCGCGGGCCGGGTCGGCACCCTCCTCCTCCGCATCGGGCTCGCGACGTGCGCCGTCCTCGTGGGCGCCGCCGCCGCTCCGCCGCTCTAGCGCTAGAGCCCCATCGTCTTCGACAGGATCTCGCGCATGATCTCGTCGGTGCCGCCGCCGATCGGCCCCAGCCGCGCGTCGCGCGCCGCCCGTTCGATCTCGTACTCGCGCATGTAGCCCGCGCCGCCGTGCAGCTGCAGGCACGCGTCGATCAGCTCGAACGACGCCCGCTGCGTGTGGAGCTTGGCCATCGTCACCTCCTGCACCGGGTTCTCGCCGGCGACGAACCGCCGCAGCGCGTCGTAGGTGACGCAGCGCGCGACGTGCTCGGCGGTCTGCAGGTCGGCGAGCTTGTGGCGGACGGTCTGGAAGCCGGTCAGCGGCCGCCCGAACGCGTTGCGCTCGCGCACGTACTCGATCGTCTTGTCGAGCACGAGCCGCATCGCCCCGACCGCGCCGAGCGCCATCAGCAGCCGCTCCCACTGGAAGTTGGCCATGATCAGGGCGAAGCCCTCGTGCTCGCGGCCGAGCAGGTTCTCCTCCGGCACGAAGACGTCCTGCAGCGCGATCGTCGCCGTGTCGGACGCGTGCCAGCCCATCTTCTTCAGCGCGGTCGCCGACACGCCCTCGCTCGCGTTGTCGACGATGAGGAACGAGATGCCGTGGTGCCCGCCTTCGGCCGTCGTCTTCACCGCCGTCACCGTGAACTGCGCGCGGACGCCGTTCGTGATGAACGTCTTCTCGCCGTTGACGACGTAGCCGCCGTCGACGCGCTGCGCGTGCGTGCGGATCGAGGCCACGTCGGAGCCCGCGCCCGGCTCGGTGATGCCCAGCGCCGCGATCTTCTCGCCCTTGATCGCCGGGACGAGGTAGCGCTGCTTCTGCTCCTCGGTGCCGAACTTCCACACCGGCGGCGTCGCGATGCCGATGTGCGCGCCGATGCCCGCGGCCAGCCCGCCCGAGCCGCAGCGCGCGAGCTCCTCCGTGAAGACCGCGTCGGCGAGGTAGCCGCCGTCCGAGCCGCCGTACTCGACCGGGTACTTGAGGCCCAGGTACCCCTGCTCGGCCAGCTGGGGGAACACCGAGTCCGGGAACCAGCGGGCCTCCTCCCACGCGTTGGCGTGGGGCCGGAGCTCCTGCTCGACGTAGCGGCGGACGACCTGGCGGAAGTCCTGGAGCTCCTCGGTGAACGGCGGGGTGGGGACGGGCATCGGCGGACCCTACATCCGCGCCCGTCCCCGGTGTCCGCTCGCGTTCAGCCCTTCTCCGGCGTGTCCTCCGGCGCGTCCTCGGGCTGGCGCGGGTAGAGCGTCATCACGAGCCCGGCCTTCACGAGCTCGCGCCCGTCCTGCGCCGCCGTTGCCGTCGCGCTGATGTCCAGCGCCTCGTGCACGATCTCCATCAGCCGCGCCGCCAGGTGGTCCCACCCGGCCTGGTCGAGCTCGAGCGGCGTGTAGCTGAAGTGGGTGTCGTTGCGGCGCTCGAACTCGCCCGACTCCATCGACTTGGCGACCGAGCGGAACGAGTTGCGGAACCACTCCGCCGACATCCCGCGCCGGGCGCTCTCGGGCAGCGCCTCCCAGTCCTCCTCCTCGAAGAGGACGCGGCGCGTCGCGCGGTAGATGTGCTCGACCGACCCACGCACCGGCCGCAGCTCGACGAGCTCGATGCAGTCGAGCTCCTCGAGCAGCTTGACGTGGTACGCGACGCGGGCGACCGGCGCGTCGAGCACCCGCGACAGCTGCACGGGGCTCGCGGGGCGCTCGTTGAGCCGGATCAGGATGCTGGCCCGCAGCGGGTGGCTCAGCGCCTTGGCCATCCGCGTCGTCGCGTCGAGGTCGCCGCCGCCGAACCCACGGTCGACGACGCCGGTCCCGGATCGCACCTTCCCGCCTCCGACGCTCGTCTTGTCAGTCTCGCTCATTGGTCTCCTCCAACCATCCACGCATCCTGATGCGCGCTCGGTGCAACCGCACCTTGATCGTTCCTTCGGGCTGGCCCAGCAGGCTCGCGAGCTCGGGGTTGGTGAGCTCGAGGTGGTACCGAAGCATCACGAGCTTGCGGTCCTCGTGCGGCAGGTGGCCAAGGACGCGGCGGACGTCGAGACGGGCCGGCACACGATCCACGACCTCGGTCGTGTGCCGGTCCTCCAGGACGACGGTGTCCGCGTCGAGGTGCTCACGCGCGCGGCCGTGGTGCCGCCGGGCCTCGTTGCGGGTGATCGTCAGCAACCAGGCGATGGGCGGTGGGCCGGCGAGCCGGAAGCCGTGGCGCGCGCGCCAGGCCCGCGTGAGGGCTTCCTGGACGACGTCCTCCGCGTCCGCATCGCTGCTCGTGTGTCTCCGCGCCTCGCGGAGACACCGCTGACGTAACGCAGACCAGTCCCACATGTTCGGACTGGTTTGCACCGTATTTCTGCGGGAGCATGTCTTTTGAAACGGTAGTCGAAGCCCCTGGGGTTTCAAAGGACATGGAGACCGGCATGGACCTCGCCACCCCGCCCGAACCGGACGCGGCGCTCGTCACGTACGACGCTCTCGCTCCCAGCTTCGACACGTGGACGCAGCATCCCGCCTACCCCGGCTGGATCCGCAGCCTGGAGGCGCTCGCCCGGCGCCACGGGCTCACCGGCACGACCGCGCTCGACGTCGGCTGCGGCACGGGCAAGAGCACCGAGCCGCTCGCCGAGCTGGGCTACGCGGTCGTGGGCTGCGAGCAGTCCGCGCCGATGTTGGCGCGGTGGCGGGCGCGGATGGGGCCGGGCGCGCGCGGCGTGCAGGCCGACCTGCGCGAGCTGCCCGCGCTCGGCGCGTTCGACTACGTCACGTTCGTCAACGACGTCGTCAACTACGTCGACGCCGCCGGCCTGCGCGCCGGCCTGCATGGGATGGCGCGCAACCTGCGGCCCGGCGGCATCGGGCTGTTCGACACGTCGACGCTCGCGCTCTACCGCGCGCTGTACGCCGGCGCGGACGTGCGCGTCCGGCCCGGCGCGGTGTTCGCCTGGCACGGCACCACGCCCGCGGACATCGGCCCGGGCGGCGTCGCGACCGCCGACCTGCACGCGTTCTTCGCCCGTGACGACGGCACGTACGACCACGAGGTGACCCACCATGTCCAGCACCACCATCCCGAGGCGCTCGTCCGGGAGGCCGTCGCGGCCGCCGGGCTGGAGCTGCTCGGCGTCCACGGCCAGCTCGAGATCGGGCCGCCGGAGGACGAGCTCGACCCCGAGGGCCGGCACATCAAGGCGGTGTGGGTGGTGCGCAAGCCATGACCACGACGATGGAGGAGAGGAGGGAGCGATGCTCAAGGCCGTGCGCAAGCCGCGCAAGCCGGTCGTGCCGGTGCTGTCCGCTGGCAAGATCGGGTGATGAGCCCCCGCCGGAGGCCGGCCCGTGAGGGCGCGCCTCAGGCGATCCGTCGACGTCCGGCTCGCAGCGAGCGGTGACGTCTACGTGCTGCGCGGCCCGGGGATCGGCGACCTGATCCTCGAGGGGGATGGGCCCGCGCTGGCACGGCTCCTCGGCGCGGTGGACGGGCGCCGCACGGTGGAGGAGCTGGCCGCGCACCTGGGCGCCGACGAGGCGGAGGTGCGGGGCGCGGTGGAGGAGCTGGCCGAGTGCGGCGTGCTCGACGACGCCGACGCGGAGCGCAGCAGGCTCGACGCGCGCGACGCGGCGCGGTACGAGCGGCAGCTGGCGTGCTTCGCCGATCTCGTCGGCTCGATGGCGGGCGCCTCCGAGGCGCAGGCGCGGCTGCGCGCCGCGACCGTGTGCGTCATCGGGCTGGGCGGCATCGGGTCGTGGGTGGCGCTGCCGCTGGCGGAGGCGGGCGTCGGGACGCTGGTCGGCGTCGACGCCGACGTCGTGGAGGAGAGCAACCTCAACCGGCAGGTCCTGTTCGGCGAGAGCGACCTCGGCCGCCGGAAGGCCGGCGCGGCCGGCGCGCGGCTGCGCGGGCTGGAGCGGCGCCTGCGCTACGTCGGGATCGACCGCCGGATCGCGAGCGTGGAGGAGGCGATCGCGGTCATCCGCGGCGCGGACGTCGTCGTCAACACCGCCGACACGCCGCCGCACGCGATCGAGCGCTGGGTCCAGGAGGCCGCGTTCGCGCTGGGCGTGCCGCTGCTGGGCGTCTCGCAGCATCCGCCCCACGTGCGCGTCGGCCCGCTGTTCGTCCCCGGTCGGACCGGCTGCCTGGCCTGCCAGGAGGCGGCGTGGGCGGAGCAGTGGCCGCACTTCGCGACGGTCCGCGCGGCCGAGCAGGTGACGCCGCCGTCGGCGACCTTCGGCCCGGCCTGCGCGGTGGTCGGCGCGCTGGCGGCCAACGAGGTCGTCGCCTGGGTGACCGGCATCCACGCGCCCGCGACGCTCGGCCGCGGCCTCGAGGTCGACCTGGCCACGCTGTCGGTCGAGACGCACGCCGTCCCGCGCCGCCCCGGCTGCCCCCGCTGCGGCGTCGCCGTCGCCTGACGTCACCCCGGGGTCCCCGGGGGGTGCCCCGAAGGGCGATCCCCGATGCCGTGCCTCCGGGGCGCGCTTAGCGTCGCCGCCATGCTCAGCCCGACCCTCCGCAGACGACCCGGCACCGCCCTGGCGGCGCTCGGCGCGGCGTGCCTGGTGGCCGCCGCCGCGCCCGCCGGGGCCTCCGCTGCTCAGACCCAGACGCTCACCGTCAAGCTCCCGAAGGCGGGCCAGACGACCGTCGCCACCGCGTCCGTCAAGCTCGCGAAGGGCGCCAGCGCGACCGTCAAGGCCCGCAACGGCGACGGCCTGATCGCCACCGGCGGCGTCGCGAGGTCCGGCCGCGTGGCGGTGCTCGTCGCGCGGCCGCAGGGCGACGAGGGCGCCGGCGTGCTCACCTTCGAGGTCCGCGGCGCGAGGTCCAAGCCGCGCGGCACCCGGCGCGTCGCCAGCGCGTTCACCGCCGCCGGCAAGGCGTCCACGCCCGGCTGCAAGGGCGGCGAGCTGCCCAGGCTGCTCGCGAAGACGCTCGCGCGCGCGGGGCGCTCGAAGGCCGACGTCGCCGCGCTCGGCACGGCGGCCGGCCGGCGCGTGTGCGGCCAGCCCGCGGGCGCGGGGGACGCGGCGCTGCTGGCCAAGCTCGGCCTGGCCTCCGGCGGCTCGGGCGGCGCCGGTGGCGGCCTCCAACCGGGCAACGGCGTGCTGCGCAGCGTCACGGGCTCCACCCGCTGCCCGAGCTGGGGCCGCGGCGGCAAGACGTTCCCCGGCGCCGAGTGCCGCGCGAACCTGCCCGTCCCGCCCGACGCGCCGCCGCCCCAGTGCGGCAACGGGATCGACGACGACGGCGACGGCCAGATCGACCACCGCGAGAGCGACGCCGTGCGCCCCGATCCGGGCTGCACGAACGCGAAGGACGAGACCGAGGCCGGCGAGCCCGGCGTCTCGGCCGAGTGCGCGGGCTCGTCGGGCGTGACCGTCGTCGGCGGGCAGGAGGAGCTGTTCCTGGCGCTCAACGCGAACTGCCCGTCGTTCGACGAGGTCCGCGTCAACACGAACCCCGCCGCGTTCACGTGCACCGCCAGCGTGGGTTCCGCCGCCGGCGCCACCTGCGTGGTGTGGAAGCACGACGCGGCCGCGACGCTCAACGACGGCGCGCCGGTCACCCAGCTGGACATGGCGCTGACGCTCCCGGGCGCCGCGGACTGCTCGGTCCCCGCGACCGTGACGATGCTGCAGGCCGGGCAGGTCACCGGTGAGCTCGTCGAGCCGATCGCGGGCTGCGCCGGCGGTCCCGGTCCCGGGCCCGGCCCGGGCGCGCAGTGCGCCGACGGCGTGGACAACGACGCGGACGGCCAGACCGACGCCCGCGACACCGCCAGCGGCGACCCCGACCCGGGCTGCGCGAGCGCCGGGGACGGCAGCGAGACCGGCGAGGTCGGCCTCCCCGCCGGCTGCGACGTGCAGGTCGGCCGCGCGCCCAGCGAGCCGCAGGACGTTCGCGCGCTCGTCCAGTCGTGCGGCGCGATCACCGGCGTCTGGTACAAGCCGGCGGGGACGCCGCTGGACTGCCAGTACGAGCGCTCGTCCGGGGAGACCGGCAACTGCAACGTGGTCGGCGCGACGGTCGGCCACACGTTCGGCGCGACGACCGACGCCGTGCTGCTGTCCACGTGGATCACCGGCGGCGCGACCTGCGGCGGCCCGACCACCGTCGCGGTGACCTTCGCGGACGGCAGCGTCGGCGAGCGGCGGACGCCCTACCCCTGCTGAATCCCCGGCAAAGCGGCTCTGCCGCTTCTGCCGGAGGCGCTGGCGCGGCCCTGCCGCGTCAGCGCCCGACCGCCGTGCCGCCCCGCAGCACGGGGTGCACGATCGCCGCGACGGTCTCGGCGAGCGTCGTGCGCGCCAGCTCGTCCTCCGGGGCGTCGAAGTTCGTGATCTCGATCCCGACGAGGTTCGCGACCGCCGCGACCTCGCTCAGCAGCGTCCGCAGCCCGGCGTCGGAGAGCCCGCCGGCGACCGGGAACGCGGTCGGCATGATCGACGGGTCGAGCACGTCGAGGTCGAGGTGCACGTAGACGTCCTCGCCGTCGAGCATGTCGGCCAGCTGCGACGGCCGCAGCCTGCGCACGCCGGCCGTCTCCAGCAGGACCTGCTCGCGCCCGTCGAGGTCGCGCGTGCCGCACATCAGCACCTGCGCGGGGTCGACGCGCGTGTCGCTCAGGCCCGGGTCCCACCTGCCGCAGGCGGCGGCCAGCGGCATGCCGCCGAGGTAGCCGCTGGGCGACGTCTCGGGCGTGTTGAAGTCGCCGTGCGCGTCGAGCCACAGGACGTAGCCCTCGGGCCGGTGGCGCGCGACCGTCGGGAGCGTCGTCGCGGCGATCGAGCAGTCGCCCGCGACGAGCACGGGGACCGTCTCCTCGACCAGCGCGTCGTCGATCTGGCCGCCCGCCTCCAGCAGGCAGCCGCGCGAGTCGCGCAGGTCCTCCTCCCACGACTGCTCGCGGGCGGGGCTCTCGGAGCCGATCAGCCGCGCGGTCGTCCCGAGCTGCTCGGCGATCATCGGCGCGAGCGTCTGCACGCCGCGCGCCGTCCCCGCGGCCCGGTCCGCCGTCCGGCAGACGAACCCGATCACCTTCACCGGCCGGTCCACCGCGGCTCCCGCTTCTCGAAGAACGCCTTGACGCCCTCCTGGATGTCCTCGGTGGAGAACGCGATCGTCAGGTGCGTGTGGAGCAGCTCGAGCGCGTCGGCGAAGGCCATGTCCTGCTGGCGGAACATCGCGTCCTTGCCGAGCTTCATGAGCACGGGGGACTTCCCCGCCAGCTTCGTCGCCCACGCGTCGATCGCGGCGTCGAACTCCTCGGCCGGCACGACCTTGTTGACGATGCCGATGCGCTCGGCCTCGTGGGCGTCGATGCGCTCGCCGAGCAGCAGCAGCTCGTTCGTCTTCTTGCGCGGGACGTTCCGGTAGATCAGCGCCATGATCATGAACGGGAAGACCCCGACGTTGATCTCGGGCGTGCCGAACGTGACGCCCTCCTTGGCGACGATCAGGTCGCACGCGAGCGCGACGCCGAGCGCCCCGGCCAGCACGTGGCCGTTCGCGGCGCAGATCGTCGGCTTGCCCAGCTCGCCGATCAGCGTGAACAGCCGCGGGAACTTCGTGGTCCCGAAGTGCTTCTGCACGAGGGGCACGTCGGCGGCGAACCCGCCGAGGTTGCCGCCGGAGCTGAAGACCTTCTCGTGGGTCGAGGTGAGGACGACGCAGCGCACGCCGTCGTCGTCGCGCGCGATCTCGAACGCCTCGATCAGCGCATCGAGCGTCTCGTCCGACAGCGCGTTGCGCGTGTCGGGGTCGTCGAGGGCGATGGTCGCCACGCCGTTGGGCGCGGCGTCGTATCGAACGGTTGATCCTCCGGGCACGGGGGCGGAACCCTACGCTCGCGCGCCGCGCGGCGCGGTGACGCGAGCGTCACCTTCGATCGTCTCCGGACACGAGCTGGAAGTAGGAAGTCCAACTCCTTACTCTTCCGCCCATGAGCGCGACTGTCCTCAAGCCCGACCACGGGGCGACCCGCAAGCACTTCATCTTCACCGACGAGCACGACCAGCTGCGCGAGTCGATCCGCGCGTTCGCGAAGAAGGAGCTGGCGCCGCACGCGGAGGAGTGGGAGGAGACGACGTTCCCCGACAGCGTCTTCCACCGCATGGGGGAGCTCGGGTTCCTCGGGCTGGACAAGCCGGTCGAGTACGGCGGGCAGGGCGGCGACTACTACTCGGCGCTCGTGCTCGCGGAGGAGATCGTGCACGCGCGCAGCGGCGGCCTCGCGATGGGCGTCGCGGTGCAGACCGACATGGCGCTGCCGCCGATCCTCGCGTTCGGCACCGAGGAGCAGAAGCGCCAGTGGGCCGAGCCCGCGATCCTCGGCCAGAAGATCCTCTGCCTCGGCATCACCGAGCCGGACGCGGGCTCCGACGTCGCCGGCATCAAGACGCGCGCGGTCTACGACGAGGCGACCGACGAGTACGTCATCAACGGCTCCAAGACGTACATCACCAACGGCCACCGCGCCGACGTGATCGTGCTCGTCACGAAGACCGATCCGGACGCCGGCCACGGCGGCATCACGCTCTTCCTCGTCCCGATGGACGCGCCGGGCGTCATCCGCGAGAAGCGGCTGGAGAAGCTCGGCATGCACGCGTCGGACACCGCGCTGCTCGCCTTCCAGGACGTCCGCGTCCCCGCCAGCGCGATGCTCGGCGAGAAGGGCAAGGGCTTCTACCACATCAGCTGGGAGCTCCAGGGCGAGCGGCTGATCGGCGCCGCGGGCTGCGTCGCCGGCGCCCAGCACTGCTTCGACCAGACGCTCCAGTTCGCGCTCGAGCGCAAGGCGTTCGGCCGCGAGATCGGCCACTTCCAGGTCATCCGCCACAAGTTCGCGGAGATGGCGACGAAGATCGAGACGGCGCGCCAGCTCGTCTACATGACCGCGTGGCGGTTCCAGAACGGCGAGTACCCCGTGCGCGAGATCTCGATGGCCAAGCTGCACGCCGCGCGGGTCGCGGTCGAGGTCGCCGACGAGTGCATCCAGATCCACGGCGGCGCCGGCTACATGAAGGAGTACGGGGTCGAGCGCGTGTGGCGCGACATGCGCCTGAACCGGATCGGCGCGGGCACCGACGAGATCATGCTCGACGTCATCGGCCGGTCGTACGGGCTGTGAGCGCCTCCGAGACGCCGGACGCCAAGCCCACGTCGCTGCTGCGCCCGCTGGTCGAGGACCTCCACGCGCGCCGAGAGAAGGCACGCGCCGGGGGCGGGCCGGAGAAGGTCGCCAAGCAGCACGGGCAGGGCAAGCTGACCGCGCGCGAGCGGCTCGACCTGCTGATCGACGAGGGCACGTGGGTGGAGCTCGGCCTGCACGCGCAGCCGCACTTCTCCCAGCAGGCGATGGCCGGCCGCGACGCGCCCGCGGACGGCGTCGTCACCGGCTACGGCAAGGTCGACGGACGGCTCGTGGCGGTCGCGGCGTACGACTTCACGGTGATGGCCGGCTCGATGGGCATGACCGGCGAGATGAAGGTCGCCCGCCTGCGCGAGCTGGCGCTGACCAAGCGCATGCCGATGATCTGGCTGCTCGACTCCGCGGGCGCGCGCATCCAGGAGGCGGTCGGCTCGCTGTTCGCGGGGAGCGGCCACCTGTTCAAGGAGGAGGTCGTCGCGTCCGGCGTCATCCCGCAGGTCGCGGCGCTGATGGGCCCGTGCGCGGCGGGCACCGCGTACATCCCGGGGCTCGCGGACTTCGTGCCGATGGTCAAGGGGCGCGGCTCGATGGCGCTGGCCGGGCCGCACCTCGTGCGCGCGGCGGTGGGTGAGGACGTCACGCAGGAGGAGCTGGGCGGCTCGCGCGTGCACACGCGCAAGAGCGGCGTCGGTGACCTGGAGGTGGCCGACGATCCCGAGTGCATCGACAAGATCAAGGCGTACCTGTCGTTCATGCCGCAGCACAACGGCGAGGCGCCGCCGCGGCGGCCGACGAGCGACCCGGTCGACCGCATGGACGACGAGCTGCTCGACGTCCTGCCCGAGTCGAACCGCAAGCCGTACGACATGTACGAGGTCATCTCGCGCATCGTCGACGACGGCGACTTCTTCGACATGAAGCCGAACTGGGCCAAGACGGTCATCACCGGCTTCGCCCGCTTCGACGGGCGGCCGGCCGGCATCGTCGCGTCGCAGCCCAAGCAGCTCGGCGGCATCCTCGACAACGACTCCGCCGACAAGGTCGCGCGGTTCGTGAACCTCTGCAACGCGTTCGGCATCCCGCTCGTCTTCCTCATGGACGTGCCGGGCTTCATGGTCGGCACGAAGGTCGAGCAGGGCGGCATCATCCGCCACGGCGCGAAGATGCTCTACGCGGTCGCCAACGCGACCGTCCCGAAGGTCACGGTCGTGCTGCGCAAGGCCTACGGCGCGGGCTACTACGTGATGAACGGCCGCGCCTACGAGCCGGACACGATCGTCGCGTGGCCGTCCGCGGAGATCAGCGTGATGGGCGCCGAGGGCGCGGTCGAGATCGTCTTCCGCAAGCAGGTCGAGGAGGCCGAGGACCCGGCCGCCAAGAAGGCCGAGCTGATCGCCAACTACCGCAAGATCATCGACGTCTACATCGCGGCGGCCAACGACATGATCGACGACGTCATCGACCCGCGCGAGACCCGCCCGGTCATCTGCCGCGCGCTGGAGATGGCGGAGTCCAAGCAGGTCGAGCGGCCCTGGAAGCGCAACGGGGTAGTGCCGGTGTGATGAGCTCTTCCACCGACCAGGTACCGCGCATCGCGCTGCGCGACGAAGGACAGATCCCCCAGCTCGGCTTCGGCGTCTGGCAGATCCCCCGCGACCAGACCGTGGAGGCCGTGACCCACGCGTTCGACGTGGGGTACCGGCACATCGACGGCGCCGCCGCGTACCGGAACGAGGCGCAGGTCGGGGAGGCGCTTCGCGCGTCCGGGCTGGCGCGCGAGGACGTCTTCATCACGACCAAGTGCTTCAACGACGCGCACGGGTACGAGGAGGCGAAAGCCGCGCTCCGGGCGAGCCTCGACCGGCACGAGCTCGACTACGTCGATCTGTACCTCATCCACTGGCCCGTGCCGTCCGCCGACCGGTACGTCGACACGTGGCGCGCGTTCGTGGACCTGCAGAAGGACGGGCTCGTCCGCTCGATCGGCGTGTCGAACTTCCAGCCCGCGCACCTGGACCGGATCATCGAGGCGACCGGCGTCACGCCGTCGGTCAACCAGATCGAGCTGCACCCGTACCTCCAGCAGCACGGCCTCATCCGCGAGCACGCCGAGCGCGGCATCGTCACCGAGGCGTGGAGCCCGCTCGCGCAGGGCAAGGTGCTCGACGACCCGGTCATCACGGGGATCGCCGAGGAGCACGGCAAGACGCCCGGCCAGGTCGTCCTGCGCTGGCACGTGCAGCTCGGCAACGTCGTGTTCCCCAAGTCGGTGACGCCGGCGCGGATCGAGGAGAACTTCGCGATCTGGGACTTCGAGCTGCGCGACGACCAGATGGAGGCGCTGCGCGGGCTCGACCGCGGCGAGCGCATCGGGCCCGACCCCGACACGTTCGCGATGGGCGCCGCTTGAGCCGCATGGCACCATGACGCCGTGGAGCTGACCGCGGACCAGACGCGCCCGCGCCGCCGTCAGCTCCTCGGCCAGCTCCGTGCGCCGCTGCGCTCGTTCCTCGCCACGGAGGCGGGCAGCGCGGGCGTGCTGCTCGCCGCGACGCTCCTCGCGCTGCTGTGGGCGAACTCGCCGTGGTCGGACACCTACGAGGAGCTGTGGCACACCGAGCTGCTCTTCCGGCTCGGCGACTGGGAGCTGCGCAAGGACCTCGGCCACTGGGTCGACGACGGCCTGATGGCGCTCTTCTTCTTCGTGATCGGCCTGGAGGTCCGGCGCGAGCTGTCGATGGGGGAGCTGACCGACCGCCGCCGCCTCTCCGTCCCGACGATCGCCGCGCTCGCGGGCCTCGCGCTGCCCGCCGCGCTCTACCTCGCGGTCAACCCGTCGGGCGACGCAGCCGCCGGCTGGGGCGTCGTGATCGGCACCGACACCGCGTTCCTGCTCGGCGCGCTGGCGATCGTCGGGCCCGCGTGCCCGACCCAGCTGCGCGTCTTCCTGTTGACGCTGTCGATCGCCGACGACGTCGTCGCGGTCACGATCATCGGCGTCGTCTACTCCGAGTCGCTCGACGTCGTCGCGATCGCGATCGCCGGGCTGTGCATGGCGGCGCTCGCGCTCCTGAGCCGGTTCGGCGTATGGCGCGCGACGCCGTACCTCGTGGTCGGCGCCGGGCTGTGGCTCGCGACGGTCGAATCGGGGCTGCACCCGACGATCGCCGGCATGGCCGCGGGCCTGCTCGTCGGCGCGACCCCGCCGCGGCGCGAGATCGTCGAGCGCGCCGCGACGCTCACCCGCGCGTTCCGCCAGTCGCCGCTGCCGGAGACCGGCCGCTCGGCGCGGGTCGGGATCGCGCGCGCGGTGTCGGTGAACGAGCGGCTCCAGACGCTCCTGCACCCGTGGACGAGCTGCGTGATCGTGCCGCTCTTCGCGCTCGCCAACGCGGGCGTCGACCTGCGCGACGGCGCGATGGCCGAGGCGTTCGGCTCGCCGGTGACCTGGGGCGTCGTGCTCGGCCTCGTCGTCGGCAAGCTCGTCGGCGTGGGGGCGGGGACGCTCGTGTCGGTGCGGCTCGGGCTCGGCGAGCTGCCGCGCGGCGTGGGGCGCGCGCAGGCGCTGGGCGGCGCGGCGCTGTCGGGCATCGGCTTCACCGTCTCGCTCCTGATCGCCGACCTCGCGTTCGACGACCCGGCGCTGACCGCCGACGCGACGGTCGGCGTGCTGCTCGCCGCGATCGTCTCGACCGCCGTCGGCTGGGTCGTCTTCCGGCTCGCCGCCGTGCTGCTGGGGGAGCGGACGGCCGGGCTGCCGATGGAGCTCGACATGCCGGTCGACCCGGAGCGCGACCACATCCGCGGGCGCCCGGACGCGCCGCTCACGCTCGTCGAGTACGGCGACTTCGAGTGCCCGTTCTGCGGCCGCGCGACGGGCATGACGCGCGAGCTGCGCGCGCGGTTCGGCGACGAGCTGCGCTACGTCTGGCGCCACCTGCCGCTGCCCGACGTGCACGACCACGCCGAGCTGGCCGCGCAGGCGACCGAGGCGGCCGGCGCGCAGGGGAAGTTCTGGGAGATGGCCGAGACGCTGTTCGCCCACCAGGACGAGCTGGAGCTGCCCGACCTGCTCGGCTACGCGGGGGAGCTCGGGCTCGACGTCGAGCGGTTCGCGCGCGAGCTGCAGGAGGGGGTCCACGAGGCGCGCGTGCACGAGCACGCGGCGTCGGCGGAGGCGTCCGGCGCGCGCGGGACGCCGACGTTCTTCGTCGGCGGCCGGCGCCACGTCGGGCCGTACGACGCCGAGACCCTGGCGCGGGAGCTCGAGGCGTCCCGCGGCGCGGACGACCCCGCGCGGGGCCCTACTCCTCCGGCGCCTCTTCCTGCTCGGGATCCGGCGCCTCCGCCGTCCCCTCGCTGAGCGCGCGCCGCTTCGGCATCCGCTTGGCCAGCGCGTCGCGCCGCTCCTTCACGTCGCGGCCCGCGGGCCCGACGACCTTCCGGGCCGGGCCGGGCAGCTCGCCCCACCGGTCACGCAGCGCCTGGAGCGCGTCGTCGACCTCGGCGAGCCGCTCCTCCGCGACCCCGACCTCCTGCGCCTCGAGCGCCTCGGCGGCGGCGTCGAGGGCGAGCCCGGCGTCGGCGAGCGTGCGCAGTGCGGCGTCCATGTCGGCGGAGAGGCTAGCCGCGGCGGCTCCTCGCCCCCGTCGGCCGGGTCACGTAGAGTGCGAAGTGGCACGTCCCACTTCCTGCTGCGGAGGGCGCACCGCGTGAGCCTCGAAGATCCCGTCGTCATCACCTGCTCGATCTCCGGATCGCTCGCCAACCGCGAGCAGTGCCCGGCGATCCCGTACACGCCCGCGGAGTACGCCGCGGAGGCGCGGCGGATCGTGGACGAGGGTGGCACGCACATCCACATCCACGCGCGCAGGCCGGACGGGACGCCGTCGTACGAGGTCGACGACTTCGCGGCCATCTCGCAGGCGATCCGCGACGAGGTCGGCGACGCGGCGATCATCAACTTCTCGACCGGCGCGATGGGCGTCAGCGTCGAGAAGCGCGTCGCGTACCTGCGCGCGGTCAGGCCCGAGGTCGCCGCGCTGAACATGGGCTCGATGAACTACGCGAAGTACTCGAAGCGGCGCCGCGCCTTCGTCTTCGACGCGGTCTTCGCCAACCCGTTCAGCGAGATCATCGAGTTCCTCACGGTCATGAACGAGCTGGGCATCAAGCCCGAACACGAGTGCTTCGACGTCGGCCACGTCGGCTCGCTCGTCCCGCTGCTCGACATGGGGATCCTGAAGGCGCCGCTGCACATCGACTGCGTCATGGGCGTCACCGGCGGCATCCCGCCGACCGCGTTCAACCTCGCCGCGATGGCCGAGAACGTGAAGGCGCTCCCCGCGGACGCGCACTGGGGCGTCATCGGCATCGGCCGCGTCCAGTGGCAGCTCGTCGCGACGGCGCTCACGCTCGGCGGCTCGATCCGCGTCGGGCTCGAGGACAACTTCTACCTGCCGGACGGGACGATGGCCTCGTCCAACGGCGAGCTGATCGCCAAGGCCCGGCAGATGGTGGAGGACCAGGGCCGCCGCCCGGCGACGGTCCAGGAGGCGCGCGCACTGCTCGGCGTGCCGCAGCGTGGCACGGCCCCGACGACGAACCAGGAGATCCCCGCATGAGCCTGCCGCTCGACGGCGTCCGCGTCCTCGACCTCAGCCGCCTGCTGCCGGGCGGCTTCTGCTCGCTGCTGCTGTCCGACTTCGGCGCCGACGTGCTGAAGGTGGAGGACACCGGGATGGGCGACTACGTGCGCTGGTCGCCGCCGGCGTACGAGGGGGCCGAGCCGTCGGCCGGCGGCGCGCTGTTCCTCGCGCTCAACCGCGGCAAGCAGTCGATCCGGGTCAACCTGAAGACCGAGGAGGGCCGGGAGGTCCTGCTGCGCCTGGTGCGCGAGGCCGACGTGCTGCTGGAGTCGTTCCGCCCCGGCGTGCTCGACCGGCTCGGCGTCGGCTACGAGCGGCTCAAGCAGGAGAACCCGGGGCTCGTCTACTGCGCGATCACCGGCTACGGCCAGGACGGCCCGTTCCGCGACCGCGCCGGGCACGACATGAACTACCTCTCGCGCGTCGGCGTGCTGGGGCTGAGCGGCGAGCCCGACGGCGCGCCGGTCTCCGCCGCGGGGCAGATCGCCGACCTGGGCGGCGGCGCGCTGATGGCGGCGTTCGGAATCCTTGCCGCGCTGCGCGAGCGCGACCGCAGCGGCGAGGGGCAGATCGTCGACGTCTCGATGGCCGACGGCGCGCTGTCGTGGCTGGCGATGACGGCAGGCGCGTACTTCGCGGACGGGCGCGTCCCGCAGCGGGGCAAGGAGGCGCTGAACGGCGGGCTGGTCTGCTACCGCCCGTACCGGACCAGCGACGGCAAGTACGTCACGATCGGCGCGCTGGAGCCGAAGTTCTGGCAGGCGTTCTGCCGCGGCGCCGGGCGGGAGGACCTGCTCGACAAGGCGTTCGAGCGGCCGGGCAGCGACGCCCACGCGCAGGTGGAGGAGCTGTTCGCGTCGCGGACGCGCGACGAGTGGGCGGCGTTCGGCGACGAGCACGACTGCTGCCTGGAGCCCGTGCTCGACCTCGACGAGGCGCTCGACTCCGAGCTGGTCCAGGCCCGCGGCATGGTCGCCGAGCTCGACCAGCCGGGTGTGAGCGAGCCCGTCAAGCTGCTTGGCGTGCCAGTCAAGCTCAGCCGCACGCCCGGCGACCCGAACCGCCGTCCGGGCCCGGCCCTCGGCGAGCACACCGACGCGGTGCTGCGGGAGGCGGGCTACGACGACGACGCGATCGCGAAGCTCAAGGAGGCGGGCGCGATCCAAGGCCCACCCACCCCGGCGGAGGCGTCGCAGGGGTCCTTCCTGGCGTGAACCAGGACGGCCTCCTGAAGATGGCGGAGCTGTCGGAGCGCTCCGGCGTCAGCCCCGCCACGATCAAGCACTACCTCCGCGAGGGGCTCCTGGGCGGCGAGGACGCGATCGTCAAGACGTCGCGCAACATGGCCTGGTACGCGCCGGAGCTGGTCGACCGGCTGAAGCTCATCAAGCGGATGCAGGAGGAGGAGTACCTCCCGCTCAAGGTCATCCGCGACCGCCTGGCCGACCGCCGGCTGCTCGACGCGGCGGTCCGGGCGCGGGGCGCGGCGTCAACCCGGCTCTCCCGCGCCGACGCGGCACGGCAGCTCCCGCCCGAGGTGCTCGACAAGCTCGCCGAGCTGGGCGTGCTCACCCCGGACGAGGACGGCTACGACGCCGAGGACGCGCGCATCATCGACGCGTTCGTCCGCTTCCGCGCGGGCGGCTACGACGAGCACCTCGGCTTCACCGTCTACGACACGCTCCGCTACCAGCGCGCGCTCGCGCCGCTGGTCGAGGAGGAGGTCGCGGTGCTGCTCGAGAACCTCCGCGACGAGGAGCGCGCCGCCGAGATCATCGTCTCCGGCGCCGAGCCGCTGCGCGAGCTGGTCGGCGCGATGCACTCGAAGATGCTCCTCGCGGCGCTCGAACGCCGCCGCGACGCGGACTAGCCGGACCGCTGACCGCGCCGGGCTACGTCAGCGACGCGAGCACGGCGTCCAGATCGAAGTACGAGCGCATCGAGGCGATGCGCCCGTCGTCGTCGACCGCGTAGACGAACACCCCGTCGTACGCGACCTCCGCGCCGTTCGCGAACGCGATGCGCACCGAGCCCACGACCGCCGCCTCGTGGCCGGAGGGGTGAATCGCGGCGATCGTGAACGCCACGTCGTTCGGCGCGACGGTGAGATCCCAGAAGCGGTGGAGCGCCTCCCGGCCACGGAGCCCGCGCCCGTCCGGGTCGAGCGGAGAGCCGCCCACGGGGTCGTGCAGCACGGCGTCATCGGCGTACGCCGCCGACCACGCCGCGCGGTCCCCTGCCGTGACCGCTTCGGTGGCGAGGCGCGCGGCGCGTTCGGCCGGATGGACGGTGTTGGTGCTTGTCATGTGTCAACCACCGTAGGCCTATGATTGACAGGTGTCAAGTTCGCGTGCACGGATCATCGAGGAGACGCGGCAGCTCGTCGCCGGAACGGGCGCCGACGTCTCCATGGGCCAGGTGGCGAAAGCCGCCGGTGTCTCGCGTCAGGCTGTCTACCTGCACTTCGCGACCCGCGGCCAGCTCTTCCTCGCGCTCGTGCACCGCATGGACGAGGAGGCGCAGATCCGTGGCCGTCTGGCGGCTGCGCTCGAAGAGGACGACCCGGCAGACGCGCTGCGCTCGTTCATCCGCACGTGGCTGCGGTTCGCCGCCTCGATCCGGCCGGTGGCGACCGTGCTGCTCGCCACGCGGAACACGGACGCCGATGCTTGGGCGGCCTGGGAGGACCGCATGGCCGAGCTGCGCCAAGGCCACCTTCACGCGGCCCACCGCCTCGCGCGCGCGGGCCGGTTGCGCGATGGGCTCGACCCCGCCCAAGCGGCGGACCTCACGTGGGCCCTGACGTCCGTCCCGGTCTGGGAGCAGCTGTCGATCGACCGCTCCTGGCCGGCGGAGCGGGTCGAGGACGAGCTCGCGCAGGCGGTGGTCGCCGCCGTCGTCGACCACTGAACCCACCAGCCCTTCCCCCGGACACACGCGGCGGCCTAGGATCGGCCATGGCCGTCACCGGAGAAGCGCCGCAGACCGCGCTCCAGCCCGAGGAGCTGATCCTCCTGATCCGCCACCGGCCGGTGCTGCGGATCGACCCGCAGTACGACTTCGCGCCGCTGGCCGCGGAGGCGGCGACGGACAACCGCGGCAGCGCGCTGCGGCGCGAGCGGGGCGAGACGATCGCGACCGCGGGCGGCACGCCGGCGCTCTCGCTGCTGACGCTGTCCGAGTACCCGGACGAGCGCGAGCCGCGCAAGACCGACCACCTCGCGTTCCCGCCCGACCTGGCCGGCGAGTCGCGGCGGATGGAGCGCGAGGCGGCGACGCGCGGGCGGCTGTACGGGCGCGTGGTCACCGACGGCGGCCGGACGTGGCTGCAGTACTGGATCTTCCTGCTCGACAACACGAAGCACCTGCTCGGCTTCGGGCGCCACCAAGGCGACTGGGAGATGGTCCAGGTCGGGCTGAACGCGGGGACGCAGGCGCCCGAGCTGGTCACGTACGCGCAGCACAACAGCGGCGAGGCGCGCGCGTGGGACGACCCGGCCGTCGAGAAGTACGAGCACGACCCGAACCGGCCGATCGCGTACGTCGCGAACCTCTCGCACGCGTCGTACTTCACCGCGGGCACGCACCCGTACCTGCCGGGCGTCGACGACACGCGCGCGGACGGGTTCGAGCTTCCCGACCTGCCGGTCGTGGGCTTCGGGCCGTGGAAGGACTGGCCGGGGCGCTGGGGCGCGACCCGCAGCCGCCCGCAGCTGCGCGGCATGTCGCCGCCCGGCCCGGGGCGGCAGGGGCAGAAGTGGAACCACCCCGGCGCCTGGCACAGCCGCGTGAGCCTGCGCAGGCCGCGGCGGTGGTTCGGCGCTGTCGTCCACCGCGTGGGCGAGATGACCTACCCGATGCCGCCGGCGATCGAGGCGAGCGCGCCCGACGCCGAGGGCCGCGTGCGCGTGCGCTGGACGAAGCCGGTCAAGCGCGGCGGCCGGCACCTCATGCTCTCGCTCGACGACGGCCAGGGCGTGCTCGCGCTGCGGGTGCTGGTCGAGCCGGCGCCCAGCGGCGAGGCGATCCTCCGCGTCCCCGCGGGCCTGACCGCGAGGACCGCGCGGGCGTCGTCGTTCAACCGCCTGCGCCAGCGGAGCGATCCGGCGTCGACGCCGGTGCCGTGAGCGCGTAGATCAGGTGGTCGGCGCGGTGGACGTACCGCTCGCCGACCAGCGTGAAGCCGAGCCGCTCCGCGAGCCGGATCGACGGCGTGTTCTCGGGGATGATCGTCGCGAGCACCGTGCGCAGCCCGAGCGTGCCGAACGCGACGGCGAGCCACGCGCGCGCCGCCTCGGTCGCGTACCCCTTGCCCCAAGCGGACGGCGCGAACGACCAGCCGATCTCCACCTCCGGGCCTCGGAACTCGAGCAGCTGCAGGCCGACCTCGCCGACCAGGGCGCCCGTCGCCCGCTCCTCCACCGCCCACAGCGCGAACCCGTGCGCGGCCTGGTGCTCGCGCGCCTTGGCGATCAGCGCGCGGGTGTCGTCGATCGACGTGTGCGTGCCGCCGGTGAACCGGCCGACCGCGTCGAGGCGGAAGATCGCGAACGCGGCCTCGGCGTCGTCGGGAACGAACGGTCGCATGAGCAGGCGCTCGGTGAGGATCGGGGCTTCGACCATCGGCGGGGCCAGTATGGCCACCGTGTCGGCGTGCGCTGCCGCTCGGCGGGGTAGCGTCCGCGCCCATGGCCGCCGACTCCTTCCTCGAGCGCCGCTTCCGGCTGTCCGAACGCGGGACCACCGTCCGCGTCGAGGCGCTGGGCGGGCTCACGACCTTCCTGACGATGGCGTACATCGTCTTCGTCAACCCCGCGATCCTCTCCGCGGCGGGGATGCCGTTCGGCGCGGTCGCCGTCGCGACCGCCCTGGCGGCCGCCGTCGCGTCGATCGTCATGGGCCTCTACGCGAACGTCCCGTTCGCGCTCGCGTCGGGCCTCGGCATCAACGCGGTCGTCGCGTTCGACCTCATCCTCGGGCAGGACGTCCCGTGGCAGGTCGGCATGGCGTGCGTGGTCATCGAGGGCCTGATCGCGGTCGCGCTCGTGCTCGCAGGCCTGCGCGAGGCCGTCGTCCGCGCGGTCCCGATGTCGCTCAAGCTGTCGATCGGCGTCGGCATCGGCCTGTTCATCACGTTCGTCGGCCTGCGCGAGGGCGGCATCGTCGTCAACGACCCGGCCACGAGCGTCCGGATCGCCGACCTCACCGCCGGTCCGCCGCTCATCGCGCTGGCGGGCGTCCTCGTCGCGCTGGCGCTGTCGGCGCGCGGCTTCCGCGGCGCGATCCTCGTCGGCATCTTCGTGTCGACGGCGCTCGGGCTGATCTTCGGCGTGCTCGACACGCCCGACGCGGTGCTCGACATCCCGGGCTCGGACGAGCTGACGACGATCGGCGAGCCGCTCGACCCCGACTACCTGGGCGACGCGTTCGACTGGGCGCTCGTCCCGATCATCTTCGCCCTCTTCATGACCGACTTCTTCGACACGGTCGGGACGGCGGTCGCGGTCGGCGAGCAGGGCGGGCTGACCGACGAGAAGGGCGAGCTGCCCGAGATGCGCCGCGTGCTGCTGGTCGACAGCGCCGCGGCCGCGGGCGGCGGCGCGTTCGGCGTGTCGAGCGTGACGACGTACGTCGAGAGCGGCGCCGGCGTGGGCGAGGGCGCGCGCACCGGCCTGGCGGCGATCTTCACCGGCGGGCTGTTCGCGCTGACCGTGTTCGCGGTGCCGCTCGTGGAGGCGGTCGGCCAGGGCGTCGCCTACCAGGCCGAGGACAACTTCATCCACCCGGCGATCGCGCCCGCGCTGATCATGGTCGGCGCGCTGATGATCCGGCTCGTCGGCGGCATCGACTGGGGCAAGCCGGAGGAGTCGATCCCCGCGTTCCTCATCATCGCCGGCGTCCCGCTGACGTTCTCGATCGCCGCGGGCATCGGGCTGGGGATCATCGGCTATGTCGTCGTCATGCTCGCGCTCGGACGCGCGCGGGAGATCCACCCGCTGATGTGGCTGCTCGTGCCGCTCTTCCTCGCGTTCTTCGCCGACGACTGGCTGGCGGCGAACGTGTTCTGACAGGCTCTCGCGCATGCTCGTGCGCGAGGACGGCATCTGCATCGGCCAGGCCGCGCACGCGTGGGTGAGCGGGCAGCTCGCCCACGCGTGGGAGCCGGCGGCCGTGCCGCACCGCGAGGCCGCGGTCCTCGCCGCCGCGCAGCACGACATCGGGATGGCGGAGTGGGACCTGACGCCCGCGCTCGACGCCGCGACCGGCCTCCCGGTCGGCTTCATGCGCATGGCGCTCGACACGCACCTGCGGCTGTGGTCCGCGGCGCCGTCGAAGCTGCTGACCCAGTCGCGCGTCGCGGCGCTGATGGTCTCGCTCCACGGCACGCGGCTGTACGAGCGGCGCGACCTGACGCGGATGAGCGAGGGGCAGGCCGCCGCGGTGCGCCGCTACCTGGGCGATCAGCGCGCGCTGCAGGCGTGGCTGCGGGCCGACACGGGGGTCACGGAGGAGGAGGCGGCGGGGCTGCAGGCGCTGCTGTTCGCGTGGGACTGGCTCTCGCTCGCGCTCTGCCTCGGCTGGGCGCCGGCGACGCTCTCCGAAGGCCCGATCGGCCTCACGCTCGGCGCGGACCTCGTGCTCGACCCGTGGCCGTTCGCGGCGGACCGCACCACCGTCACGGTCGTCACGGAGGGGCGCCGGCTGGAGGACCGCTCCTCCACGACCGAGCTCGAGCTGCGCGTGGCGCTGGAGGCGGCGGAGCGGGTCGAGCTGGCGTGGACGCTCACCAGAGCGCCGCGTGGCGCTCCATGACCCCAAACCCGCTCGCCAGCGTCAGGCCGCCGGGGAGCGTCCCGCTGAACGTGCCGAACGGCTGCGTGTAGTCGCTGCGGACCGCGCCGAAGTTCTCGGCGCGCGACCGCACGGCCTCCTCGGTGAAGCTCAGCGCGCCGCGGTCGAACGCGATCGCCGAGAGGTCGGCGGAGAAGGCGGCGGGCGGCAGCTGCGCGGGCACGCCGTCGACCCAGACGGTGCGCTCGCTCGCGCGCGGGTCGTCGTGGATGCCGCTGACGACGTTCCAGGCCACGTCGCGCCCAGCGTCGTCGACGCCGACGCCCGCGCTCCACTCCCAGTCGGTGCGGCGCGGGTGGTAGCCGGCCGACTCGTCGACCACCCCGCGCGCGTCGAGCTCGATCCGCTCCCCCGCCAGCGTCACCGTCCCGCGCAGGCGCACGCCGCCGGTCTTGCGCGTCCACATCCACGTGGCGCCGCCGTCGACCGGCGACGCGGTCTCGACGGGTGTTGGAGCGGCGCCCGCGCCCTCCTGCGCGAACCGCAGCGACACGTCCACCTGGCCGTCGTGGACCTCGACCCCGGTGTCAGGCAGCCTGACGTACCGCAGGCCGCGCCACAGGCGGGTGCGCTCGCGCAGCGCCGCGCGCTCGCGGTCCCAGACCGCCCAGAACGTCTGGCCCGCGAGGCCCACCTGCACGACCCCCGCGCACAGCATCAGGCGCTCCCCGTAGACGCCGACGTAACGCCAGCGCTTGCGCAGCCGGCCGTGGAGCTGGAGCGGCATCGCGTCCAGCCGCACCGCGGCGGGACGCGGCGTTCCGGCGGGCGCGCGCCAGGGGAGCGGTTCGGTCACGAGACGCGACGGTATACGTTGCGGACGTGCGCGCAGCAGCGGTGCAGCTCACCTCGACCGGCGACGTCGACGCGAACCTCGCGACGGCGGACCGCCTGACGCGCGCCGCCGCGCACGACGGTGCCGAGCTGGTCGTCCTGCCCGAGAAGTGGCCCGCGCTCGGCCCCGGGGACGTCCTGCACGCGGGTGCCGAGCGGGAGGCCGACGTGCGCGCGTGGGCGTCCGCCACCGCGCGCGAGCTGGGCATCGACCTCGTGGCGGGCTCGATGTCCGTCCGCGACGGCGACGCCGGCCGGCTGCGCAACCTGTCGCTCCACGTCGGGCCCGACGGCGAGGTCGTCGCCGAGTACGCGAAGATCCACCTCTTCGACGTCTCCGTCGCGGGGCGCGAGTACCGGGAGTCCGAGCACGAGGACGCGGGGGAGCGGCCTGTGCTCAGCCACACCGCCGACGGCACCAGCCTCGGACTGACCATCTGCTACGACGTCCGCTTCCCGGCGCTCTACGAGGCGCTCGACGCGCGCGTCTTCGCGCTCCCCGCCGCCTTCACCCTCGCCACGACGCGCGACCACTGGGAGATCCTGGTCCGCGCGCGGGCGATCGAGCAGCAGGCGTACCTCGTCGCCGCGAACCAGGTCGGGGAGCACCCCGGCGGGATGCGGTCCGGCGGACGCTCCATGATCGTCGACCCCTGGGGCGTCGTGCTCGCGACGGCCCCGGACACCGAAGGACACGTGACCGCCGACCTCGACATGCAGGCCCAGGCGCGCATCCGCGCCGAGCTGCCCGCCCTGACCCACCGCCGCCCGATCCTCGCCGAGGTGCGCGCCTGATGGCGCGCACGGGAGGCGCGGAGAAGCGCCGCATCATCCTCGACGCGGCCGTCCGCGTCTTCGCGCGGCAGGGCTTCCACTCCGCGCGCGTGAGCGACATCGCCGACGAGGCGGGCGTCGCCTACGGGCTCGTCTACCACTACTTCAAGGCCAAGGACGAGGTGCTCGACACGCTCTTCCTGGAGCGGTGGAACGTGCTGCTGGAGGCCATCCGCGAGGTCGACCGCAGCGAGGACACGCCGCCGCGGCAGAAGCTGCTCGCGATCACCGGGTTCATCGTCGACTCCTACCGCCACGACCCGGACCTGATGAAGGTCATCATCGTGGAGGTCACCCGGGCGGCGAACTCGTTCGGGGCCAAGCACCTGGCGAAGATCCGCGAGGCGTACGACCTGATCGCCGACATCGTCGCCGACGCGCAGCGCGACGGGCTCTTCCGCGACGACATCGCGCCGCAGTTCGCCGCGCTCGCGTTCTACGGGGCGATCGAGCAGGTGCTGACGGGGTGGATCTTCGCGCTGCTCCCGCAGGGGCCGGAGCAGTACGAGCAGGCCAAGGAGTTCGTGGTCGAGACGGTGTGCGGGGGCCTCGAAGCTCCTGCCCCGACCACGATCTGATTGGATCTCGGGGCTCATGGACAACGATCTCGTCAAGCGCCTCGCCTGGTCCGGCCTGCTCGCAGGCTTCGGAGCCCTGGCCTCGATGGTGACCGCGCGAGCCGCCGCCATCGTTTACCGCCGGATCTTCGGGGAAGATCCGCCCGAGTAGTGAGCACCCCCACCGACACCACCGCGACCGTCGGCCACGGCCAGCAGACCGCGTCGCACCCGCCTGGGAGCGCCATGCCGCCCGGCGGCATCCCGTTCACCGAGCGGCCTGAGGCGCTCGTCGGCGCAGCGTTCGCCGGCGGCTTCGCGGTCGCCCTGCTCTTGAAGAAGCTCGCCGGCTGATGGCTGCCACGGATCCTGATCACAACAAGCCGCAGCAGATCGGCCACACGATCGCGGAGATCAGCGAGAAGGTCTCGCTGCTCGTCCGCGAGGAGATCGAGCTCGCGAAGGTCGAGGTCACGGCCAAGGCCACGCGGCTCGGCAAGGGCGCCGCGGTCGCGATCGCGGCGGGCGTCTTCGCGCTCCTCGGCCTCATCATGCTGCTCCACACCGCCGCCTGGTTCTTCTACTGGCTGATCGGGTGGGAGATCTGGGCCGGCTTCCTCGTCGTCACGGTCCTGCTGTTCGCCTTCGCCGGCATCGCCGCCGCGGTGGGCGTGAAGTGGATCAAGAAGGGCGCCCCGCCGACGCCAGACATGGCGATCGACGAGGCGAAGAAGATCAAGGACACGGTGAGCGGCTGATGGCCGGCACGCAGCGCCAGCGGACGCCGGAGGAGATCCGGCGCGACATCGAGCAGCACCGCCGCGAGCTCGGCGAGGCCGTCGGCCGCCTCCGCGGCGACGTGGAGCGCCTGACCGACTGGCGCTCCCAGATCGTCCAGCACCAGCAGCAGGTCCTCATCGGCGCCGCGGTCGCGGGCTTCGTGATCGGCGGCGGCATCGCCGGCGTCACGCGGATGCTCACGCGCCGCAAGCGCAAGAAGTCGCGCTGGTGACAGCGGCGCGACCCGCGCCCGAACACCGAAGTGCCCCGCGCGCCCGGCCCTGCCGGGCGCGCGGCGTCTCCGGCTAGACGATCCAGCTGCGCGCGAACCCGCCGACGCCCAGGAGGCCCGGGCCGACGTGCGCGCCGATGACCGGCCCGACCTCGCTCACGAAGAGCGGGTCGCAGCCGAAGATCTCGTGGCCGCGCTCGATCAGGCGGTCGGCCTGGTCGTGGGCCTGGATGTGCTGGACGACCCAGCCGTCGGCGCCGTCCTCCTTGCGGGACTGCATGTACTCGACCATCCGCTCGAAGGCCTTGCCGCTCGTCCGGACGCGCTCGATCGGCGTGATCTCGGCCTCGAGCGTCAGGATCGGCTTGATCTTCAGCGCGCCGCCGAGCCACGCCTGCGCGGCGCCGACGCGGCCGCCGCGGCGCAGGTACTCCAGCGTGTCGACCGCGAACCAGATCTTCAGCTCGGCCCGCGCGCGGCGCGCGTAGTCGACGACCTCGTTGAGGCCCCCGCCCTCGCGGGCACGTTTGCCGGCGGCGGCGGCGATCAGCGCGAGGCCGCCCGCGGCGGTCTGCGAGTCGAGCACCTCGATCCGGCCGCCGTACCCGCGCTCCGCGAGCTGCGCGGCCGCCTGGCGGGCGCCGTCGTAGGTGCCGGAGATGGAGCCCGACAGGTGGACGGAGACGATGTCGTCGCCGCGCTCGAGCAGGGGCTCGTAGACGGCGAGGAAGTCGCCGATCGACGGCTGGGACGTCGTCGGGAGGTCCTTCGCGGCGCGCAGGCGCTCGTAGAAGGCGGAGAAGTCCGGCATCTCGGACTCGCGCTCCAACGTGTCGCCGAACTTCACGTAGAGGGAGACGAGGTGCAGGTCGCGCGCGGCGACCTCGGACGCGGGGAGGTACCCCGTCGTGTCGGTGACAACAGCTACGGCCATGGGGTGGGCCGGGGACCCTACACTCCGCGCGTGCCAACGGTCCTGGTCACGGGGGCGACGGGGCTGCTGGGGTCGCACGTGACGCGCCACCTCGTGGAGCGCGGCGACCGCGTGCGGGTCACGGTCCGCGAGCGCTCCCGGCTCGACAACATCCGCGATCTCGACGTGGAGCAGGTCACGTGCGACGTGCTCGACCGGCGTGCCGTGCGCCGCGCGCTGAAGGGGGTCGACCGGGTCTTCCACGTCGCCGGCCGCACCTCGCTGCGCGCGCCGCGCGAGCGGCTCTTCGCGGTCAACGTCGTCGGCACCCGCGTGGTCCTGGAGGAGGCGCTGCGCGCGAACGTCGAGCGGGTCGTGCACATGTCGAGCGTCGCCGCGATCGGCCCGGCGCCGCGCGGCAGCACCGCCGACGAGACGCAGCCGTTCAGCGCGGGCGGGATCGACGTCCCGTACGTCCACTCCAAGCGGGAGGCAGAGGCCGAGGCGTACCGCTTCGCCGCGCTCGGCCTGCCGGTCGTGATCGTCAACCCCGCGCACGTCTTCGGCGCCGGGGACCTCTACCGCTCCTCCACCGAGCTGGTCCTGCGCTTCCTCCGGCGGCAGCTCCCGGCCTACGTGGACGGCGCGCTCAACGTCGTGGACGCCGACGACGTCGCCCGCGGCGTGCTGCTGGCCGACGAGCGCGGCGTTCCCGGCGAGCGCTACATCCTCGGCAACCGCAACTTCACGCTCGACCGCCTCTTCGCCGACCTCGGCCGCATCTCCGGCGTCGCCCCACCCGCGCTCAAGCTCCCGTACCCGGCGGCGATCGCGTTCGCGCGGGCGGCCGAGAGCGCGGCCGCGCTGGAGCGCTTCGTCCCGCCGATCACCGTCTCGGAGGTGCGCGCCGCCGGGCAGTGGTGGGCGTTCCGCTCCACCAAGGCCAAGCGGGAGCTGGGCTGGCGCCCGTCCCACCACGAGGACACGCTGGAGCGCACGGTCGCGTGGTACCGCGAGCGCGGGACGCACGGCCTCGCCCACCCGGGCGCCGGACAACCTGTCACGCTGCGCCTCGCTGGCTTCGCACTCCGACGGGCGAACGCCGTCGCCGATCACCTGAAGCCCTGATGGCCACCCTCTACCGCTGCCGCACACCCACCGATCACCTGTGCCCATGCGGCCGCGTCGCCCGCGCCCTGCGCGCGCACGACGTCGCCTACGACGAGGTGCGGGTGCCGTGGCGCGGACGGGACCGCGCGGAGGTCCGCACGCTCAGCGGCCAGACGAAGGTCCCGCTGCTCGTCCTCGGCGGCGAGGCGATCTGCGACTCGCACCGGATCGTGGAGCATCTGCGGTGGCGGGAAGGAATGGCCAGCGCTCAGGCCGGGGACCCCATCGGCCGATGAGGAGCCTCGTGCCGCCGTTCACCCGCCGCCGCCGCGCGCTGCTCGCCGCCGCCCTGACCGCGGGCGCGCTCGCGGGGGGCGCCGCCGTCCCCGCCGTCCAGGCGGCCGAGCCGATCATGCCGCTGGCCGAGGTCGTCAAGGGGATGAAGTGCACCGCGTACTCCGTCGTCTCGGGCGTGGACGTGACGACCTTCGACGCGGAGGTCGTCGACGTCGTCGCGGGGGACCCCGCCGCCGAGGCGCCGCGCATCCTCGTGAGGTTCAGCGGCGGCGCGATCGAGCCGACCGGCGTCGGCCCGGGCTTCTCTGGCTCCCCGATCCTCTGCGGCGGCCGCGTCATCGGCGCGATCTCCGAGAGCGTCGGCGAGTACGGCGGGCTGCTCGCGCTCGCCACCCCGATCGAGTCGATCCTCGGCGTCCCGGTGGACGCGCCCGCCGCGTCGCCAGCGCCGGCGAACACCAAGCGGCTCGCGACGCCGGTCAGCCTGTCCGGCCTCTCGACGAACGTCGGCCGGCTCTACGCCCGCGCGGCCAAGCGCGGGGGGAAGATCGTCTACGCGACGCCCGGCGCGCCCCGCGCCGCCGTGTTCCCGGCGCTCCCGCCGCGGCTGGGCTCGAGCATGGCCGCCGGCCTGTCGTCGGGCGACGTGACGGCGGGTGCGATCGGGACCGTCTCGTACGTGGACGGCGACCGCGTGTGGGCGTTCGGCCACCCGCTCGACGGCGCGGGCAAGCGCTCGCTCTTCCTCCAGGACTCCTACGTCTTCTCGGTCGTCAACAACCCGGTGGCGGGGGAGGCGACGACGACCTACAAGCTCGCGGCGCCCGGCCACGACATCGGCATCCTGTCCAGCGACGGGCTCAACGCGGTCGCGGGTCGCACCGGCGTGCTGCCGCCGCGCATCCCGATGAAGGTGGTCGCACGCGACCAGGACACCGGCCGCCAGCGCGTCCTGACGCTGCAGCTCGCGGACGAGAGCGCGATCGGCCTGCCGACCGGGACGTCCGCGCTGGCGCTGGTCGGGTCGAGCGCGGTGGCGCAGGCGGCGGCGACGATCCTCGGCGCGACGCCCGCCCGCCAGACCGGCGAGATGTGCGTCCGCATCAAGGTCGCGCAGCGCAAGGCGCCGCTGCGGTTCTGCAACCGCTACGTGACGCGCTCCAGCGACGGCGACGAGGCCGGGCTCGGCGCGGGCGCGCCGATGGTCTCGGACTTCGTCGAGGCGGTCACCGCGGTCGACGAGTTCAACTTCGCCAACCTCACCGTCACCGGCGTCGAGGTCAACATGAAGATCCGCCGCGGCCTGCGCCAGGCGTTCCTCCTCGACGCGACCGGGCCCACGACCGTCCGGCGCGGCACCGACGCGCGCGTGCGCGTGAAGCTGCAGGAGGTCCGCGGCAAGGCGCAGTGGCGGACGCTCAAGGTCCACGTGCCCAAGGGGATGCCGAGCGGCGACCGTCTGCTCGCGCTGGAGGGCACGCCGTCCGACGCGGCGGCTGGGCTGGAGGTCGACCTCGGCGAGCTGCTGTTCGGGGCCGAGGAGGAGGGCGCGGTGCCGGACGAGGCGGGGCCGCGGACCGTCGCGTCGCTCGCCGACGCGGTGGCCGGCATCGGCCGCTTCGACGGCGTGACCGCGAGCTTCCTGCCCGCCGACGAGGAGGAGCGCGCGGCGATCGAGGAGGGCGGCGGGGCCACCAACGGGCCTGAGGGCGTCGCCCTGAAGGCGCGCGAGGTCTACCGGGACCCGGAGCTGCGCCTCAGCGGCAGCGCCCAGATCCCGGTGACCGTCGAGTAGCGCGGACGGCCGGCGCCCGCGCGGCTACGAGAGGTTGTTCTCGATCCCGAGCGGCGCGGGCTGCGCCGGGGTCGCCTGGGGCGCCTCGGCGGGCGCGTCCGGGCGGGCGAGGCCGAGCGCGTCGTGCAGCTCGCCGGACTCGAACATCTCGAGCACGATGTCGCTGCCGCCGATCAGCTCGCCGTCGATGAAGAGCTGCGGGGTGGTCGGCCAGTTCGAGATCGCGGACAGCTCCTGGCGGATCCGCGGATCCGGGAGGATGTCGACCGCGGCGAACGGCGCGCCCGTGGCCTGGAGCGCCTGCGCGGCGCGGGCGCTGAACCCGCACATCGGCTGCTCCGGCGTGCCCTTCATGAAGAGGATGACCTTGTTGTCCTTGATCGCCTCGGCGATCGCGTCGCGGAGCGGGTTGTCGCTCATGGGACCTCCGTCTTGAGTTGCAGCGCGTGGACCGCACCGCCGAGCTCCCCGGGTTCGAACGCGTCGTAGACCATCCGGTGCTGCTTGATCCGGCTCTGGCCCTCGAACGCGGCGGCCCTGACGACCGCCGAGAAGTGCACGTTGTCGGGGGATTCGACGTCGGCGACCGCGCCGGGGATCGCAGCCTCGATGCGCTGCTTGAGCTCCTCGGGGGTAGGCATCTGACGCCGAGGATACCGACCGCTATATTTCGTGAAGCGATGCAGTACGCAGCGATCACCTTCACCGACCTCGGCGCGCGGAAGGTCCAGGAGTTCCTCGGCGCCCAGGCTTCTGACACCGCCGACGCCGGCCTGCGGCTCGGTGTCCGGGGCGGCGGCTGCTCCGGCTTCCAGTACCAGCTGGCCTTCGACGAGCAGCGCGACGGCGACCACGTCTTCGAGGACCAGGGCCTGAAGGTCTTCGTCGACTCGCAGAGCCTGCCGTACGTGCACGGCTCGCAGATCGACTACATCGACGAGCTGACCGGCGCGGGCTTCCAGGTGAACAACCCGAACGTCGTCGCGGCCTGCGGCTGCGGCTCGTCCTTCCGCGTCCCGGACGAGGAAGAGGTCTCGGCCGTCTGAGCCGAGCGCGCGCGACAGCGCTCGCAAGTCTGCTGGCGGCGGCCCTGGTGGCCGTCGTCGTCGTTGTGGTGGCCGTTTCGGGCGACGACGATCCGGCGACCCCGCCGCGGGCGCAGACCGCGACGACCGCCCCGCCGGCGGCCACCGAGCCCGTCGTGCCGCCGCCCGCTGAGCCCGCGGCGGGGTTGTCGATCGGGCTGGCCGAGCAGAACCCGCTGCTGCTCGCGCCGGGCGAGGTGCCGGCGCCGTTCGCCGCCTGGCGGGACCGCGTGGCGGCGCTCAGGCCGCAGTACTTCCGGCTCATGGTCGACTGGTCGCGCGTCCAGCCGAGCGCCGACCAGCCGCCGAACTGGGACCTGCGCGGCGACGGGTGCCTACGCGGCGCGCCGCCCTGCGCCGACACGCACGGCGTGCGCCAGCTCCTCCAGGCGATCGCCGCCCGGCGCGCGATCGACGGGGAGGGCAGCTGGCAGATCGTCGCGAGCCCGTACGGCGCGCCCGACTGGGCGCTCGACCCCGCGCCGGGGTGCCCGGCGGGCGGGCGGATCCGGATCGACGCCTACCGCGCGCTGCTGCGCTCGCTCGACCGCCTCGCGCTGGAGGTCGGCGTCCCGATCACGTGGTGGAGCCCGTGGAACGAGCCGAACCACCCGACCTTCCTCGCGCCGCAGCGGGCGGCCTGCGGCGGCGACCAGGCGGCGATCTCGCCGGGCGCCTACGCGGACCTCGTGCGCGCGGCGCAGGCGGAGCTGCCGTCGTACGCGTCGCTCGTGCTCGGGGAGGTCGCCGGCTACGCGCGGCCCCGCGCCCGCGCCGTCGGCGCGGCGGAGTTCGCCGCGGCGCTCCCGCCTGACGTCGCGTGCGCCGGCGACGTCTGGGCGCAGCACACGTACGTCGGGCGCGGCTCGACGTCGCTGGCCGCCGACCGTGCCCGCGGGGGCAACCCCGCGCTGCTGCGCGCGGTGAAGGAGGCGCTCGACGCCCACGGCTGCGAGCGCCAGCACCGCATCTGGATCACCGAGACCGGCGCGGCCACCGACGCCGGCGCGGGCTCCTGCGCGGCGATGGACGCCGCCCTCCGTGCGTGGGACGCCGACGACCGCGTCGATGTCGCCATCCAGTACACGTTCCGCGAGGACACGGCCTTCCCCGTCGGTCTGGCCGACGCCACCCTCGCGGAGGAGCGCCCGGCCTACCGCGCCTGGCTCGCCTGGGGCGCGCGCGACCCCGCCGCGGGCGCGCCCGCACCGCCCTGCTGACCCGGCGGCTCTCCGGCGAGGGCCGGCACCCGCGGGCCTCCGAGGCCGGAGGGACGGGTGGACGCGTGCGCGCGGAGGGTAGGGAGAACCCACATGACCGCCACCCGGACCGCGTTCGTCGTGCTCGCCGTGATCCTCGCGGGCGCCGCGGTGCTGGTCGGGTCCGGAGCCGGAGCGGTCGTCCTCGGGGTCGGTGCGCTGCTGTGCCTGGTCGCAGGCGGCGTCGCTGGGTCGGGTGGTGTCGCGGGCGAGAGCTGAGTGGGATCGCGGGGCGGGGGCTCAACCCGCCGTGTCCGCCACCACCACCCTCCGCGCGCGACGCTTCGCCACCACCCCCTGCCGCGGTGCGAGGAACCACGCGAGCAGGAACACCGCGGTGAGGACGAGGACGATCGTGCCGCCGGTCGGGAAGTCCCAGGACCAGGAGACGTAGAGGCCGACGAGGGCCGAGAGCCCGCCGATCGTCGGGGCGAGCGCCATCATCAGCGGGAGGCGGTCGGTGAGGAGGCGGGCGGTCGCCGCGGGGGTGATCAGGAGCGCGAGGACGAGGATGTTGCCGATCGTCTGCACGCTGATCACCACCGCGAGCGTGACCAGCACGTACAGGCCCAGGTCGAGCCAGAAGACGCGCAGCCCCATCGCACGGGCGGTCTCGCGGTCGAGCGAGATCGTCACGAGCTCCTTGTGCAGGAGCAGCACCGCGAGCGAGACGAGGACGCCGGTGACGCCGACGACGACGAGGTCCTCGTCGGGGATGCCCGTGATCGAGCCGAAGAGGAACTCCTGCAGCGAGCCGGCGTAGCCGGGCGCCTGGGAGATGATCACGATGCCGAGCGCGAACGCCGCGACGAAGAAGACGCCGATGATCGAGTCCTCCTTCACGCGCCGGTTCTGCGAGAAGACGGCGACGAGCACGGCGGTCAGGACGCCGGCGATCGTCCCGCCCAGGACGAGGTTGCCGCTGATCACGAACGCGACGGCCAGGCCCGGGAAGACCGCGTGCGCGACCGCCTCGCCGATGAACGCCATGCCCCGCAGGACGACATAGCAGCCGACGATGCCGCACACGATCGACGACATGACCGCGATGAAGAGCGCCTTCGGGAGGAAGCGCAGGTCCGGGTTGGTCAGGTCGGTGAGGAACTCGAGCGGGGACATCACGCGGCCTTCGCCGTCTGGAGGATCCGCAGCAGCGGGCTGCGCTCGCCGACGCCGAACGTGCGCATCCACAGCGCCGGGTCGGCGGCGAGAGCCGCCGGCGCGCCGTCGCCGATGAGCGTGCGGTTGAGCAGCAGGAGCCGGTCGCACGTGTAGAGCGCCGCGGCGAGGTCGTGGGTCGTCATGAGCACCGCGCGGTCCTCGCGGGCGAGCGAGAGGAAGAGGTCGGAGAGCAGCTCCTGCGTCGGCATGTCGAGGCCGGTGAAGGGCTCGTCGAGCAGGAGCGCGGCGGGCTGCAGCGCGAGCGCCCGCGCGACGAGCACCCGCTGGCGCTGACCGCCGGACAGCTCGCCGACCGGCCGCGTGCGCAGGTCGGTCATGCGGACGAGCTCCAGCGCCTCGTCGACGGCGCGCCAGTCCTCCACGCCCGGCCTCCGGAACAGCCCCAGCTTCCGGGTGCGGCCGCTCATCACCGCGTCCTCGACCGACACCGGGAACTCCCAGGCGAACTCGTGCCGCTGCGGCACGTACCCGATCGGCACGCGGCCCGGAGCGGCGGGCCGGCCCTCGACGAGCACCGCGCCCGACGCCGGCGCGAGCAGCCCGAGCATCGTCCGCAGCAGCGTGGTCTTGCCGGCGCCGTTGGGGCCGATCAGGCCGACGAGCTCGCCCCGCCCGACCGCGAAGGCGACGTCGTGGAGGACCGGCCGGCCGCCCAGCTGGACGGCGAGGTCGCGGACGACGAGGGAGGCGCTCACCGGCGCGCCTCGGCCTTCGCCCGCGCGCCGCGCCGGAGGCTGCGGACGAGCGCGGCGGTGAGCAGGAGCGCGACGACGACGGCGATCGCGACCACGGCCATCGCGGACGTGCCCCCGCCGTCCTCGGCGGGGCGATGCGCGGACGCGGTCGCCGGCCCCGCAACGTCGGCCGGCCCCCGCCAGGTCGCCGCGAACGCGTCCTCGACGCTCGCCCGCGACCCGACCGCGAACCGCAGCGCGCGCGTGTCGTGGACCGTCGTGCCGTCGACCAGGTCGGCCTCGATCCGCACCCGCACGAGGTAGACGCCGGGCTTCGAGAAGACCCAGTTCGCGTGGGTGTGCGTGTTGACGTCGACCCACGCCGGCTTGGGCTCGGCCTCGGAGTCCCACAGCACCTGCGGCTCCCCGAACGTCCCCGACTGGAGGTAGACGACGAGCGAGCCGGGCCCCTGGACGCCGATGAGCGTCATCGTCACGCCCCGGTCGATGCGCTCCATCACCGTCGGGTCCTGCGTGTTCCAGCCGACCCAGACGACGTCCGGGTTCTGCGTCTGAGGGACGACGTGGACCTTCGCGCCCGGCTCGGCGCGCAGGAAGCGGTAGGCAGGGTCGTCGGGGACCTCGAGCAGCGCGGCATCGGACACGTGCAGGACCGTGTCGTCGGTGCGGCGCCAGACGCTCTTGCGGCGCGCGTCGGCCTTGGCGGCGTCGTCGTGGACGAGCAGCGTCCAGCGGCCGTCGACGAAGCGCGGGCCGATGTCGACGTGGCCGTCGGCGAGGACCTTGCGGCCGTCGGCGACGGCCTGCTCGCGCTCGATCGTCTGCTCCAGCTCGCGCTCGGGCCCGCCGGCGCCGGTGAGCGCGACGGTCGCGGCGAGCAGGACGGCCGCGCGCGCGGCACGGTGGATCACGTGAGGCACTCCTTCAGGGACCGCGCGTTGAAGCGCATCATCTCGACGTAGGTCGTCACCCGGTCGTCCAACGCATCGCCGTAGATCGGGCAGGTGCGGACGCCCTGCTCCTCGGCGACCTCGGTCAGCGTCGACGAGCGAGTGGCGAGGTTGGGCTCCAGGAAGACGGCAGGGACCCGGAGGCTGCGGATCGTCTGGCTGAGCTTGCGGCGCTCGGCGAGCGACGACTCGACGGCCGGGTTGGGCGTGACGAACCCGGCGACCTGGAGGCCGTAGGCGTGCGCGAGGTAGCCGAACGCGTCGTGCGTGGTGATCAGGTGCCGGCGGTCCTTCGGGATCGCGGCGATCGTGCGCCGCACGTCCCGGTCGAGCCGGTCGAGCTCGGCCAGGTACCGGTCGGCGTTCGCGCGGTAGTCCGTCGCGTGGGCGGGATCGCGGGCGATCAGCGTGTCACGGATCAGCTCCGTGTACGCCATCGCGTTGCGCACGTCATGCCACAGGTGCGGGTCGATCTCGCCGTGCACGTGCTTGCCGAGCACCGCCTGGGGGAGCTGGAAGATCGCGTCGCCCGGGCGGCCCATGAAGCGGAAGTCGTCGCCGGCGGGCACCTCCGCCATCGCCTTCGGCGGGACGTCGACGACGACCGCCTCGGGCGCGAGCTCGGCCTGCGCGTGCTCGCCGCCGCCCGCGGGGTCGTGGAGCGCGAGCAGCCGGCCGCGGTCGAGGTCGACGGTGAGGTCGGCGTGGCCCCGGTCGAGCACGGTCGCCCCCGGGACGCCGGCCGCGCTCGGCCGCACCCCGACCGCGAACGTGAAGGTCGCCTGCCCGAGCGACACGGGCTTGGACGTGGCGCTCACCTGCAGCCGCGCCGCGAACGTGAGCCGGTAGACGCCCGCCTCGCTGAACGCCCACGACATGTGGGTGTGCGCGTCGGCCGGCAGCGTGGCGGTGTCGTCCTTGAAGCCGCTGGCGCCGTCGAGGCCGTCGCGGGAGTCGAACGAGACCTCCGTCTCGCCGAACGAGCCCGTCAGGTAGCCGAACACGTCGCCGGGGCCTTCCTTGCCGACGAGCGAGAGCAGCACGTCGCTGGAGCGGTCAGCGCCCAGCCGCGCACCGTCGCCGCGGGCGCGGAGCCCGAGCCAGATCGTGTCGAGGTTGACGTTCTCGACGAGCGGGATGACCTCGGCCGCGTACTTGACCGCGTCCTCGGCGAGCGAGACCGACTCGACGCCCTCGGGCAGGTTCGCGTCGAGCGTCTTGATGATGCTGTGCTGCTCGAGCATCAGGTAGTTGCTGAACGCGACGTCGGCGTAGACGACGTTGCGCACGTCGCGCAGCGTCGGCTCGAACGCGTGCGGGTCCGCGCCGTCCGGCACGAGGCTCACCGCGCGGACTCGGTCGCCGCCGACCTGCTCGACGAGGTCGCGCAGGAGCCCGGTGGTCGTGATGACCTGGAGCCGGTCGTCGGAGGCCGAGAGGCTCGGCGGCGTCGCGCAGCCGGACGCGGCCAGGAGCGCCGTGGCGAGCAGGGGGAGGAGGAGCCGCGTGCTGGTCGACATGAGATTAGGTCTCAGTATCGTATCCGCGCATGCTTCGGACGTACTCCTCCCGGCTGCTCCTGGCCGGCTCCCTCACCGCCGCGGCGCTCGCCGCGCCCGCCGCCGCCGACGCCCGCGTGACCCTGTCGAGCGGCCACGTCGACGCCGTCGCCGCCCGGGTGATCGGCGGCGAGCTGCGGCTGCTGGTCAAGGACGCGACGGGCCGCTCCGTGCGCTGGCGCGACCCGCGCGACGTGACGCTCCGCGTCGCCGGCCGAGCGCGGATGCGGCTCCCGCGCAACGGCAGCCTCCGGTTCCTGGGGCGCCCCGGAACGACGGTCTGGATGGTCCCGCAGACCCAGCGCTCCGGCGTGATCTGGGCGGGCTGGAACACCGAGGAGGTCGGTCGCCGGCAGCTGCGCAACCTGTCCTGGCGGCTCAACCGCGTGTCCGGCCCGGGGCGCGTGGCGATCTTCCAGACCGGCTCGTTCGGCACCCCGTCGGTGCTCTTCGACTCCACGCGCCTGCCGGCGACCCGGTCGCTGCCGCTCGGCATCCACGCCCACGGCAACTGGGCCTTCACGCGGCGCGGGACGTACCGGCTGTCGTTCACGCTGCGCGGGACATCGCGCGGCGGCAGGCGGCTGTCGGCGACGCGCGCGCTGACGTTCCGGGTCGGGTGACCGGGGTGCGGCTCGCCGAGCTGGCCACGCTCGCCGCCGTCGTGCTCGACGTAGGCCATGCCGACTACGGCGCGCGGCTGGTCGACGGCGCGCTCCACAGCCAGGTCAAGGACGGCACGAGCGGCGCCGTCGTGTGGCGGGAGCCTGGGGACGTCGTCGTGCGGCTCACGTCGACCGCGCGGGCGACCGTCCCGGCCGATCCCGCGTACGGCTTCCTCGGCGGGGCGGGCGGCCGCACGTGGCTGATCCCGCAGACGCAGAAGGCCGACGTCGTGTGGCTGGGCTGGAACACCGAGGAGCTGGGCGGCGGGCAGGCGTCCGGGACGCTCGCGTGGTCGCTCGACGCCGTCGAGGGCCCGGGGTCGGTCGCCGTCTTCGTCACGGACACGTTCGGCCGCCCGCGGGTGCTGATGCACAGCGGCGACGGCCTCCCCGACACGCACCAGGTCGCGCTCGGCGTCCACGCGCACGGCAACTGGGCGTTCTCGCAGCCGGGGACGTACGCGCTGACGTTCACGCACCGGGTGCAGACCGGCACGGGGCTGCAGGCCGACACCGAGCGTCTCGTCGTCGAGGTGGCCGACGCGCCGGCGGGCGGCGGCGATCAGGGTGGCGGCGGTACCGGTGGCGGTGCGCCGGGCGGGGCGGGCGGGGCGGCCGGCTCGCCGCCGGGCGACGCGCCCCGCGGGCAGGTGGCGGCGGGCATCGCGGTGCTCGGCGAGCGCGTCCGCCTGCGCGGGGATCGCACGATCGGCGTGCGCGTCCGGTGTCGCGCCGCGTCCACGTGCCGCGGCACGGTCCGCCTGCGCACGGCCGCCCGCATCCGGCACGCCGGCGAACGCCGGCAGGTGACGCTCGGCCGCAGCGCGTACCGGATCGCGGCCGGTCGCACGGCGACGGTCCGGGTGAAGGTCCCGCCGGCCGTCGGGCGGACGCTGCGTGCCCGCCCCGTGACGGCCGTGGCGGCCACGGTCACGCGCGACGGTGGCGCGGTGGCGCGGGCGACGCTCCGCCTCAGCCGGGACTAGCGGTCTCCACCAGAAACTGATACTTAGTCTCAATATTGATGTCCGTTCATCCCGGAAGGCCGTCCTTGACTCCTCTGAGGTCCCTCCGCGTCGCGTCCGCGGCGCTGCTGGTCGTCATCCTCGCCGTGCTCGCCGCGGTCGCCCCCGCGCACGCAGCGTCCGGCCCACCGCCGCCGCCGGTCGACCCGCGCGTGATCGCCGGCGTCCACACGGATGCGGTCGCGCCGTTCGTCGACACGGTCGAGGGGGAGCCGCGGCTCGTGCTCGCCTCCCGCGCCGACGTCGACGGCCAGCACGGCAAGCGCTTCGCCGCGAGCGACGTCCTGTTCCACCTCGAGGACAACGCGAAGGCGACGGTGCCGCCCGGCTTCGCCTTCTTGGGGCCGGCCGGCTCCACGACGTGGATCGCCCCGATGACGCAGCAGGCGGGCGTCCTGTGGCCGGGTTTCAGCACCGAGGCCCTCCCCACGGGCGTGCTCGACGGCGACGCCGTCGACCTGCGGCTGGAGGCGGTCCGCGGCCCCGGCACGTTCCACCTCTTCACCGTCGGCGCGTTCGGCACCGCGACCCAGTTGCTGACCGTCGGCGGACCCGCCTGGCGGCTGAGCACGAACCAGCACGTCCACGCCAACTGGGCGTTCTCGGCGGCCGGGCGGTACGAGCTGACCTTCCGCGCCGACGCGAAGATCGGCGGCAGGGCGGTCAGCGGCACCGCGACCTACGCGTTCCACGTGAGCGCGCTGCCGGAGGCGGCGCCCACGACGACGGCGCTGGAGGCCGACCCGGCGCGGCCGGCGCTCGGTGACGACGTCGCGCTGACCGCCACCGTCGCGCCCGCAGAGGCCGAGGGCTACGTCGAGTTCCTCGACGGCGACGCCTCGCTCGGGCACGCGGCCGTGAGCGGCGGCACGGCACGGCTGGTCACCGGCGCGCTCCCGCTCGGCGAGCGCTCCGTCACGGCGCGGTTCACCCCGAAGGCGTCGCGCACCCACGCGCCGTCGACCTCCGCGCCGCGGACCGTCACGGTCGTGGCCGAGAGCGGCGGCGACGCGTTCGAGATCGCCGGCGTGCGCTCGTCGTACGCGTCGGGCGAGACGCTCACCGCCCGCGTGCGCGGGTGGACGCTGCAGGAGGGCCAGTCGTACCGGTGGACGATCCGCCGGGACGAGCAGGACACCGAGTACGTGATGACCGACGTCGCCGGCGGGACGGCCGCGGAGGGCACCCTCGTGCGTGAGCTGACGACCGCGTACGACGGCTACGAGATCCGCGCGTCGCTGCGTGGGCCCGGACTCGACGGCAAGGTGACCACGCTCCAGCGGACCCCGTTCGTGCGGCTCGTCGTCGCCGGGCCGGACCGTGGCTCCGGTCGGGCGATCGACGTGACAGGCCTGCCCACCGGCCCGGTGCACTCGGGCGACAAGGTCGAGCTGGCGACGAGCGCGCAGCTCGACGCGGGCGAGCGGTTCGTGTGGGTCACGCGCTACGCGCGCATCCACGCGGCTTGGAACAGGCACGCCGAGGGCGAGGTGCGCGGCACCGGGCCCTGGGGGATCGCGACCGTCGGCTCGGGCGACCGCGAGTGGGCGCTGCAGATCCGCGCCGCCGATGGCCGGGTGCTGGGCCAGTCCGCGCCGCTGCTGCTGTCCGTCAAGGCCCGCGAGATCCAGCTCGCGGGGCTGCGCAGCATCCACCGCGTCGGTGACACGCTGCGCGCGAGCGTCTCCGTCTGGCCCGAGCTTCCGGGCGCGACCTTCGCGTGGCACCTCGAGGGCGAGTCCATCGGCGGCGCCACCGGGACGAGCATCGAGATGCCCGTCACCGCCGACCTGCACGGCAAGTACCTGAGCGTCGACGTCAACGCCGGCAACGGGTTCACCGGCGTCCACGCCTGGGCCGGCTCTGCGAGCCGGCGGATCGCCGTGACGGATGCGGCGCCTGGCGAGCAGGTCCTGATGTTCGATGCGCTCGCCGGCCACTACCACCAGGGCGGCACGATCGCGCTGCGGCTCAACGCGGACCCGGCGGCGTCGGACACCGACACCGTGCGGTGGGAGTGGAAGCGCCGCGGCGACGCGGACTTCCGCCCGGTGCCGGGCGCGTCGGGCTTCGCGCACGACGTGGTCGCCGAGCAGGGGCTGGACGGCACCGAGATCCGCGCGACGCTCCTGACCGCCGGCGGGGAGGAGCTGGCCACGACCGAGGACCCGGTGACGATCCACGTCGACGACCACGGCGCGGCGGCGAGGCAGCAGGTCTCGATCGACGGCGCGTCCGGCGGCCACGTCGCGGGCGACCGCGTCGAGCTGCGCGCGAGGGTCGAGCCCGGCACCGCGCTCGACCGCTACCGGTGGCTCGTGCAGAAGCCGGGCGCCGCCGAGCCCGAGGTCGTCGAGGGCGAGCACGGAGCGACGTACGCGTTCACGGCGACGGAGGCGCTCGACGGCGCGCAGGTGCGCGTCGCGGTCGCGTACGGCGACGGGACCGTGGCCTACGGGCCGTCGGCGCCGGTGACGCTCGCGATCGCTCCCGCGCCGCCGGTCGACGAGGAGCCGCCGCCGGGTGACGACCAGCAGCCGCCGGCGGCGGACGACGGCCACGGCCAGACGCCTCAGACGCCGCCGCCCGCGGCTTCCGCGCCCGAGCCGGCCGCGCCGTCTGCCATCCCGGCGCCGCCGGCGGTGGAGCGGGGCGACCGCTCCCGCACCGCCGCCGCCGGGCCGCGCGTCGCCCGGCTGGCCGCCCGCCGCACGCTGGGCGGCCGCCGCTCCGCCGTCGTGGCCCGCGTGACGTGCCCGGCCGGCGGCGCCGCGTGCCGGGCGCAGGCGCCGCGTCGCGTCGCCGTCCGCGTCGCGGGCAGGCGCTTCACCGCCCGCGTCGAGCTGGCCCGGACGATCCGGGCCGGCCGCCGTGCGGCCGTGCGCGTCGTGCTCTCCCGCGCCGCGGCCCGCCGCCTGGCCGGCCGGCGGGCCGCCGTGTCGGTGCCGGTGACCGTGACCGCCGGCGGCCGCCGCGTGCGCACGACCGTCCGCGTCGTGCTCGCCGGCTGACCCTCTTCACGACCCCGAACCTGGAGGATCCCCAGTGAGAAGAACGCTGCTCGCAGCGTGCGCCGTGCTCGCCGCCCCGCTCATCGCTCCGATGACCGCGGCGGCGCAGGGCCTGCCCAACCACGAGCGCCACGTCATGTCCGTTGGGCACGCGGACGTCCTGCACATCACCTCGCACGTGGACCACTTCCACGTCGAGGTGGAGGACGACACGGGCGACGCGCCGGTGACGCGCAAGCTCACCGACGTGCTCCTGCACGCCAAGCCGGAGTCGCGCATGGAGGTGCCGGATCTGCCGGCGTTCGCGTTCCTCGGCGACCCCGGTGATCCCGTGTGGATCCTGCCCGAGGTCCAGAACCCCGACCTGCTGTGGCCCGGCTGGAACACCGAGGGCGTGCTCGCGTCCGAGTTCCCCGACAGCACGCTGAAGCTGCGGCTGCTGAGCGTCGCCGGCCCGGGCGAGGTGAGCGTCTTCACCGAGGGTCCGATCGGCGATCCGAACGTCATCTTCGACAGCGGCAAGGCGCTCCCGCAGACGGCGGAGATCCTCAGCCGCACCCACACGCACGTCAACTGGGCCTTCGAGGCCGAGGGCGTGTACTCCCTGCAGGTGCAGGTCGAGGGCCGGCTGGCCGACGGGCGCACGATCACGTCGCGCGCGCACGAGATGCGCTGGTTCGTGGGCGACCTGGCCGACCTCCCGCCCGACGCGCCGGAGACCAGCCTGGGCATCGCCGGGCTGGCCGAGCGCTACACCGCGGGCGACGCCGTGACGCTGACGGCCCGGCAGCAGCCGGAGACCGCGCACACCGACGTGCGCTGGACGCGGACGTGCGCAGACGGCGTCGCGGCGCCGGCCGGGACGGGCGCGACGGTGACGTTCACCGCCGCCGTCGAGCACGACGGCTGCCGCGTCGCGGCGACGCTGCACGCGGCGGACGGCAGGCAGGTCGCGGCCGCGCCCGCGGTGACGCTCCGCGTGGCGGCCGCCGGCGGCAGCACGCCGCCCGCGCCGGCGCCGGCGCCGCCCCCGTCCGCGACGACGACCCCGCTGCCGGTGCGGCCGGCCGTCGTGCGCGAGACCGCGCTCCTGCGCGCCGGGGGCCTGCGCGTGGCGACGCTCGTCGCGCGCGGCCGCACCGCCGTCCCCTGCCGCCTGGCCGCGGCGGGCCGGTGCACGGTGCGCCTGACGGTCTCCGCCGCAGCGGCCCGCACGCTCGGCCTGCGCGTCAAGCGCGGCGCGACCCGCCACGTCCTGGCGACCGGCACGCGGCGCGCGTCGCGAGCCGGCACCGCGCAGGTCACCGTGCGCCTCACGCGGGCGGCGCGCCGGGCGCTCCGCCGCGCGGCCAAGCTCCCGGCCATCCGCGTCGACGCGACCGCGACGCTCACCGACGGCACCCGCCACACCGACCGCGCGTCGCTGCCCGCCTCGCGCCGCCGCTGAGGCAACCACGCTCCCGCGCCCGCCGGCCTTGGTGCCGGCGGGCGGCCGCGTGGCTAGAGCTGGCCGAGCAGCACGAGCCAGGCGCACAGCGCCGCGCCCGCGCCGGCAAGCAGGACGATCGTCGTCCGCCGGCGTCGCGCGATGCCGGCGGCGAGGCTCGCTGCGCTCACGACGACGCTCGCCACGCCGACGACGACGAGCGCCCGCGCCGTTCCCGCCTGGGCACAGCCCTCGCCTGGGCCCGTGTTGCACTCCACCCAGGCGAAGACCGGCGCGAGCACCGCCGCCGCACACGACGCGACCACGAGCACCGCGCTCAGGATCGGCAGGCGGCGTCGGTGCTTGGCGCCCACGCGGCGGCTACTCCACCGAGTCGTCGCGCGTGACGAAGATCTGCTGGCCGACCGCGAGGCCACGGGATGATCGGTTCGGGCGTGGCCTGGCTCGCCACGCGAGGGTTCTTGACGCGCGGTCACCCGTGCGCGAGGTCGACGCCGAGCCACACGATCGCGAGCGAGACCAGGAAGACGCCGCCCTCCAGCGCGTGCCACGCGGGGCGCTTCATGTGGAGGCCGATCAGCGCCGCGGCGAGCACGACCAGCGCGAGCTTGACGTGGAGGACCCCGTCGTCCCAGCGGTCGTACTCGCCCGCCATCGCGATGCCGGTGGCGACCAGCACGACGAGCGCCACGAGCGAGCCGACGCCGAACCGGCGGGCGATCGCGCGCAGGCCCTCGCGGTCGCGGTCGCGCAGGGCGGGGACGACGGCGGCGACGAGCACGAGCTGCCCGCCGACGAAGAACGCCATCGCGAGCAGGTGCAGCCAGCGGGTCGCTTCCATGCGGGTGAGGGTAAGCGTGGACGGCCGGGGTAGGTTGGCTCCATGGCCGACCACGACGACGAACGCGGCGCCCCGATCGCCTACACCGTCCTCGCCGCGGGGACGCCGGTCGTGACCGCCGACGGCCACGAGATCGGGAAGGTCGCGGCGGTCCGCGCGGACGAGGCGAAGGACATCTTCGACGGGCTCGTCGTCCGCTCCCACCACCACCGCGACGAGCGCTTCGTCGACGCGCCGGAGGTCGGCGACATCTACGAGCGGCTCGTCGTCACGACGCTCACCCAGGAGCAGGCGCAGAACCTGCCCAAGCCCGAGCCCGGCCCGGCGATCATCGACGTCGACGCCGACACGGTCGCGGGGGAGGACCCGCCCGGCCCCGCCCGCCGGGCGTGGGACCGCCTCACCGGCGCGGACTGACCCCGCGCCGACGGCTAGGAGCCGGCGAGCTCCAGCGCCACCGGCTCGCCGTCCAGCGCGTTGAGCGCCTTCTCGACGGAGGCGGAGATGCAGGTGAAGGTCGGGGTGTCGCGGAGCGTGTACATCGACGACTCGGTCGTGCGCAGGCGCTGGACGAGGTCGAGGAAGTCGGACGGCTCGTCGGTCTCGAACGCGACGACGAACTCCTGGTCGTCGAGGCCGAACGAGTAGGAGGTGTTCAGGTCGACGCGCGGGAACTCCTTGCCGACCTTGATGTGCTCCTGCATGATCCGCCAGCGTTCCTTGGCGTCGAGGTTGTACCAGGCGCGCGTCTTCACGAACGGGTACACGAAGAGGTACTTGGCGTGTGCGGGTCGAACCTCGAGACGGGACTCGTCGGAGTACTCCGACTCCTTCGTCATCGCCAGGAACGAGTAGGGGATCGAGGTCCACTTCATGAGGTCGCTCTGGCCCAGCACGACGTGGAAGTCGTGGATCGTGTCGAGGTTCACCGACTGCGACAGGAGCATGAGGTCCGCGTCGCCGCGGGTGCCCACCAGGCTGAAGGCCCGGAGGAGGTGGTCCTCCGCGAAATCGGCGCACGCGGCGGCGAACTCGCGCTTGCCCTGGGCGCGCTGCTCGGGGTCGAGGCGACGCCAGGCGGGATCGAGCTTCAGGAACGTGTACTTGACGAACTGGCGGGACGGCACTTCGAAAAGGATAGTGCTGCGATAGGCTCGCGCCGTGCGGATCGCTCTCGTCTCCCCCTATTCCTGGACGTATCCGGGGGGCGTGACCCGTCACATCGAGGCGTTGGCCGAGGAGCTCCTCGGCCAGGGACACGAAGTACGCGTCCTCACGCCCGTCGATCGGGACACGCGTGCAGTTCGCTGGCTCCATGCGGGCGCAGCGCCCGCGCCGCGTGCGCTCCCGCCGTATGTCATCCCGCTCGGGGGCACTGCCGGTGTACCCGCGAACGGCGCAGTCTCGAACCTCGCGATGACGCCAAGTTCGGTCGCCCGGCTGCGCCACGAGCTGCGCACCGGCGGCTACGACGTCGTCCACGTCCACTCGCCCGACGCGCCCGCGATCGGGTGGGACGCGGTGATGTCGACCGACGCGCCCGTCGTCGTCACCTCGCACGCGTACACGCCCAGCCGCCGCTCGGCGCTCTTCATGAACGCGATCGGCGCCAGTCGCATGCTCAACAAGGCGGCGATCCGCATCGCCGTCAGCGACGCGGCCGCCTGGTCGCTCAAGCGCTGGCACGGCGGCGAGGCGCGGATCATCCCGAACGGCGTCCACGTCCCGGCCGACCTCGACGCGCTGCGCGCCGCCGCGGGGCCGAAGGACGAGGGCGTGCTCGACATCGCGTTCGTCGGTCAGGCCGTCGAGCGCAAGGGGCTGCCGGTCCTGCTGCGCGCCTTCGAGGCGCTGCGCGACCACGTCGACGCCAAGCTCACCCTCGTCGGGCCGACGCACGAGGAGATCGCGCCACTGCTGCTCGACGACCGCGGCATCACCGCGCTCGGCAAGGTCGACGACGTCGAGAAGTCCCGCGTGCTCGCGCGCGCGGACGTGCTCGCCGCGCCGTCGCTCGGCGGCGAGAGCTTCGGCATGGTGCTGACCGAGGCGTTCGCGCACGCGACGCCCGTCGTCGCCTCCGACATCGCCGGCTACCGCGACGTCGTGCGCGACGGCAAGGACGGCGTGCTCGTCCCGCGCGCCGACCCGGCCGCGCTGGCCAACGCGCTGCGCGACCTCGCCCTCGACCGCCCGCGCCTGCGCGCGATGGGGGCGACCGCCCGCGCCGACGCCGAGCGCTACGCCTGGCCGCGCGTCGCCCGCGAGGTCGCCGGCGTCTACGAGGACGCGATAGCGCAGACGCAGGCCCAGGAGGCCGCGCAGACCGCGACGAGCCGCCTCACCACCCGCTTCGGCCTGACGCCCGTCGACGGCGCACCTGCCGCGACCGCGCTGCCGCGGTACGCGCCGACCCTCGAGCCGCGCCCGACCCGGGAGGAGCGCGGCCGTCGCGCGCCGCTCGCCGTGCTCAAGCGCGCCGCGATCGTCCTCGTCGCGCTCGCGACGCTGGCCGGCGCCGTCGCCGCGCTCCAGCACATCGGCTTCGAGGCGATCGGCAACGCGCTGCTCGCCGCCACCCCGATCTGGGTCATCGCCGGCCTCGGCATCATGTGCGCCTCGATGGTGCTCCGCGCCGTCGCGTGGCGGGCGATCCTCAGCGCCGCCATGCCGGACGCGCGGGTCAAGTACGCCGACGCGCTGCAGGGCACGTTCATCGGCGTCTTCATGTCCGCCACGCTGCCGGCCCGCCTCGGCGAGCCCGCGCGTGCGCTGATCGTCGCGCGCCGCCTCGGGCGCCCGCGCGAGCGGCTCCCCACGGTGCTCGGCACGATCATCTCCCAGACGCTGCTGAACGTCCTCGCGCTGCTGATCCTCGGCGTGACGATGCTCTCCACCGTCGACCTCTTCCGCAACAACCACGCGCTGGTCGGCGTGACCATCGCGCCGATCGTCGTGCTGGCCGCGGTGCTGGTGCTGCCGGCGATCTCGCGCAACGGCGGGGCGAAGGCGGTCACGCGCGCGCTCGAGCAGGTGCGGGCAGGCCTGAAGGTCTTCCGCCGCCCGAAGCTCGGCGCGACCGCGGTGGCGATGCAGCTGTCGGCGTGGGTGCTGCAGGCGCTCTCGTGCTTCGTACTGCTCGTGGCGCTCGGCCTCGAGGACACGGCCGGCTTCGGCGCCGCGGCGGCGGTCCTCTTCGCGGTCAACGTCACCGCGGTGCTGCCCGCCACGCCGTCGAACCTCGGCGTCTTCCAGGCGGCCTGCGTGCTCGTCCTCGGCGCCTACGGCGTGGGCAAGGCCGACGCGCTGGCGTACGGGATCATCCTGCAGGCGGTGGAGATCGCGACCGCCGTCGTCATGGGCGCTCCGGCCCTCGTGAAGGAGGGCGTCTCGTGGCGGGACGTCCGCCTGCGGGCGCTCCATGCGACACCGGTCACACTCGCACCGATTCCGGGGGAGTCGAGAGCCACCAGCGGGTAAGGACCCCGCTTGATGGCACTCGACGTACACGACGAGCAGATCGCAGAGCTCCAGACCACGGCCGAGCGCGTGGAGCGCTTCCGCATGGTCCACGAGGATGCGGTGCGCGATCTGCGCGAGAAGATCGCCCAAGCGCGGGCGGCCGGGTTCGATCACGAGGAGATCGACCAGGCCATCCGTCGCGCGCGGGACAGCGTCCGGAGGTTCGGGCGCGTCTCAGCTGCCGAGTAGGACGACGCACCGCGGGGCAGGGGGCCTCGACGTTCGGAGCCGCCGCCGGGAGCGACGGTTCCGGATGGTGCTGCCCTACGCCGCGAGCGCCTGGCGCACCAGCTCCAGCACGCCGTCCCGGCTGCGGGCGACGGCGAGGAAGCGGGCGCCGTGGCAGAAGACGGCGTCCTCGACGCCGGTGACCTCCGCCAGCTCGGCCGCCTGCAGGCCGCCCCACGGCTCCGGCAGCGGCTTGCGGTTGACGAACGTCCCGAGCTCCTCCGGCACCGCCTGCACGCCCCAGCCGTCGGTCTTGGGGTACACGACGTAGAGCGCCTCGGGCGCGCCGGTGACGACCGGCTCGTGCCACGGGAGCGGCTCGTCGAGCACGACCACCCGCGGGTCGTCCGCCGCGGCGATGGCGGCGAGCACGCGCTCGTGGGCGCGCGAACGCGACAGCGCCGACGCGATGCGGCGCTCGAGCACGCCGCGCGCGAGGTCGACGGCGGCCCGGAAGCGCTCCAGGCGATCCTCTGGCGACGTCGGCTCGTCCCAGTCGGGGTTGAACTGGTCGACGAGGTCGGTGAGGTCCATCGGCCGCAGCGAGCCGATCAGCGGCTTGGTCAGCGACACGCCGGTGTCGATGGCGTCGATCCCCTGCACCAGGCGCTCGTCGACCTCGGCCGCGGCCCGCTCGTTACCGCCGCACAGCGCGGTGCCGTGCGCGCGCCACACGAGCCCGAAGGACGCGTAGGGGATGCCGTTGGCGCGCTCCCCGGCGCCGCCCTTCTGGTGGTGGTCGAAGTCGCTCGTGGCGGGGTCGTCGCGCAGCCCGACGTCGACGCGTGCGTCGCACGCGGCGAGCACCTCGCGGTCGCGCGTGCGCACGATCTCGAGGGGCTCGTCGGTGGTGAGGCTGAGAGCCGCGACGGCGAAGACGTCGTCGGCGTGGAATGACCCGTCGTGCGTGGCGACCTTCATGGTCCCCACACCCTAGGAACCTCCGGCGCGCGCCGGCGCCGGAGGTCCGTGGCGCCGCTTACGCGGCGTCGCGGAGGGAGGTGAGGTCGGCGTTCGCCGCGAGGTGGCGCAGGGCGCGCTCCTCGATCTGGCGGGTGCGCTCGGCGGAGACGCCGAGGACCTTGCCGGCCTGCCCGAGCGTGTGCACCTTGCCCTCGCGGTTGCGGCCGAACCGCAGCTCGATGACCTGGCGCTCCGCGTCGGGGAGCTTGGCGACGGCCTGCTCGAGCGCCTCGGACTGCCAGGCGTCGGCGACCTCCTCCTCGGGGGAGGGCTGGTCGGAGGCGAGCAGGTCGCCCAGGCTGGTGTCGCCCTCGTCGCCGACCTCCTTGTCGAGGCTGGCCGGGGCGGTGTCGGCGGACTTGAGCTCGCGGATCTCCTCGACGGTGAGGTCGGCGGCGGACGCCAGCTCCTCGTCGGTCGGCTCGTGGCCGAGCTTCAGCGTGAGCTCACGCTCGATCCGCGCGATCTTGCGCGCCTTCTGGGACATGTGGACGGGCAGCCGGATGGTCCGGCTCGTGTTCTCCAGCCCGCGCTGGATCGCCTGGCGGATCCACAGCGTGCCGTACGTGGAGAAGCGGAAGCCCTTGCGCCAGTCGAACTTCTCGGTGGCGCGGATGAGGCCCAGGATGCCCTCCTGCACGAGGTCGCCGATGGGCAGGCCCTGGCCCTGGTACTTGCGGGCCACGGAGACGACGAGGCGGAGGTTGGAGTTGATCATGCGCTCCTTGGCCGCGAGGTCGCCGCGCTCGATGCGCTTGGCGAGCTCGATCTCCTCGGCGGGAGTCAGCAGCGGCCAGCGGCGTGACTCGGCCAGGAGCTGGGCCAGGGGGTCGACGGTGGTGTCAACGGTCTGCTCCGTGGGGCGCAGACGCTTCGGGGTCGCGGTGGTGGACAAGGCTCTCCTCTCTGGATGGAGGTACGCGGCGGGCGTACGAGCCGTCTGTCGGGATCCGGGGCGCACCGGATGCAGGGCAGCACAGACAATGTAGTTGATCTAGCAACTACTGTGTGTGCGCTGCGTCACCGAAGCGTTGGAGGCCGATCGCTGCGACGAGGTCGAGCGCGGCGGCGTCCGGTGAGCCGGGTGCGGCCGTGTACACGATGATACGCAGGTCGCTCCCGCGGACGGTCATCACGTCGCAGTCGAGGGTGATACGTCCCACGTCCGGGTGGTGGATGACCTTCCTGCTGGCCTGGCGCGGTGCCACTGGTCGCTCCTGCCACAGCGCCTCGAAGCGCGGGCTGGCCTCGCGCAGGTCGGCGATGAGCGTCGTGAGGCGCTCGTCGGCGGGGTAGCGGCCCAGCGCGTCGTGCAGATCGGCGACCATCTCGCGCTCCAGCCGCTCCTGCTCGGTGGCCGTGTGCGGGATGCGACCGTGGTCGGGGCGGACGAACGCGTTCCACGCGACGGTGCGCTCGCGGGCCGCCACGGCGCTGAAGTCGCCGAGCAGCGCGGCGGCGAGCGGGTTCCACGCGACGATCTCCGACGCCGCGTCCAGGACCATCACGGGCACGTCGGTGAGCCGGTCCAGGATGCGCTGGATCGAGGGGGTGACGTGGCGGCGCATCGTCTGCGTCGGCGGCGGCGCCTGGCCGGCGACGCGGAAGAGGTGCTCGCGCTCGGCGTCGTCGAGCCGCAGCGCGCGGGCGAGCGGGTCGATGACCGAGGGCGACGGGCTCGTCGCGCGCCCCTGCTCGAGCCGCGCGAGGTAGTCCACCGAGAGCCCGGCGAGGTGCGCGACCTCCTCGCGCCGCAGCCCGGGCGTGCGCCGGTTCGTGCCCGCGGGCAGGCCCGCGTCGGCGGGCGTGAGGCGCTCGCGCCAGGTGCGCAGGCAGGCGGCCAGCTCGTCGGTCTGCATCGTCGCTCCATGATGCCGCGCGCGACGGTCCCGAGGGTCGCCCTGCGAGTCCCAGGCTGCGGCGGTCCTTGCCCGCACCGGTCCGCCGTCCCACGGTGACGGGCATGTCGAAGATCCTCATCACCGGGGCCACGCGCGGCCTCGGCCACGAAGCCGCCCGCCGCCTGATCGCCGCCGGCCACGACGTCCTGATCGGGGCGCGCGACGCCGAGCGCGGCCGCGCGGTCGCAGACGAGCTGGGCGCCGCGGGCACCGTCGCGCTCGACGTCACCGACGACGCGTCCGTGGCGGCGGCCGCCGCGTCGGTCGACGCACTCGACGTGCTCGTCAACAACGCGGGCGTGCTCGGCACCACCGCCGCGGTCACCGACACCACGCCGGACGACCTGCGCTTCGTCTACGAGACCAACGTCCACGGGGTCGTGCGCGTGATCCGGGCGTTCCTCCCGCTGCTGGAGCGCTCCGCAGCGCCGGTGATCGTCAACGTCTCGAGCGGGCTGGGCTCGATGACGGCCACCGCCGACCCCCACCGCATCGAGAACACGGTCAGCAACCTGCCGTACACGTCGTCGAAGTCGGCGCTGAACATGATCACGACGCAGTACGCCCGCGCCCTCCCGCGCTTCCGCATCAACGCGGTCGACCCCGGCTACACCGCGACGGACTTCAACGGCCACTCCGGCCACCAGACCGTCACCGAGGGCACCGACCAGATCGTCGCGATGGCGCAGATCGGCCCCGACGGGCCGACCGGCACCTACACGGACCGCCACGGCGTCGTGCCGTGGTGAGGCTCAGAGGACGATGATGCTGACCGCCGCGAAGTGCAGCGCGGCGGCGCCCACGACGAGCGCGTGGAAGATCTCGTGGTACCCGAAGACGCGGGGCGCCGGGTTGGGGCGCTGGACCGCGTAGATGATCGCGCCGGCGGTGTAGAGCACGCCGCCGATCGCGACCAGGACGAGCGCGCCGATCGCGTAGCTGGCGAGCTCGGGGATCGCGACGACGCCGCTCCAGCCGATCGCGAGGTACACGAGCGAGGAGAGCCACTTGGGTGCGGTCGGCCACGCGAGGTTGAGCACCACGCCGGCCGCCGTCCCGCCCCAGGCGACCGCCAGCAGCACCGTGCGGATCGGGTCGTCCAGCGTCAGCAGCGCGATCGGCGTCACCGTCGCCGCGATGAGGACGAAGATCATCGAGTGGTCGAGCCGCCGCATCCACATGCGGGCGCTCGGGCGGCGCCAGGTGATGCGGTGGTACAGCGCGCTCGTCCCGAGCAGCCCCGCGAGGCCGATCGCGTAGACGAGCGCCGCGACGCGTGCCTGCCCGCCCTCGGCCGCGATCACGAGCATGGCGCCCGCGCCGATCGCGACGAAGAAGGCGTACTGGTGCAGGACGCCGCGCCAGCGCGGCTTGAGGATCTCCGGCACGTCCGACGACTTCACGGGCCGCAGATTACCGAGCTATCGCGTCAGCGAAACCCGCCAGCGCAGCGTGCGCGCCGCGCCGGTCTCGTCGCGAACCGTGATGCGCAGGCGGACCTCCGCCGCGCGGCGCGTCCGGCGCAGCGGCTTGATGGCGGCGTCGTGCAGGTCGAGGCCCAGGACGGTCGACATCCCGGCCTTCAGCTTCGCCTCGCCGCGGCCGACCTCGGTGCCGTTCGGGAGCGTCGCCGCGACCGCCGCGGTGCCGTCGAAGTCGGGCGTCAGCGTCGGCCCGACGAGCGCGCGCTCCTTGACGACGGTCGCGATCCGCACCGGCGCCTTGGGGGTGGCGGTGAGCATCGCGCTGAGGCGCGCGGCCTCGGCCAGGCCGCGCGTGGTCCACGGGAGCGCCTCGCGGTCGCTGCCGGCGCGCTCGCCGGTCGTGCGCAGCGCGCGGGCCGCGCCCGGCAGGACCTGGAACGTCGCGCGGTGGCGGACGACGGTGGACGCGAAGCTCGGGTCGGCGCTCCACTCGACGCCGACGGTGAAGCGACCGCTCGCGGCGCCCGCCTCGAAGCGCACGCTGCCGTCGGGCGCGACCTCGGCGCGGCCGGCCTTGGGCTGCTCGCCCTCGACGGCGCGCACGTACATCGGGGTGCCCCACGGCCCGGTGCACACCACGCGCGCGGCGGCGGTGGCGCCCGGGTCGAGGAAGACGGGGGAGGAGACGGTACAGGAGCCGCCCGGGTCCTTGCCGATGCCGACGAGCACGTCGGCGTGGCCGCCGGCGCCGTCGGTGGCGGTGAGGCGGACGACGTCGAACGAGGCGTTGGACGCGGGGTCCTTCGTGTAGATCAGGCGGCCGCGGCCGGGGCCGGTCTGCTCGACCTCGACGGTGCCGTGGTGCGGCCCGGCGCCCTGCTTGACCTCGTAGGTGATGCCGTCGCCGTCGGCGTCCTCGCAGAACGCCAGGTGCGGGACCACGACGTCGGCCAGCCGCTCCTGCGGGATCGAGACCGGCGCGCACACCGGCGGCGTGTTGAGGCCCTCGCCGACCTGGAGGTGGAGCGTGTATGTGCGGCCGCCGCCGGCGCGGACCTTCACCGCGTCGACCTGCGGCGCGGTGGGGAGCGGCTCGTGCGGGACGTAGGTCGCCTCGGCGCCGTCGACCTCGACGTCGCCGAGCTTGCCCTGCTGGACGACCTCGATCTTCGCGCCGTCGCCGTTCGCGTCGGCGCAGCGCAGGTCGAGCAGGCGCGGGCCCTTGACGCGGACCGGGTTGCGGGCGCTGTTGTCCCAGCCGCCGCTCGTGCCGTAGGTGCAGGTGGCCGCGATCTCGACGGTGCGGTAGCGGACCTCCAGGGGCACGCCGCCGGCCTTGTTGACCGCGACGACGCCGAAGCTGTCGGCGGTGACGGACGTGTCGCGCTGGACGTAGTTGAGCGCGCCCTCGTCGCCGGTGCGCAGCTCGCCGGCGCGCGGCTGGAGCGTCCCCGGCTCCAGCTTCGTGACGCCGGCGCATTGGCGGCGGACCGCGTCGAGCAGCTCGTCGGCGTCCGCCGCGGTGCGGGCGGGGTGCTCGACGGTGACGGGGCCGGCGAGGCAGGCCGGGGCGGCGCCGGCGGCCTGCGCGGCGGACGGCGCGGCGAGGGCAAGCGCGGGCAGGCTGAAGCAGAGGAGCGCGAAGCGGGGGACGAAGCGCATACCCGCGTGATCGACCGCCGCGCCGGAACTTGAACCCTCCCCGCACGCGCGGGGAGGGTCGCGGTGCGGCGCCTTACTCGGACGCGCCGGCGGGCACGGCGTCGGACAGCTCGGCCCGCTTGGTCGGGTCCTTCTCGCTGCCGGCGATGACCTCGTCGGGCGGCGCGACCTCGCGGATGCGCCCGGACTTCATCGTGAAGTACTCGGCCTGCGGGTGGTGGGCCACGATCGCGACGGTCGACTGCTCCGGCTCGACCGCGTAGCCGCCGCTCAGCCGCATCCCGATCTCGGACGCGTTGAGGAGGCGGAAGAGCTTCTCGTGCTCGGACTGCTCGGGCACCGCCGGGTAGCCCCAGGCGTAGCGGCGGCCCTGGCCGGCGCCGATGCCGAGGTCGCGGCGGACCACGCTGTGCAGCCACTCGGAGAGGCCCTCCGCGGTCTGCACGCCGAGGCCGTGGACGAAGAGCTGCTCGGCGAACTCGCCGTCCTTCTCCAGCTTCGCCATCAGCTCGGTGACCTCGTCGCCGACCGTCACGGCCTGCAGCGCCACGACGTCCAGCTCACCCGACTCCTTCGGGCGGTAGAAGTCGGCCAGGCAGATGCGGTCGCCGCCCGGCTGGCGCGGCATGACGAACCGCTCGAGCACCGTCTCGCGGTCCTCCGGGTCGAGCACGACGACGTCGTTGCCCTCGGAGTAGCAGGGGAAGTAGCCGAGCTTGGCCTTCGGGTGCAGGTAGGTCTGCTCGCGCCACATGCGCTCCAGCCGCGGTTGGAAGTCGGTGCGCAGCAGCTCCTTCCACGCCTCGCCCTTCACGCCGCGCCCGCCCCAGTGGAGCTTGAACAGCACGTGCGTGTCGAGGTGCGGGTAGACCTCGTCGAGGTCGACGTCCAGCTCGCGCACGCCCCAGAAGGGGGGCGTCGGGACGGGCACGTCGGTGCGGGCGGCCGAGCGGACGGTGTCGTCGTCGGTGCGCGCCTTCTCCGGCTCGGGACCCTGCTCGCGGAGCTTGAAGCCCGCGGCCTTCGTCTTCTCGACCAGCGCGGCGCGCGCCTCGTCGTCGACGATCTGGTCCATCTTGTTGAGCCCGTCGAACGCGTCCTTGCAATAGAAGACGCCCGGCTCGTAGACCTCGTCGGACTCCTTGCCCTTGGGGAAGAGCGCGCGGAGGCCGAAGTTGTTGTTGATCGCGGCGCCGCCGATGAGGACCGGGTACTCCAGGCCGCGCTCGTGCAGCTCCTGGATCGCCAGCGGCATCTGCTTCGACGTCGACACGAGCAGCGCGGACAGGCCGATGGCCGTCGCGTTGTGCTCCTGCGCGGCGTCGAGGATCGTCCCGATCGGCACCTGCTTGCCGAGGTCGATCACCGTGTAGCCGTTGTTGGTGAGGATCGTGTTGACCAGCGACTTGCCGATGTCGTGCACGTCGCCGAACACCGTCGCCAGGACGACCGTGCCCTTCGTGTAGCCCTCGATCCGGTCCAGGTAGTTCTCCAGCTGCGCGACGGCGCGCTTCATGACCTCGGCCGACTGGAGCACGAACGGGAGGATCAGCTCGCCCGCCCCGAACTTGTCGCCGACCTCCTTCATGGCCGGCAGCAGCACGTCGTTGAGCACCGGGACGGCGCCGAGCTTCTCGACCGCGCGGTCGATGTCGGCCTCCACGCCGTCCTTCTTGCGCCGCAGGATGCGCCAGTGCAGCGCCTCCTCGGGCTCCATCGCGGCGGTCGGGTCGGCCTTCTCCTCGGCCTCCTGCTCGCCCTTGCCCTCGAAGTGCTCGATGAACTTCTGGAGCGCGTCGTCGGAGCGGTTGTAGACGAGGTCGTCGGCGAGCTTGCGCTCCTCCTCGGAGATCTCCCCGTACGGCGTGATGTGGTTCGGGTTGACCATCGCCAGGTCGAGCCCGGCCTCCACGCAGTGGTGGAGGAAGACGGAGTTGAGCACCGCGCGGGCGGCGGGGCCGACGCCGAACGAGACGTTCGAGACGCCGAGCGAGGTCTTGACGCCCGGGATCTCCTCCTTGACGCGGCGGATGCCCTCGATCGTCTCGATCGCGGACGGCTTCCACTCCTCGTCGCCGGTGGTCAGCGTGAAGGTCAGGACGTCGAAGACGAGCGCCTCGCGGTCCAGCCCGTGCGACTCGCACAGCTCGGTGATGCGCTTGGCGATCTCGACCTTGCGGTCGGCCGTCTTGGCCATGCCGACCTCGTCGATCGTCAGCGCGATCAGCGCCGCGCCGTGCTCGACGGCGAGCGGGACGACGACGTTGGCCTTGTCCGGGCCGGCCTCGAGGTTGATCGAGTTGACGATCGCGCGGCCAGGGATCTGCTCAAGCGCGGTCTTGATGACCTCGGGCTCGGTCGAGTCGATCTGGATCGGCGCGGGCTGGGTCAGGCTGATGCGCTTGACCACCTGCCGCATCTGCTCTTCCTCGTCGGTGCGCTCGGTCAGCGCGACGCAGACGTCGAGCACGTGCGCGCCGCCCTCGACCTGGTCCTCGGCGACCTGCAGCAGGCCGTCGTAGTCCTCGGCCAGGAGCAGCTCCTTGGCCTTGCGCGAGCCCTGCGAGTTGACGCGCTCGCCGACCATCGTCGGGCGCGGCTCCTGGACGAGCGGCGTCGCGGCGATCATCGAGGAGAGGTGCAGGCCGCGGCGCTGCGGGCGCTTGGACGCGGGCTTGGTCTGGACGCGCTCGGCGACCGCGGCGATGTGCTCGGGCGTGGTGCCGCAGCAGCCGCCGACGATGTTCACGCCGTAGCGCTCGACGAAGTCGCCCAGCGCGTCGGCCAGCGGGCCGGGCTGCTCGGGGAAGAGCGTCTCGCCGTCGGGGCCCTGGATCGGGATGCCGGCGTTCGGGATGCAGTGGACCGGCAGCGGCGAGAACTCGCCGAGGAACCGGATCGCGTCCCGCATGTCCTCGGGGCCGGTGGAGCAGTTGAGGCCGAGGACATCGACGTTGAGCGCGTCGATCGTCGTGAGGACCGCGGAGATGTCGGTGCCCAGCAGCATCTTGCCGCCGTTGGGCAGGAGGCTGACCGAGATCTGGATCGGGACCTTGCGGCCGACCGCCTTCATCGCCTGGCGCGCGCCGAAGACCGCCGCCTTGACCTCGAGGATGTCCTGCGCGGTCTCGATGATGATCACGTCGACGCCGCCCTTGAGCAGGCCGGTCGACTGCTCCTCGAAGACGGTGACGAGGTCGCGGAAGAGGATGTTGCCGAGCGTCGGGTCGTCCGAGGCGGGGAGGAAGCCCGTCGGGCCGATCGAGCCGGCGACGAACCGGTGCTCGCCGACCGCCTTGCGCGCGATCTCGGCGGCCTTCTGGTTGATCTCCAGCGTGTGCTCGCCCAGGCCCCACTCGTCGAGCTTCAGGCGGCTCGCCTGGAAGGTGTCGGTCTCGACGACCTCCGCGCCGGCCTCGACCATCGACGTGTGGACGCCCTCGATGACGTCGGGCCGGTTGAGGACCAGCGCCTCGTGTGCGCGCCCGGGAAGCTTGTAGTCCTTCTCCAGGCTCAGGTCGAAGGCTTCGAGGGTCGCGCCCATCCCGCCGTCGAAGACGACGACGCGGTCGCGGACGGCGGCAAGGAAATCGCGCTCCATGCCGAGTCAGGCTAGCAACCTTGACACAACCGTGTCAGGGTGTGATCTGCGGATTCTGTGAGGCTTTCGCGAGCTCCTCCTGGCCACGGCGGTAGGCCAGGTACTCGCGGACGACGACGGAGATGGAGGCGGCGGCGGGGATGGCCAGCAGCGCGCCGAGGACGCCGAAGAGCGTCGACGCGAACAGGACGCTCACCAGCACGAGGAACGGCTGGATCTCGACCGCGCGCGTCTGGATCTGCGGCTGGATCAGGTTGTTCTCGACCTGCTGGTAGACGATCGAGTAGACGAGCCAGATCAGCGTCGCGGTCGGGAAGTCGACGAACAACGTGATGATCCCGACGACGACGGCGCCGATGGTCGCGCCGACGAGCGGGATGAGGTCGAAGAGGGCGATGATCAGGCCCAGCGCGCCCGCGAACGGCACGCCTAGCAGCATCAGCACCAGCCACGCGGTGACGCCCGCGACCGTGGCCTGGACGAGCGCGCCGGCCACGTAGGCGCCGACCGCCTGCGCGACCCGGTCTCCGGCGCGGCGGAACGCGGCGGCCTGGTGCTCGTCGCGCGTCGCGAGGAACCAGTCGCGCCAGCGCGGGCCGCCGCTGAGCATGAACACGCTGAGGATGAGGATCGTCACGAGCGCGAAGACGCTGTTGACGAGGCCCGTGCCGATGTCGCCGAGGATGCCGGCGGCGTCGCCGAAGCGGGCGGGGAGCTTGGACGCCTCCTCCTCCAGCCGGCCGGTGACGTCGTACTCGCGCTCCAGCTCGGCCAGGCGCTCGTTGTCGTTGACGAAGTCCTGCAGGTCGCGCGCGTACTCGGGCAGGTTGTCGACGAGCTCCTCGACCTCGCCGACCACGGTCGGGATGAGCGCCGCGCCGATGCCGACCGGCACGAGGATGAGCAGCAGGTAGACGACCGTGATCGCCAGGCCGCGCGGCATCTTGCGGCTCAGGAAGCCGACCGGCGCGCTCAGGGCCAGGGCGATGAAGCCCGCGATCACCAGCCAGGTCAGCGGCTGGCGCAGGAGGTAGACCAGGTAGAGCGTCAGCACGACCGTGAGGACGATCAGCACGGTCCGGAGGACGACCCGCGTGTTGCTCATTCCGGGTCCTCTTCGCCCCGTTCGCGCCGCGTCCTGCTCGCTTCAGGTTGAATGCCGCGCATGGAACGGGTCCACGTCGAGCACGACTTCCGCCAGCCGGTCGACCGCGTCTTCGCCTACCTGAGCGAGCACGAGCACCTCGAGACGCTGTTCGGAGCGAAGATCGCGCGGCTGTGCGACGGCACCGACGGGACGCGCAACGGGGTCGGCTCCGCGCGCTCGCTGAAGGTGGGGCCGCTGCCGGCATTCACGGAGACGGTCACCGAGTGCGTCCCGAACGAGCTCATCAGGTACCGCATCACCGAGGGCGGCGTGCTGAACGACCACGAGGGCGTGATGCGGTTCTCCTCGCTGCCGGACGGTGGGACGCGGCTGGACTACACGATCGTCTTCCGCGGCAAGGTGCCGGGCCTCGGGAAGGTCGTGGCGATGGGGCTGGACCGGAACATCCGCAAGGGGCTGAAGCGGGCGGAGACGCGCGCCTAGGCCGTTCCTTGCAAGGCGGGCGGGGGAGCGGGGCGTAGCGTGGCGGCCATGCCTGCTCCGAAGCTCGACATGATCGGCCTGGTCGCCCAGGACCTGGCCGCCTCGCTCGCCTTCTACCGCTCGCTCGGGCTGGACATCCCGGCCGACGCCGAGTCGGCGCCGCACGTGGAGGTGACGCTCCCGGGAGGCCTGCGCCTCGCGTGGGATCCGGTCTCGACGATCGCGTCGTTCGACCCGTCGTGGACGGCGCCTTCCGGGTCCCCACGGGTCGCGTTGGCGTTCCTGTGCTCGTCGCCCGCGGAGGTCGACGCGACGTTCGCCGCGCTCGTGGCCGACGGGGCGCACGGGCACCTTCCGCCGTTCGACGCCCCGTGGGGCCAGCGCTACGCGACCGTGCACGACCCGGACGGCAACGGCGTGGACCTCTTCGCGCCCTTGACGTGAGCCGGGGCGCCCGCTCGCGATCCACGCGCGGCAGCCGCCGCCCGCCCTTCGCCGCGGTCGAGGTCGCGTCGCGGCAGGACGCGGTCGCGCGGGTCGAGGCCGACCCGCGCCGCCCCGGCGGCCGGCTCCTCACGCTCGGCACGCAGGACGCGTCGTACGTCGACCTCGACGACCCCACGCACCTCGACTGGCCGTACGTGCGGCGGATCGGCGACGTCATCGACCTCGTGCGGCCCGGGTTCGTGCTCCACCTGGGCGGCGGCGCGGGGACGCTGGCGCGGTACGTCGAGGCCACGCTCCCGCGGGCGCGGCAGGAGGTGGTGGAGCTCGATCCCGTGGTCGTCGAGCTGGCCCGCTCCCACCTCGCTCTTCGCGCGCACCCGCGCCTGCGCGTACGCGTCGGTGACGCGGCCGCGCTGCTCCCCAAGCGCCCCGACGCCTCCGTCGACCTGGTGATCTGCGACGCGTTCGACCCCGCCGGCGCGATCCCGCCAGCGCTGACGACCCCGGCCTTCGTCGCGGAGGCGGCGAGGGTCGTGCGACCGTCCGGCGTCTACCTCCTCAACGTCGTCGACACCCGCGGCCTGCCGCTCGCGCGCGAGCACGCCGCGACCTTCGCGGACGCCTTCGCGCACGTGGCGGTGGTGGTCCCGCGCTCCATCCTCCGCCACCGTGCGGGCGGAAACGTCCTCGTGCTCGCCTCGCAGTCCCGCCTCCCGCTCATCGACCTCCGCACGAAGGCCGCTTCCTCCACCGACCGCGAGGAGGTCCTCCCCTTCCCGCTTCCCTAGCGGATCTCCGGCCAGCGCTGGCGATCCGGTTCCGTCCGACGCGTTCCAAACGATGATGTTCCTGATGGACGGGCGCGCATGACGATCGCAGCGGATGGCAGCCTCCGGCGCTGGCGGGACGTCGCGCCGCGCTTCGAGCGCGCGGCCATCCTGCTCGGCAACGGCCTCAGCATCAACGTGTGGGAGGGCTTCGCCTATCGCAAGCTCTACGACCACGCGCGGATCGCCGACCTCGGGGAGGCGGACCGGGCGCTGTTCGGTGGGACGCCGAACTTCGAGCGCGCGCTCGGGGACCTCGGCACCGCGCTGCGGGTGTGCGAGATCGTCGGCATGGACACCGCGCCGCTGCTGGACCGCTACGCCGCCATCCGCGGCGCGCTCGGGCAGGCCGTCCGCGCGGTCCACGTGCCGCGGGGCAGGGTGCCGGACGCCACGCTCGTCGCGATCCGCGAAGAGCTCAAGCGGTACCGGTGGGTGTTCACGACGTCGTACGACCTGATCATCTACTGGGCGATGGGGTGCCGCGAGGGCTTCCAGCCGTTCGCCGACCTCTTCCGTGGACGCGACCTGACGTTCGACCCGCGCCGTGCCGATCCGCCCATCGGCTCCACGCCGGTGTTCTTCCTCCACGGCGCCCTCCACCTGGTCGTCGAGGCGTCCGGCAGGACGTGGAAGCTGCGCAGCTCGATGGTCCGCAACCTGCTGGAGCAGTACGAGGTCCTGACGCAGCAGGACCCGTCGGTCCGTCCGCTGCTCGTCACGGAGGGCTCGGCACAGGAGAAGCTCCGGGCGATCGAGGACAACGTGTACCTGGATCACGCGCTGGAGGAGCTGCGTCGGTGCGCGCTGCCGATGGTGGTCTTCGGCAGCAGCCTCGACCCGCAGGACGACCACCTGCTCGACGCGCTGAACGCGACGTCTGCCCGGCGCGTCGCCGTCGCCGTGATGCCGGGGACCGAGCGCGAGGTCGCCGCGAAGCAGGTTGCGATCCTGACCCGCCTGGAGACCACGGACGTGACGTTCTACGACGCGACCACCCACCCGCTCGGCGCTCCGGCGCTGACCGTCCGCCCTTGACCCGCGACCTACGATCGGAGCACGCCATGGCAACCAGGCCCATCAACAGCAAGCGCTACATCCGCGAGATGCCGGACGGCCGGTGGGGGATCTACCGCGAGCGTGACGTGCGGACCTTCGACGTGTACGACACGGTCGACAAGGCGGTGCGCCGAGCGCGGGATCTCGTCCGGGCCGAGGGTGGCGGCTACGTCCTCGTGATGGACACGTACGACAAGCAGAAGTACACCGACCGCCGGTACGTGTCCGCGCGCCCCAGCCGCACGCGCAGCGCGGCGGCGCGCAAGGGCGCCGCGACCCGTCGGGGCGCCGCGGCGTAGAACGACCACGGGCCGCCCGAAGGCGGCCCGCGGTGCTTCTCAGGTGGCCTCCGACGGCTACTTGATGAAGAGCATCTCCTCGTACTTCGGGAGGGGCCAGAGGTCGTCGGCGACGAGCTTCTCGAGCTTGTCGGCGACCTCGCGCGTCGCGTTCATCGCGGTGATGACGGAGTCGCGCATGTACTTGGCGTAGTCGATGATCTCGGCGTCCTCGGGGTGCTCGAGGTTCGCCTTCTCGAGGGCCACGATCTTCTCGACGAACGTCTCGATGACGCCGCGCAGCTCGTCCGCCAGCGCCGGCACGGCCGCGACCTCGTTGAGGTAGCGGACGGCCGCCGGGAGGATGAGCGTGCGGGCGATGGACGCCGCCGTCTCGGCCTCGATGTTGAGCTTGGTGACGTACTGCTCGGCGAGGACCTCGAAGCGGGCCTCGAGCTCGCGCTGGTCGAGCACGCCGTAGTTGTCGAACGCGGTGACGGTGTCGTCCGCGATGATCGCCGGCAGCGCGTCCGGCGTCGTGCGGAGGTTCACCAGGCCGCGCTTCTCGGCCTCGGCGTGCCACTCGTCGGAGTAGCCGTCGCCGTTGAACACGATGTGCTTGTTGGCGGCGTAGGTCTCCTTGACGACCTTCGTCACCGCCTCCTCGAGCGAGGCGCCGCCGTTGATGGCGTTCTCGAGGTCCTCGCTCAGCGCGTCGACCGACTCGGCGACGATCGTGTTGAGCACCGTGTTCGGGAGGCCGAGCGACATGGACGAGCCCAGCGCGCGGAACTCGAACTTGTTACCCGTGAACGCGAACGGCGAGGTGCGATTGCGGTCGCCGCCGTGCATCGGCAGCGGCGGGAGGACCGGCGTGCCCAGCCCGAGCGTGCCCTTCTCGATCTCGGTGCCCTCGAACGCCTTCTCGAGCTCCTCGCCGAGGAAGATCGAGATGATGGCCGGCGGGGCCTCGTTCGCGCCCAGGCGGTGGTCCTGGCCCGCGTTGGCGACCGTCGCGCGCAGCAGCGCCTGGTGCTTGTTCACCGCCGCGATGACCGCGGAGCAGAAGAACAGGAAGCGCAGGTTCTCCGACGGGGTGTCGCCCGGCTCGAGCAGGTTCTCGCCCGTGTCGGTGCCCATCGACCAGTTGTTGTGCTTGCCCGAGCCGTTGACGCCGGCGAACGGCTTCTCGTGCAGGAGGCAGACCAGGCCGTAGCGGCGCGCGACGTTCTGCAGGATCTGCATCGTCAGCTGCTGGTGGTCCGACGAGAGGTTCGAGTTCTCGAACAGCGGCGCCAGCTCGAACTGGTTCGGCGCGACCTCGTTGTGGCGGGTCTTGACCGGGACGCCGAGCTTGAAGAGCTCCTGCTCGCTCTCGAGCATGAACGCGAGGATGCGCTCGGGGATCGAGCCGAAGTAGTGGTCGTCGAGCTCGTGGCCCTTCGGCGGCTTGGCGCCGAAGAGGGTGCGGCCCGTGTTGATGAGGTCCGGGCGCTCGTAGTAGTACTGCTCGTCGACCAGGAAGTACTCCTGCTCGGGCCCGACCGTCGTGAAGATGCGCTGGGCGGTGACGTCGCCGAAGAGGCGCAGCGCGCGGATCGCCGACTTGGACAGCGCGTCCATCGAGCGCAGCAGCGGGATCTTCTGGTCGAGCGCCTCGCCCGTCCACGACGCGAACGCGGTCGGGATGCAGAGCAGCGCGCCGTTCGGGTTCTCGAGGATGAACGCGGGGGAGGTCGGGTCCCACGCGGTGTAGCCGCGGGCCTCGAACGTCGCGCGGATGCCGCCGGTCGGGAACGAGGACGCGTCCGGCTCGCCCTGGATGAGCTCCTTGCCGGAGAACTCGGCCAGCGCGGTGCCCTCGCCGGTCGGGTTGTAGAAGGAATCGTGCTTCTCGGCCGTGAGGCCCGTCAGCGGCTGGAACCAGTGCGTGTAGTGCGTGGCGCCCTTCTCGAGCGCCCAGTCCTTCATCGCGGCCGCGACGGCGTCCGCGAGGGACGGGTCGAGCGGCTGGCCGCGATCGAGGGTCTGCTGCAGGCGCTTGTAGACGTCCTTGGGGAGACGCTGGCGCTGCTCGGCGGGCGAGAACACGTTCGCGCCGAACACCTGGTTTCCGGGAGCGGTCAGATCGACGGCGCCCAGCGACGAGCCGTTCGCAGTCCACTGCGCGGCCGTCACGTTGGGCTGACGGAGCTTGGTCGGAGGCATGAACGGCAGCCTATGTCCGCGTGTACAAGGACTCCTTGTACACGTGGCGAAACGTCGAGGCTTCGGTTTCGCCCTGATGTCAGACCCCTCGACCGAGTGGACAAACGGGCCCTCCCGATGTTCCGACACCGGGATGAGGATCGGCCGGCCGCGGCGGCGCAGGATGCTGCCATGCGCTCAACACGTCTCACGAGAGCGGTGCCGCTGGCGGTGCTCGCGTCCCTCGCCCTCCCCTCCTTGGCCTTCGCCCAGGACGAAGCCATCAACGTCCAGGAGCAGCTGCCGCTGACCATCGGCGAGCTCAACACGCTCTGGATCATCATCGGCGCCTGCCTCGTCTTCTTCATGCAGGCGGGCTTCGCGTTCCTGGAGATCGGCTTCTCGCGCGGCAAGAACGCGGGCATGGGGATCGCGAAGATCCTCGTGAACTTCTCGATCGCGGCGATCGCCTACTGGGCCATCGGCTTCGGCTTCGCGTTCGGCGGCGACGGCGCCCTCGCTGGTGACAGCGGCTGGCTCTTCCAGTTCGGTCGTGAAGTCGCCGGTACCGAGGCCGACGGGGCGCAGACAGGCTTCTTCATCTTCCAGTTCATGTTCGCCGCGGTCTCGCTGGCGATCGTGTGGGGCACGACGCTCGAGCGCATGAAGTTCGCGGCGTACGTCCCGTTCGCCATCGTCTTCGCGGGCGTGATCTACCCGCTCGTCTCCCACTGGGCGTGGGGCGCGGGCTGGCTGGCCGAGTTCTCCGACGGCGTCCAGGACTTCGCCGGCTCCTCGATCGTCCACCTCACCGGTGCGACGGCCGCCCTCGCGGCGCTCGTCTTCCTCGGGCCGCGCAAGGGCAAGTACGGCCCTGACGGCAAGCCGCGCGCGATCCCGGGCCACAACATGCCGCTGTTCGGCCTCGGCGTCCTGATCCTCTGGCTCGGCTGGTTCGGCTTCAACGGCGCGTCCACGCTGGGCACCGGCGACAACCGGTTCGCCGAGGTCGTCGCGGTGACGAACCTGGGTGCCGCGGGCGGCGTCATCGGCGCCTTCATCATGGCCCAGGTCCTGCTGAAGACGTTGGACGTCGGCATGATCGGCAACGGCGCGATCGCCGGCCTCGTCGCGATCACCGCCCCGTCCGGCTACGTAGAGTTCTGGGCGGCTCCGATCATCGGCCTCATCGGCGGCTTCATCGTCGTCGGCGGCGTCCTGATGTTCGACCGGCTGCGCCTCGACGATCCGGTGGGCGCGCTCTCCGCGCACGGCCTCGCCGGCATCTGGGGCACGCTGGCGTGCGGTCTGTTCACCTCCGACCGCCTGGCGGCGACGAACGGCATCGGCACCGAGGGCCTCTTCTACGGCGGCGGCCTCTCGCAGCTGGCGACGCAGGTCGTCGCGGTCGTCGTCATCTTCGCCTTCGTCTTCGTCTCCTCGTCGATCGTCTTCCTGGCGATCAAGGCGACCATCGGCCTCCGCGTCAGCGAGGAGGACGAGGTGGCCGGCCTGGACATCTCCGAGCACGGCATGTACGGGTACCCCGAGCAGTTCATCCCCCAGTCGGAGCTGGAGGGCTACGGGGCCGCCCCGACCGCCAAGATCCCGGCTCCGTCCTACTCGACTCAGGAGGTCCCGGCAACGTGAAGCTGGTCAGCGCGTACATCCGCCACGAGGCGTTCGAGCCCATCCGGGCCGAGCTCCTCGAGCTCGGCTTCCCCAGCCTCTCGATCAGCGAGGTGAAGGGCTCCGGGCGCCAGAAGGGCATCACCGAGCGCTACCGCGGCGCTGAGGTCACGAACTACCTTCGGCCGAAGATCAAGCTGGAGTGCGTCGTCGCCTCGAAGGACGTGCAGACGATCGTGGACACGATCCTCAAGCACGCCCGCACGGGCGCCGTCGGCGACGGCAAGGTGTTCGTCGCCCCGGTGGACGAGGCCTACCGCGTCCGGACCGGCGAGTCCGGCGAGGAAGTGCTGCAGGCGCACCCGGGCGCCGCGGCACCCGCCTAGCGCATGATGGGCGGGGCGATGCCGAAGCCGGACCCGGAGGGTGTCGCCCCGCTCGGACTCGTCGAGCGCCTGAGGGCCGTCCACCTGCGGATGGTGGATGCGGTCCTCGGCGGCGAGGGGCTCGAGCGGGTGGCGGAGCTCGCATCCGAGGCCGTGGGCGGACCGGTCGCGATCGTCGTGCCCCGGCACGACGTCGCGGTGGTCTCGCCGCAGCAGGGCGACGGGGAGCCGGCCGCGGCCGCGCTCGTCCCGCTCCGCAGGTACGTGACCGAGCGGGCCCGGGGGCGGCCCGCGCAGGTCCCGGACGGCGTGCTCGCCGAGGCGCCGATCGTCTCGGGCGAGGAGCTGCTCGGGGTGGTGGCGTTGCTGGGCGGGGCAGAGCCGGCGGCAGCCGAGGCCAAGGAGTTCCTCCACCTGGCGGCGGTGGCGTCGATGACCGACGTCGCGGTCGAGCAGGCCAAGGAGGAGGTCGAGCAGAACGTCCGGGGCTCGTTCCTGGAGGACCTGCGCTCGCGGCCCGAGATCGAGCCGCGGGACATCGTGCGGCGCGCGGCCCGGCTGGGCTGCGACCTGTCGCGCGGCGCGGTGATCCTCTGCGCCGAGCTGTCGACCGACCGTCCGCGGCACGTCGTGGCGACGATCGCGGGGGAGGTGCCGGGCGCCCTGGCCCAGCACATGGACGGGCGCGTGTACGCCCTCCTCCCCGCGAACGGCGGCGACGACGCGCCGGAGGACACGCTGGCGACGGCGCGGCGCCTGGCCACGCGGCTGCAGCGGCACGGGACGGTGGGGCTCTCGAGCTTCTACGCCGACCCGGCCGACCTGCCGCGCGCGATCCAGGAGGCCGAGCTGGTCCTCGACGTGCTGCGCCAGTCGGACGCGCCGATCGCCGAGGACATCGGCACCGGCACGTACCGGCTGCTCTTCCGGGTGCTCGCGTCGCACCCCGAGGAGGTGCGGTCGTTCTTCGAGGACACCGTGGCGCCGATCGTGCGGTACGACGACCAGTACCGGACCGACCTGGTGGGGACGCTCGAGGCGTACCTCGAGCAGAACTGCAACATGAACGCGACGGCGGCCGCGATCTACGCGCACCGCCACACGGTCGCCTACCGGCTGGAGCGGGTGAAGGAGCTGACGAACCTCGACCCGATGCAGTCCGAGGACCGCGAGCGCCTGGGCCTCGGGCTGAAGGCGTACCGGATCATCGCTCCCCGGTTGCCCCGCTAGGCGTCAGACGAACGAGGCGCCGAGCAGGATCGCGACGAGGACCGCGACCAGCAGGAGCAGCACCAGACCGACGGCGATCCGGGCGGGCGTGAGCCCGCCCGGCGTCGTCTCGGCCGGACGGATGTAGCCGGCGCCCACCGCGGCCGGGTCGAGTGCCGGGCCGTCGCCGGTCTCGGGGTCGATGATGCGGACGGTCTTCTTCGGCTTCGGCGGCTCGGCGATCGCCGCGACCTGCGTCTCAGCGGTGTCGTCGACAGCGTCCTCGGCGTGTTCGGCGTCGTCGGGGTCGTCGGCGTCGTCGTGCGTCGCGGTCTCCGGCTCGGGCTCCACCGTCTCGGTGCGCTCGAAGCGGGCCGCGGGCGCGACGCCGTTGCTCGCCGGCGGCTCCTCGTCCTCGTGCGCCTCCTCGACCACGTGGCCGCGGCGGGCGGGGACGGCGGCGTGCTTCTGCTCGCGCAGGACGGCCTCCAGTCGCGCCCTCGTGTCGCGCAGCTCGCGGCGCGCGACGCGGATCTCGTCCTCGGCCGCGACCAGCTCGGCCTGCAGCTCGCCGGCGCGGCCCTCGTGCGTGGTGACCTGCTCGCGCAGCTCCGCGGCGGCGCGCTCGGCGGACTCGGCGCGGGCGCGCAGCGCGGCCCGCTCGCGCTCGGCGGCCGTCGCGCGCTCCTCGGTGGTGCGCAGCTCCTCGCGCGCCTGGGTCAGCTCGTCGCGGGCCGCGGCGGCGTTGGCCTCGGCGGACGTGCGCTGGTCACGCGCCGCGGCGGCGGTCTGCTCGGCGGCGTCGCGGGCGGAGGTGACACGCTCCAGCTCGGCACGCACCGCCTCGAGCTCGGCCTGGACCTCGCCGTGCGCGGCGACGAGCTCGGCCTGCACGCGGGCGTGCTCCTCGGCGACCGCGGTCTCGTGCGCCTCGGCCTCGGCGACGACGATCGCCTGCTGGGAGATCGTGTGGCGCAGCTCGTTGGCCTGCCGCGCGAGGCGGACGTAGCGGTCCTCCTCCGGCCCGGACGCGACGTGCGGCGCGGGCAGCCCGATCAGCGGGCCGCGGCCGAACGCCAGGCCGTACCGGGCGCTGCCGGAGAGCGCGGTCGCGAGCGGCACCGCGAAGCTCGCGCCCCATGGCTCCTCGCTGCGCGCGACGGCGGGGGTCTCCAGCGTGCTGCCGGCGTGCTCGACCACGAGCACCGGCGCACGCGCCGGCACCGGCCCCGCGAACGCGCCGGCCAGCTCCACGACGGCGATCTCGCCCGTCGCGGGAACCGCCTCGAAGCGGAGGACCTCGAACTCGCCGCCCTGGCTCACGTTCCCACGGTCTTCGGACGTGACGTCACGAGTCCTTGTCGCTGTCGCGGGCGGAAGGTTCGACTGGCGCGAACGGCTGCGTCGCCTCGGGGTCGGGCGAGGCGGGGCCGGTGAAGCGCACGGAGCGCTTGGGGGCGGCCGGCTCCTCCGGCGCGGGGGCGGCGGGGGCGGCAGGCGCGGTCGGGCGGCGGTCGACGGCGGCGACGCGGCGACGGGTGTCGCGCGCGCCGACGCTGACGGTCACGTCGATGTCCGCGACGCGCAGGACGCCGCCCGCGACGACGAGGAGCGAGCCGGCCAGCGCGAGCCACGCGCCGGTGCCGACGTCGAGGTCGTCCGGGACGACCGGCGGCGGCTCGACGAGCTGGACGACGATGACCACCAGCATGAGCAGGCCGACCGGGAGGAGCGCCCGCGGCCCCAGGCCGCCGACCGCGCCGAGCGCGGCGCCGCCCGTCGCGATCGCCGCGAGCGCGAGCCCGGCGAGGACGAGGTCGAGCGACTCGAACACCTGCCAGCCCGTCGCCGGCCCGAACCACTCGAGGAACAGGGCGACGAACACGAGCAGTCCGCCGAGCGCGGCGACCAGCTCTCCTGCATCGATCTTCCGGGGCATCCCGCGGCCTCCCTAGGTCGCTGTCTCGCGGCCCAGTCTGCCAGGCCGATCAAGCGCAAGTGCCCCGCAAATGGCCGGTTCACTCACCCGTCCGCCAGACTGGCGGCGTGGCGACCGCCCCGCACGACCCCGCGCCCGGCCTCGACGCGGTCCGCGCGGGCGGGCACGTCGCGCTGCTGCTCCTCGGCGGCGCCGCGCCGGCGCGGCGGGCGGCGCTCGACGGGGTCGCGGCCGCGGCGAACGGCTGCCTGGTGCTGCGGGCACGCGGCGACGGTGGGGGGCCGTACGCGACGCTGCGCGCGCTGCTCGGCGACCACGGCGCGGCGCTGACCGCCGCGCTGGCCGGGCGGGAGGCCGAGCGTGCCGTGGTCGGGTTCGCGCTGCTCGGGCTGCTGGGCGAGCTGGCGGCGGAGCGGCCGGTCGTGGCGCTGGTGGACGCGCTGGAGCGAGCGGACGCGCCGTCGCGTGACGCGCTGCTGCTGGCGATGCGGCGGCTGGCGGTGCCGCGGGCCGCGCTCGTGCTCGCCGGGACGGAGCTGGACGCGAGCCTCACCGCGGAGGAGCGCGCGGGGCGCTCGCCGCTCGTGCGGCTGCTGGAAGCGCCCGCGGCCGCCCTGACGCCGGAGGAGCGGCAGGCGCTCGGCGTCGCGGCGGCGATGGGGCGGGGGAGCGTGGAGTGGCTGCTCGCGGCGCTCGGGCTGCTCGGGCTGCCCGCGGAGGCGCTCGACGCACCCGAGCGCGAGGGCCTGCTGGTCGTGCGCGAGGCGGGCGTCGAGGTGGCCGGCGGAGCTGCCGGCCAGGCCGGCGCGGCGGCCCATCGCGCGCTGGCGGCGACGGCGCCGGACGCCGCGGCGCGGGCGGCGCACCTCGCGGCGGCGGGCGACGCGACGGCGGCGGAGCTGGAGGCCGC